>CAZHAY010000079.1:10284-12792 GCA_964530545.1 uncultured Marinobacter sp.
GAAAAACGCGCAGGATTCGAAGCCGCCCAGGAGTCGTCTAACGACGAGTCTGCCTCGGATTATCCAGTCAAAACTACGCTGTGTAGATTGTTATGCCTTCTTGACCTCGATGAACCATTTTGGCTGCATTTCACTGAAGTCCGTTCGAATATTAGAGGACAGGTAAGCCGCCGAATCCAAAACAAAATTCTCACCACCGACACGCTTAAAAACCACCCAGTGCCAGAAATCTTTCCCTTCTTCCTGGTGGTGCTTGATGGATAGCAATGCCAGGTCAGGCAGTGCGCTCCAGGATGTAAAAGGGATTTCATCGGGAGAGGTTTCGACTCCAGCACGGGCCAACATCTCCTTTACATGCTGGGTATCAGACCAAAGCAATTTATCTTCAGCATAGATACCCATGGCATTTGCTATTGCTTTCATTTCCGGATAGGTTTTGCCCAGAACGTTGGCAACAGACGCGATGCCGCATCCTGTGGTTTCTTCCTGTATCACAGATTTAAGCACCGCTCGCTCCTTCATGCATAATACCAACATTAAGCAGCAGGTTTGCAATGCGAACCAACGCTGCGTCATTTGCGAGATCAGCCGACTCATTTCTCCAATATCCTCAGAGTTCAGACTGATCTTCGAGCTCCCATACCTGGGTGCAAAGATTTATACACTCTAAACAATATCCCCCCCGGCCGCGCGTTCAATTCCGGACGGCCGCGGTACGTCAGGAACTGCCATCCGAACTTTCGAAATCTGAAGGTTCTCGTGTCCCTTAACCCTGCCCGCGCTGGTCAACTGATGGGACAAAGGCCGCATTGTTTCCTGCACACTTCACTACCATACGAAAAGCTTTAACGCGCCCAGTGCAATAAACACAAAAATCATTCCAAACCAGCCGAGGAATCGTGTGAATTGGGAAGGTAAGTGCTCGTTAAATTGAGGAAACAGGATGACCGCGTAAGAGACTAACGGGACATATCCGAACGCCAGGCCTAAGTGCCGCGAAGTTAGCTCCGGCTTTGGCGGGACCGCCAGGTAAACCGTAAAATATAAAGCCATGAATACAACGGCGACGAAAGTACTGGCTTCTAATGGGTAATAACGATTTACATAAAAGTAAAACAGCGTCAGAGCCAGAAATACTGTTATTTCTATCACTCGGTGCCAAGATTATATTGATCGACAGTATTTCTTCTAATGAAGCCCTCTAGATTAACCATGAGATCATAAAAACCCCAGGCTATCGAGTATCTTTAAGGCATCAAAGGGCTTCTTAAAATAGTCATATTCAGCGAGTCCAGATCTCATATCTGATGGAACTGCATTTAAATTCTCATAGAATCCCCACGACGATGCATGGATCAGCGCCTGCCTATCAGCCACGTATTTTTTTATGTCTTCCCCCACGACCCGAGACTCGAGTATAGACCCTAAGATAAAAGACGCGTCTCCGACCTCCGGCATAGTACAGTTATGGAGAGCAATAGAGCTGGTCGCCACCAAAAACCGCCTCACGTCGTCTTGATCAAACGTACGAAGCTCGTCCATTACCTCCTTTTCAGGAGAAGGTCGTCTGTCCTCAACTTCTTCGCATGACACAAGCTTCTCCTCATACGCCTGTATCTTCTGATTAACAACCTTAATGGCAAACGTCTCATCACCTGCAAATGATAGCGCCGGTAGAACAATAAGGGCGAAAGAAAGCTTTCTCATTCGGCCTCCTCCGTACATCCGCTATAAATCGCTTTCCAGAACTGACGTTGTTCATAGCTCTTGCCGGGAGCCAGATACTGCAATCGCGCTTCCTTTTCTATAGAGCTTCTGACGATATTCCCTGCATGAGACATCGCTTTAGTAAAAAGCGCAAAGTCAAAGGTGCTAATATTAAACGTCGCCTGAGCAGAGTTATTACCAAGAAAAATGGTGGCCAGCACACCTGCCGGCATTATAACCTGGAGCATCTCCCCCGCTCGCCGCCTCCTACGAATATCCTCAATCGCTTCCCAATCATCTTCGCCCAGCTTAAGCCCATAAATACTTGGACACTTCATACTCGTTCCTCCCTGATCAGTCTTCCTCACAAGCTCGAAAGAGTACGGTGAGGCTCTTCCGATGTGTAGTATCTAAAATAACGACAGATAAAGCCATACTCATGTCACTCAAGATAGAGTTGAGGCAAAGTTAACCAAATGCTCAAGCTAAAGCAGAGTGCTGAAGGGCAGCGTGTATGCCCAGCTCTGAGCAATAACAGCTCATGGACTCGTCTCGAACCTCGCGAGAGAAGCAGGCGTGGACCATACTGCGGGAGAAGATTCCATGAAGCAGTGCTAACACCGTCAAGCGCTCAGTCACAGTGGCACGACAGCCTTTGATAAGCCAGCCCATGGCCTGGCTTGGGCGGCACACGAACAGCGATCTTGGGAGACCATCACCAATGCCAGCCACTACATCACTACGCCCGGTTCTTTTCGCCTCAGTTATGTTCACCACTGCCTGCACCTCAACGATCGGCCC
>CAZHAY010000080.1:0-12228 GCA_964530545.1 uncultured Marinobacter sp.
CAATCGCGGTCATAAAGATCTGACTACCAAGCTCATTGAGCCTTTCTGCCAAAAGTTGACGATGAGTCAGGTCAAGCTCCGCATTAATATCATCAAGCAGAAAAGTCACCTGTTTCCCATAATTGGCGAGGACTTGCCCTTGAGCCAGTTTCATCAGAATAACGAGAGTTTTCTGTTGACCCCGGGAAAACGTGTCCGCGACGGCACGGCCCTGATAACGAAGCCGAACGTCCGCCCGGTTAGGACCATAAAGCGTATGGCCTACCTTGCGCTCCTGCTCACGATGTTCCCGCAGTGTGTCGGCAAGACCTTTCTTACGATCCCAACCCGGGTAATAATCGACCTTCAACGCGCCGCCCCAATCGCTGTGCACTTCCGTCAGAACCGATCGAAATATCGTTTCGAATTCCGTAAAAACGGCCTCGCGCAAGGCAGAGACTTGTTGGGAAACTTCTACAAACTGTCGGTCCCACACGTCCAACTGCTGGTCATCTATTGTACCACTTCTGAGGATTTGGTTCCGCTGGCTAATAGTTCGCTGGCACTGTTGCCACAATCCACCGAAGGAATGTTCCACGTGGAACACTAACCAATCCAGAAACTGACGTCTTTTGCCGGGCCCGCCAGCGATCACCTCAAAAACACCCGGATCAATGACTGACACCGGAAATAGCGATGCCAGTACCGAAAGGCTATAAACGTTTTCGCCATCTACCCGCAGGCGGGTTTCCCGCGTTTGAATATTCCTGGAAAAACCGAGATGAACCAGGGGATTTCTATCGGGGGTTAAAGATGTTGAACCAGCATCAGTAATTTTCCCGAAAATCACAAACTGGTGCTGGCCCTGCTGGCACACTACCTGATGTCGGTTCTGACGGAACGACCGGCCGAGCCCAAGATAGGCAATGGCCTCCAGAAGGCTGGTCTTACCGCTGCCATTGGCCCCGTAGATAAGATTGACTGAGGGAGAAAACTGCAGTTTATCCGCAATAAGATTGCGAAAATGCTCGATGTGGAGATTCAGCAGGGCCATCAGTGCAGCAGCGTCAGTCGTTCATCGACGAACATATCCATGCCCGGTGCCAGCAGATGAATGTAACGATCAAAATAAAGAAACTGTTTCAGCAGCAACGCAAACTCTCGGGGAAAGTGCAATCCGTGAAGTTCGCCGACCCGAACCATTTCCATCAATAGCGCATTGACCTGGTCGTCCGCTTTCTGGGCCCCGGAGTTATGCCGGTTCATGTTTTCCAACCGTTGGTATAACTGACGTAAGTCACCAGCCAGTGCATGGGTATCAACGACTACACTGGTAATTCCAATAGCAACCATGGCGTCTGCCATGGTTTCGAACTCACCCGCACTCATTGCCGAGACAAGCTGAAAAACCGCCTGCCAGGTTTCAGGGCGGATACGTCCGACGATTCCGAAGTCAATAAAACCGACCCGCCCGTCTTCCAGCACCAGTACGTTGCCAGCGTGAACGTCTGCATGGAAAAATTCGCACTGTGTCAGGCTGGCAAACCAGGTATTCATCGCTGCAATCAGGGTTGCTTCCGGATCCGGAGTAACCCGGCGCAGAGTCTCCAGATCCGTTAATGGGACACCACGGAAGCGTTCCATCGTAAGCACACGACGGGTACTGCAGTGGTGATAGACCTCCGGCACCGTTGCTACCCTGTTATCAGTGGCCTTGAGAAAACGACGGAAGGTCTCCAGATTCTGAGCCTCCTGTACAAAGTCACATTCTTCCATCATGGTACTGCGAATCTCGTCCACCACGCCGGAAATCGAGGTCCAGGACAACCTTGGGGCGAGGGTTTCCAGTAGCCGTGTGGCAAGATACAGTCCGTTCAGATCGGTTCGAAGTACGGTTTCCACACCTGGCTTCTGAACCTTGATAACCACCTCTTCCCCGTTCACCAGAGTGGCAGCGTGAACCTGGGCAATGGACGCGGACGCCAAGGGAACGGGCTCAATGCTCCGATAGACGGATTCCAGCGGGCGCTTGAGTTCTTCCTGCAGGATACGGCGAATGTCTTTGTAGGGAATAGCCGGGGTCTGGTCCAGACAATGCTGGAACTCGTCCACGTATTCCGTGGGAAAGAAGGTAGGCGAGCTGGCGATAAACTGGCCCAGTTTAATATAGGTCGCGCCAAGGGATTCAAACGTCTCCCTTAACAACTGGGGGGCAGGGGGACGATGACCCACAGCCCAGCCGACGCCGGTTCGTCCCAGTATCCGCATGGTTTGCCCAATGCGGAGCACACCCTGAACCCCCTGTACGACGGTAGACCTGGTCATTGTCTATTCCCCTGCTCACCCATTAACGTGCTGACCGCAAGCCCAGAGTCCTGCGGTTGCGGTCAGCAAAGCCGGGCGTCTGCCCGGCTCTCCGGACCATCGTGGCATCAGAGTCGCATGGGCATGACAACGTAAAGACTGCGCGTATCCTTGTCGGACTCAATCAGGGCGCTGCTGTTGGGGTTGGACAACGTTAACCGCACCTGATCATCGTCCAGTGCATTCATGACGTCCACGAGATAGCCAACATTAAAGCCGATTTGCAGCGGTTCGCCCTGGTACTCCACGGCAAGTGCATCCTCGGCCTGCTCCTGATCCGGGTTATTGGCAAAGACTTCCAGCTTATCCGCGGAAAGGTGCAACCGCACCCCGCGAATGTTTTCATGGGACAGGATCCCGGCCCGCTGAAGGGTATTCTTAAGGGTTGTCCGATCCGCCAATACGAGCTTGTCGCCGCCCCTGGGGATGACCCGGGTATAATCCGGAAACTTGCCTTCAATCAGCTTGGAAGTGAACGTATAGCTTCCTACCGTTACTCGAAGGTGATTATCCCCAATAATGAGGATGGCCGGGGTGTCCGAATCTTCCAGTAACCGGGCCAGCTCCAGAACCCCCTTTCGGGGCACTATCACCTGTCTTTCGTCAGCTACGCCTGTAGACATATCAAAATGCGCCATCGCCAGACGGTGACCATCGGTCGCAACGGTTCGCAAGAATGCCGGTGCCACCTCCAGCAGCAGGCCGTTCAGGTAATAGCGCACATCCTGCTGGGCCATGGCGAACGCGGTGGCCTCAAGCATCCGGCCCAGTTCCTTCTGGGGAACCTCGAGACGAATACTGGCCTCCTCGTCCTCAACATTCGGAAAGTGCTGGGCCGGAAGGGTAGACAGCGTGAAATGACTGGCACCGCAACGCAGGTGCAGCCGGTCACCTTCCAGGACCAGCTCAATTTCCGCTTCCTCACCCAACGCACGACAGATATCGGATAGCTTGCGGGCGGGTACTGTGATGGCGCCGGGCTGATCGACGTGCACCGGCGCAACCCGGGCAACAAGTTCGACTTCCATATTGGTGCCGGTCAACGTCAGGTGGTTGTCCTCGGCCACCAACAGAACGTTGGAAAGCACTGGCATGGTCTGCTTACGCTCTACCACACCGGCAATGGACTGAAGTGGCGTGAGCAGGGCTTCTCGGCTGATGGTCAGTTTCATGTCACTCAACGTTCCTGTGGCTGTGTTCTGATCTCACTCTTGGCGTCAACTGGTCAGCAGACGCATGAAATTCTGATAGTCTTCCCGAATGCCCGGGTCGCTTTCCTGCAGCTCAACAATTTTCTTGCAGGCGTGGAGCACCGTCGTATGGTCACGACCGCCGAAGGCGTCGCCAATCTCGGGCAGGCTATGATTGGTCAGTTCCTTGGACAACGCCATGGCCATCTGCCGGGGCCGGGTTACCGTCCGGGTACGCCGCTTGGACAACAGATCTGACACTTTGATCTTGTAGTACTCGGCCACCGTACGCTGGATATTATCCATACTGACCTGCTTTTCGTGCAGCGCCAGCAAGTCCTTCAGGCTCTCCCTGATAAAAGGTGGCGTAATCTCCGAGCCGGTAAAATGAGCATTAGCGATGACCAGCCGCAACGCGCCCTCCAATTCCCGCACGTTGGAACGGATTTTCTGGGCAATAAAAAAAGCCGCCTCGCTGCTTAATCTCACTTTGGACTGCTCAGCCTTCTTCATCAGGATCGCCACCCGCGTCTCCAGCTCCGGTGGCTCAACCATAACCGTCAGTCCCCAGCCGAACCGGGACTTGAGCCGCTCTTCCATGTCGGTAATTTCCTTGGGGAAACGGTCACAGGTAACGATAACCTGCTGCCCACCTTCCAACAAGGCGTTGAAGGTATGGAAGAACTCTTCCTGGGACCGTTCCTTGCGGGCAAAAAACTGAATGTCGTCGATCAGCAGCGCATCCACCGACCGGTAGTAGCGTTTGAACTCGTTAATGGCGTTCAGTTGCAGCGCCTTGACCATATCCGCCACAAAGCGCTCTGAGCGCAGATACGCCACCTTGGCACCCGGATCGAGACGTACAATCTCATTGCCAATGGCATGCATCAGGTGGGTCTTACCCAGACCAACACCACCGTACAGAAACAGCGGATTGTACGCCCCGCCAGGGTTCTCAGCCACCTGCATGGATGCGGCCCGGGCCAGCTGGTTGGACTTGCCCTCGACAAACGTATCAAAGGTAAATCCTTCATTTAAAAATGACTGATGCTTGATGTCGCCTTCGACCTGCACCGGCGAACGCCGCGAACCAGCGTACCCCCGCGAGGAGGACGGGACCGACGCCGCGACGCCTTTTTCTTCCTCAGTCACTTGCCCGTTGTCTTCCGCCACCGACCGACGTACCCGCTCGGATCGATGCCCTCTTGCCCCTGGCCCACTTCTGCCAGCGCCTGCGTCACTGGCACCTGGTTTTGACGCAGACCCCACCTTCATATTGACCAGCGGCGCCTGAGGTCCTTCCAAGTCCTTGATGACTTCTTCTATTCGACGCAGATACTTCTGATTGACCCAATCCATGACAAACCGGTTGGGCGCAAACAACACCAGATTCCCATCGTCCAGCTGCGGCTGAAGAGGCCGTAGCCAGGTATTGAACTGTTGTGCCGGAAACTCATCCCGGAGTACTTCAAGACATTGATGCCAGATACTCTGCGGCACGACCGCCTGCCTCCGATGCTGATTAACCAGAACGCGATCCTGTAAAAGGTCCAACCGTCGGAGCCGATGGATCGCCGGACCGGAAATTCTACCTCTCCGGTGCCTCCAGTAAAAGCCCAAAAGTTGAACTCATAAACACCCTGTGGAAATCTTTTCTCTTCTTTATCAAATTTTTACGATCTTACCAACATGGTTGTGTACAGAAATCTCTCCAATAAAAGTTATCCACAGGGCCCTGTTCACTCCCTGTCCGCAACCCTGTTCACCCAGACGGTACTGTTTCGGGATAACCCTGGTATTTCCCCGAAATCCGGTTTCTCCCCATTTCATCCTGCGACTGTTCACAGAGCTCAGCCCAAGCTGCCGACAGCTTTGTCATTGAGCCAAACCTTTATTCTTATTAGAATTTCCTGGGCTATCCACAGAAAAGCCGGTGCCTAATAACAGTAATTACAGAAAAGACTTAAAGAATAAAAAAAGAACTACTGATGTTATTAGTCCGGGTAACCGACTCCCGTCCCCGATCATGTCTTCTGCCCTTTCAAACTCATCTGGCAGAACCCATTGAAATTCCCCCACAGTTTGCTTAGAATGCCGCTCCTGTTTTGACTGTTCATTTTGCAGCCACTTGCTGCGGATCCACCACTGAATTTATGAGAGCCTGACCATGAAAAGAACGTTTCAACCAAGCGTCCTGAAGCGTAAGCGCAACCACGGTTTCCGTGCCCGCATGGCCACCGCTAACGGCCGGAAAATACTGGCACGTCGTCGCGCCAAAGGCCGCGTACGTCTGTCTGCCTGATTCAGATTCCAGCGTGGGAACCTACCCGTTTCCCAAGACGTCCCGATTGTTGCGGCCTGGGGATTACTCAGGTGTGTTCAATGACGTTCAGGTACGGGTACCCCACCGGCACTTTTTAATTCTGGCGTCACCCAATTCTCTGGGCCGACCCAGGCTTGGCCTGATTTTCTCAAAGCGGAATCTCAGGCATGCCGTTCAGCGCAACCGGGTCAAGCGGATAGTTCGCGAAACCTTTCGTCACCGGACGGATCTGGGCTCACTGGATATTGTTGTACTGGGCCGGCAGAATCTGGCACAGCAGGATAACCAAAATCTTCACCAGGCACTGAACGATATCTGGCAGAAACTGGCCAGGAAATCTTCTGGTAATAATCCCGGCTCCGACCGGTCAGGATAGGCATGATGCGATCTCTCCTGGTTATTCCCATCCAGGTCTATCGGTATGCTATCAGCCCGATGATGGCCAACCACTGCCGCCATATCCCCAGTTGCTCTACCTATGCCCTTGAAGCTATTGAAACCCATGGCTCCCTCAGGGGTACTCTGCTGACCGCACGTCGCCTGTCCCGTTGTCATCCCTGGGGCACCCAGGGATACGATCCGGTACCTGGTACGGATGCATCCGCGAGATCAATAAAAGCCAACCCAACTGCAGACTAAGTTTATGGACATTCAGCGCATTGTATTATTTGCCGGTCTAGCCATTGTCAGTTACCTGATGGTTCTCGCCTGGAATGAGGACTACAACCAGCCTGCGGAGCCGGTCACCGTCAACCAGCAGATGGCGGATATCAATGGATCCGCGGATGATGAGATGTCCCTGCCTGAACGGGACGGCGCTCTGAGTCACGACGCAGAGTTTGTGGCACCCGGGGAAACCGCTGATATCCGGGCAGCGGATCTCGGTAGCGAAGACCGTCTGATTACCGTCACCACCGATGTGCTGTCACTGAAAATTGACCGGGTAGGCGGTCACCTGGTTGAAGCATCTCTGCTGGATTACGACCGCACGCTGAACAGCGAAGAGCCACTGCAGTTACTCCAGACCTCAGGTAACCGAACCTATTTTCTCGAAAGCGGGATGATCGGTCGGGATGGCTTCGACAGTCAGCGCAATAATGGCCCGCCGGCCTATCAGGTGGAAACCCGTTCGTTTGCGCTGGCCGACGGTAGTGATACTCTCCAGGTAGACCTGCATCACCGGACGGGACAGGGCGTTGCGGTCATCAAACGCTACACCCTCACCCGTAACAGCTACGAAATTGACGTTGAATACCTCATTGATAACCGTTCGGATACCCCCTGGCAGGGCAATTTCACCGGGAAAATCGTGCGTGATGAGGCAGCGGATCCTACGGCCCAGAACAGCATGGGCATCAAAGCCTTCCTTGGTCTGGTCATCAGCACACCGGATGACCCCTACGAAAAGCTGGATCTTTCTGATCTCCGGAAAGACCAACTGAACCAACCAGTTACCAATGGCTGGCTGGCTTTCCTCCAGCACTACTTTATCTCCGCATGGATACCGCCCCAGGACCAGACCCATCAGTTCCAGACAACACGCCGTGGCAATCTGAACGTGATGGGTTTTGTCAGCCCCGCCACCGTTGTTGAACCCGGAGAAACCGGTAGTGCCGGGGCCCGGGTTTATGTGGGCCCGAAAATCATCGATCGACTTGAGAACGTTGCACCTAACCTGGACCGCACCGTTGATTTTGGTTTCCTGTTCTTTATCTCCCTGCCCCTGTTCCTGTTCATGGACTGGATTCACAGCCTGGTGGGCAACTGGGGGGTCGCAATCATTCTGCTGACGGTGGTGGTCAAGGCGGTATTCTTCAAGCTGTCGGCCACCAGTTATCGCTCCATGGCCCGTATGCGTGCCGTCGCGCCCCAACTCACCCGGTTGAGGGAGCTCTATGGCGATGACCGCCAGCGCATGTCCCAGGAAATGATGGCCCTGTACAAGAAAGAGAAAATCAATCCGCTGGGGGGATGTCTGCCCATCCTGGTTCAGATGCCCGTGTTTATCGCGCTCTACTGGGTACTGTTCGAGAGTGTTCAGTTGCGTCACGCACCCTTCATGCTGTGGATCCAGGATCTGTCCCAGATGGACCCGTACTTCATCCTGCCGATCCTGATGGGCGCCAGCATGATGCTGCAGATGCACCTGAACCCGACGCCGCCAGATCCCATGCAGGCCAAGATCATGAAACTGATGCCAATCATTTTCACGGTCTTCTTCCTGTGGTTCCCGGCTGGTCTGGTACTCTACTGGCTGACCAACAACATTCTGTCCATTGCCCAGCAGTGGTACATTACCCGCAAGATCGAGTCGGAGATGGCGGCCCGGAAAACCTGACGGGGCAACGTCATTTACCGACAAACGGGGCTCTTCTGAGCCCCGTTCTGTTTATGGCCGTCTCACGGTAGCGGAGGACTCCATGCAAGGTGTGACTGAAACCATTGCCGCCATCGCCACGGCGCCCGGTCAGGCGGGTGTGGGGATCATCCGGGTGTCGGGCCCGAAGGCCCGTGACATTGCGTTCGCCGTACTGGGCCATGAACCCCAGCCCCGCTACGCCCATTACGGTCCGTTTCTGGATGGCAGCGGGCAGACCCTCGACGAAGGCATCGGCCTGTTCTTCCCCAACCCCCACTCTTTTACCGGCGAGGATGTGCTGGAGCTGCAGGGGCACGGCGGCACCATCATCCTCGACCTGTTACTGCGGCGGGTGTGTGAGCTGGGCGCCAGGCTGGCCCGGCCGGGGGAGTTTTCCGAACGGGCCTTTCTAAACGATAAACTCGACCTGACCCAGGCCGAGGCCATCGCCGATCTGATCGAAAGCAGTTCCGAACAGGCGGCACGGTCGGCAGTACAGTCGTTGCAGGGGGTATTTTCCCGGCGGGTCAATGCACTGGTCGAAGCGGTCACCCAGTTGCGAATCTACGTGGAAGCGGCCATCGACTTCCCGGAAGAGGAAATCGATTTTCTCGCGGATGGGCGGGTAGCTTCCGACCTCGAGCAGATTCTGGCCGACCTGGAGAACATTCTTGCGGAAGCCCACCAGGGCAGCCTGCTGCGGGATGGCATGAAGGTCGTCATTGCGGGACGCCCCAATGCCGGCAAATCCAGCCTGCTCAATGCCCTTGCCGGCCGTGAAGCCGCCATTGTTACCGCCATTGAAGGCACAACCCGGGATGTGCTCCGGGAGCATATTCATATCGATGGAATGCCCCTACATATCGTGGACACTGCGGGTCTGCGGGAAAGTCCGGACGAAGTGGAACAGATCGGTATTGCCCGGGCCTGGGAAGAAATCCGCGAGGCCGATCGCATTCTGCTGATGGTGGACGCCACCACAACCCCGGAAACCGAACCCCACGCCATCTGGCCGGATTTCATCGACCAGTTACCGGAAAAAGCACCGGTCACGGTGATTCGCAACAAGGTGGACCTGACCGGGGAGCCGGTGGGCATCGCGGCGGAACCCCATCAGTTGTCCCCCGTCATCCGCCTGGCGGCCCGGTCATCGGAAGGACTTGAAGTGTTGCGGGAGCACCTGAAACAGGCCATGGGCTTTGCCACTACCACCGAAGGCGGCTTCCTGGCCCGCCGACGTCATCTGGATGCCCTGGAACGGGCGCTGGCTGCACTTCGCCAGGGACAGGAACAACTGCAGGGCTACGGTGCCGGTGAGCTGCTGGCCGAAGACCTCCGCGCAGCCCAGGACGCGCTGGGTGAGATTACAGGAGTAGTAACGCCGGATGATTTATTGGGGGAGATTTTCAGTAGTTTTTGTATTGGGAAGTGAAGCGCTTTTTTAGGACACCACCTGATGGTTTTCGTCATAAGGCGGCAGGTGCGCCGAACCGTCAGCGCCCGGTCCGATCTCCACGTGCACATGGCGCGGATTGAGAGGATCACCGCACTCTGAGCATACCTGTACCGGGCGGAAGAACTGGCCGCAGTTTTTGTGATGATGCAGTAACGGTGGCCCTTCTTTTCCCGCCATGTAAGTATCGCCCCAATGAACAATCGCCATTACCACCGGATAAAGATCGAGCCCTTTCTGGGTCAGCCGGTACTCATAACGCATCGGCCCCTCCTGATAGGCAACTTTAGTCAGCACGAAATTGTCGACCAGTTTCTGAAGCCGATCGGCCAGAATGGGGCGCCCAATGCCAAGACGCTCCTGAAAGTGTTCAAAGCGGCGGACTTTCAGGAAGCAATCCCGAAGAACGAGTAAGGTCCAGCGGTCGCCGATGACCGACAGGGTTCGGGCTACGGAGCAGGCTTGCTGATCCAACTCGTTCCATTGCATGACACACCACCTTGGTCGTTTTTGCGCCCCTCTGTCGGGCTAGTGTAAATTCTAATTTAGCACTGACCCTTGAGCAAACCCTGCGCCCAAGAGTTTCAGGTCGTGGCGGAATACGCATCCTGTTGACGCAGGAACTCCACTTCCACATCTCGCAGACGATCCTTACCGAAGAAAATTTCCTCCCCCACAAAGAAGGTCGGACTACCGAAAGTACCGCGGGCGATGGCTTCTTCGGTGACGCTGATCAGGGCCTGTTTGATTTCCGGGTCGGCATTGCCGGCGCCAAACTCCCGGGCCGGCAAGCCGGCAGCGTCAAGAACGCTGAGGTATACGTCCGGGTCGCCCATATTGAGCTGCTGTTCCCACATGCCTGAATAAACCGCCGCAACGTAGGCGTCGAAGATACCAAGCCGTTGGGCCAGCATGGCGCCGCGCATCATATTCAGTGTATTCACCGGGAAGTACGGGTTGTGACGGTAGTCGGTCAGACCGTGCCGTTCTACGAAACGCTGAAGTTCGAGTTGTTCATACTTCCACTTGGCTGGAATAGCCGCCAGGGTGACGGCCGGTGACTGGTTGCCTGTTGATTTGAAGATCCCGCCCAGCAGCGCCGGCTTCAGGTTGAAGGCAGGCCCGATCCTTGCCTCGATCTCCGGAATGACCTTGTAGGACAGGTAGGCATTAGGGCTGCCAAAGTCGAAATAGAAATCGATTTTCAAGCTCATGGTTTTCTCCCAGGGGCGTATTGTTTTTCTGAAGCTCATCTGAGCATACTGAGTGTCAAAATGAAACTGACGCTATCCCCTCTAACTTAAAATAATCCATTGGAGAGCCCGAACATGACCCGTCCGCCTCAGACACAGGACACAACACCTCGCCGCAAACGGAACGCAACAGTGGCAGTGGTCGGCGCTGGCGATTACATTGGTGCCGCCATCGCCCGGAAGTTCGCTGCGGAGGGCTATACGGTATTTCTCGGCCGCCGCAATGGCGAGAAACTCGAGCCCCTGAAGGCAGAAATCGAAGCTTCCGGTGGCCGTGCCTTTACCCGGTCGCTGGATGCCCGCCAGGAAGAGGAAGTGGTGGCCTTTATGGAAGACGCAGAGGCGGAAGCGCCGCTGGAAGTGGCCATTTTCAATATCGGCGCGAACGTCAACTTCCCGCTGCTCGATACCACCGCGAGGGTGTTCCGCAAGGTCTGGGAGATGGCGTGCTTTGCGGGCTTTTTAAGCGGTCGCGAGGCAGCGCGTCATATGCTGCCACGGGGTAGGGGCTCCATCTTTTTCACCGGCGCCACGGCCGGGTTGCGCGGCGGTGTTGGCTATGCGGCTTTCGCCAGTGCGAAGTTCGGCATCCGGGCGGTGGCCCAATCCACGGCGCGGGAACTCGGCCCTCAGGGTATCCATGTGGCTCATCTTATTATTGATTCGGGGGTAGATACCGCATGGGTGCGGGAACGGATCCGCGAACGGGAGGGGGACCAGGCCGTCGACAACCTGAAGCCGGGTGAGCTGATGCGCCCGGAGGCTGTCGCCAATGCCTACTGGGCATTGCACCAGCAGCCCAGCGATGCCTGGACCTTCGAGCAGGAAATCCGGCCCTTCGGAGAAAAGTGGTAAGTCTGCATGGATTGGACTCACTGTTCCGGTTTATGGAATGGATCGTCCCGGAAATAAGGCCTGTTAATCCTTGTTAAGAATAATTATCATTCTCCATCCAATCTTTTTGCTTACCATGCAGGAGCTGCGATGTTGAATCGTCCTTCACTACTAGTCAGTGCCATGGCGCTGGCTGGTTCTGGTATCAGCCTTTCGGCGGCCGCCCAACCCGTGGAGCTGGGAGAAATTGTCGTCTCCGCCTCGGGGTTTGAACAGAAGGTTACCGACGCGCCGGCAAGTATCAGTGTGATCAGCCAGGAGCAGTTGAGTTCCCAGTCGTTCAGCAATATTGCGGAGGCGCTGGACGGGGTTGAAGGCATCGACATTCGTCAGGGCACGGGTAAAACCGGTGGTCTGAACATCAGCATTCGCGGCCTGCCCAGTGAGTACACCCTGATTCTGGTGGATGGCCG
>CAZHAY010000081.1:0-12180 GCA_964530545.1 uncultured Marinobacter sp.
ATCGCTGTCGTTCTGTTCAATTCGAATCCCTGTATTACATAACAGGAAAAGAAATGGCGGAGAGGGAGGGATTCGAACCCTCGATACGCGCAATGCGTATGGCTCCTTAGCAGGGAGCTGGTTTCAGCCACTCACCCACCTCTCCGGGACAACGGCGCGTATACTACCATAATTTTTCTGATTTCATAGGGTTGACGAAGAATTTTTCTGACAACCCTGGCGCCCGGTTATTTCTTCAACAAAAAACCGCTGCTTACAATGACCTGGCAGCGGTTTTTTGAGCAGTCTGCGCCCGATGACCGGACTCCTGCGCCTTACTGGTTACCCGGCTCCCGGCCTTCAGCCTCACCCTTTTCATTCTGGATGCGCTGATAGATTTCTTCCCGGTGCACCGCAACTTCTTTTGGCGCGTTCACCCCGATACGTACCTGATTACCTTTTACGCCTAAAACGGTGACCGTTACATCGTCACCCACCATCAGGGTTTCGCCTACACGACGAGTCAAGATCAACATGTCCTTTACTCCCTATTCCAGAGCTACCTGTTCCGACTTGAACAATTCATACGTTGGTAGCGGGTACGACAATGTTCCCGCTTTGTGGCGAGACCCTGGCGGACCGACCTGTTTATCCGCCGTTTCAGGCCTCTGTCTCGGCTGTGTGCAGATCAAATGCGCTGTGAAGCGATCTGACTGCGAGCTCAAGATACTTTTCGTCAATCACCACCGACACTTTGATTTCAGAGGTGGAGATCATTCGAATATTAATGCCTTCGTTGGACAGCGCCTCAAACATACGGGTTGCCACTCCGGCATGGGAGCGCATACCAACGCCGACAATGCTTACCTTGGCGATCCGTTCATCCCCGGTAACGTCGCGCGCCCCGAGTTCACTGGCCAATCGGTCCAGAATCTCATGAGCACGCCGGAAATCATTGCGATGCACGGTAAAGGTAAAGTCGGTGTGGTTATCGGCTCCGACGTTCTGGACGATCATGTCCACTTCAATATTGGCGTCACTCACCGGTTTCAGAATGCGAAGCGCCACACCCGGGGTATCTGGTACACCCGCAATGGTCAGTTTGGCTTCGTCTCGGTTAAACGCAATTCCGGAAACAACCGGTTGTTCCATGACGCTGTCATCCTCAAAGGTAATCAGGGTGCCTTCGCCGTCTCCAAAAGAGGATAGCACCCGCAACGGGACATTGTACTTGCCGGCAAACTCTACGGCCCGTATCTGAAGAACTTTGGAGCCAAGGCTCGCCATTTCAAGCATTTCTTCAAAGGTAATGCGCTCCAGGCGGCGCGCAGAGTCCACCACCCGCGGGTCGGTGGTGTACACGCCATCCACATCGGTATAGATCTGGCATTCATCCGCTTTCAGTGCGGCGGCCAGCGCGACGGCTGTCGTGTCCGAGCCACCCCGGCCCAGGGTAGTGATGTTGCCATGCTCGTCGACACCCTGGAAACCCGCTACAACAACGACCCGGCCCTTTTCCAGGTCGTTACGGATGTTGTGTTCGTCGATTTCCTGAATACGGGCCTTGGTGTGAGAGCTGTCGGTGCGAATACGAACCTGAGCGCCGGTGTAAGAGCGTGCATCACACCCCCGCTTCTGGAGGGCCATGGATAAAAGCGCAATGGTCACCTGCTCCCCGGTGGAAACAAGCACGTCCATTTCCCGGGGCGTCGGCTCATCCATAATGCCCTTCGCCAGGTCGATCAACCGGTTGGTCTCGCCACTCATGGCGGACACCACCACGACCACATCATGTCCCTGTTTGCGGAACCGGCATACCCGCTCGGCAACCGCTTCAATCCGATCGGTGGAACCGACGGACGTACCCCCGAATTTCTGAACCACCAGTGCCATATTTTTCCAAGCTCAGCATTGGGCGACCAGCGCCCCGAATGACCATTAACCTGCCACACAACGGCGGCGGGCGCTCCCTGAACACCCTGCCGGCCACCCTTGTGGTGGCCGAAAATCGCGGAATTATACCTCTGCTTTATGGACTTATAACAGTAGCCCAGAGGTTTTTACGGAAGTGTCGTCAGTTGACCTGCTCTGCCACCCAACTGACGACACCGTCCAGCGCCGCTGGCAGAGCGGCCACATTGGTGCCCCCACCCTGGGCCATGTCCGGGCGGCCGCCGCCTTTGCCGTCCAGCTGGGCGGCCAGATGTTTCATCAGATCTCCCGCCTTGACCCGGCTGGTGGCGGCTTTGGTAACGCCGGCCACCAGAGTGATCTTGCCCTCGTCAACACTGGCCAGCACGACCACACCCTCGCCCAGCTTGTTTTTGAGCTGGTCGGCGGTTTCCATCAGGGACTTGCGGTCCGCCCCATCAAGCTGCGCGGCGACAACCCTGAGGCCCGCCACGTCGGCCGCAGAGCTGACAAGATCGGCGCCGGCAGAACTGGCCAGTTTGCCTTTGAGCTGCTCCACGTCTTTTTCGAGCTGGCGGTTGCGGTCCAGCACACTCTGGATTTTCTCAACCACGGAATCACGGGTACCGCGCACCAGCCTGGCGACCTGATCCAGGGTCTGTTCGGTCTCGGTAATCCAGCGGAGCGCGCCGAAACCCGTTACCGCCTCAATACGACGCACACCTGCAGAGATACCACCCTCGGAAGTGATACGGAACAGGCCGATGTCACCGGTTCTGGCGACATGGGTGCCGCCGCAAAGCTCCACGGAATAACGGTCAGCACCCATGCTGAGTACCCGCACTGAGTCGCCGTACTTTTCGCCGAACAGCGCAATAGCACCTTTTTCCCGGGCGCTGTCCATATCCATCAGCTCCGTCTGAACCGGCGTATTGGACAGTATCTGTTCGTTAACCTGGCGCTCGATCTCCCGCAGCTGCTCACGGGTTACCGGCTCAAAGTGAGAGAAGTCGAATCGCAGCTTGTCCGGATCCACCAGCGAGCCCTTCTGGCTTACATGCTCGCCGAGTACGTTACGCAGCGCCGCATGCATCAGGTGGGTGGCGGAGTGGTTCTTCTTGGTATCTTCCCGGCGCTTATGATCGATACGGGCGTCCACTTCCAGCCCGGCGGTGAACTCCCCTTCCAGCACTGTTCCGATGTGCAGGTGATTGTCTCCTTCCTTACGGGTGTCGTTCACCTGGAAACGACCGCCACTCCAGGTCAGCAGGCCTGTATCCCCCACCTGTCCACCGGATTCCGCGTAGAAAGGTGTGCGCTCAAGAACGATCACAGCGTCATCGCCTGCCTTGGCCGTGCCCGGCTCACCACTTACCAGTACGGCGCGGACGGTTTCCTGGCCGTCAATCCGCTCGTAACCGGTGAATTCGGTAATGCCTTCAATCCTGATCCCGCCCGCATTGTAGTCAATGCCGAACTTGCTGGCGGCCCGGGCCCGCTCCCGCTGTTGCTCCATGGCTTTTTCGTAGCCAGCATAGTCCAGCGTCAGGCCCCGCTCCCGGGCAATATCGTTGGTCAGATCTACCGGGAAGCCATAGGTATCGTACAGGGTGAAAATGGTCTCGCCGGGAATTTCCGTGCCCTGGAGTCCCGCAATGTCCTGTTCCAGCAGGCGCAGACCCTTGTCCAGTGTCTTGGCGAACTGCTCTTCCTCCTGAAGCAATACCTTTTCAATCTGCTGCTGACTGCTGCGCAGCTGGGGATAGGCATCGCCCATCAGCGAGACCAGGGCATCGACCAGTTTGTAGAAGAACGGCCGGGTGGCCCCCAGCTTGTTGCCATGGCGGGCAGCCCGGCGAATGATCCGCCGCAGCACGAAGCCCCGGCCCTCATTGGAGGGCATCACACCGTCGGCAATCAGGAAGGCACAGGAACGGATATGGTCGGCCACCACCCGCAGGGAGGCTTCCGTCGTCGCCGCACCGCCCAGCACGTCAGACGCAGGTTTCAACAGATCCTGAAACAGATCGATTTCATAGTTGCTGTGAACGCCCTGCAGGACCGCCGCTATGCGCTCGAGGCCCATGCCCGTGTCCACGGACGGCTTGGGCAGGGGGTGCATCTCGCCATCCGCGGTACGGTTGTACTGCATGAAGACCACGTTCCAGATTTCGATATAACGGTCGCCGTCCTCGTCGGGGCTACCGGGAGGTCCGCCGGCGATATCCGGGCCATGGTCGAAGAAGATTTCTGTGCAGGGGCCGCAAGGGCCCGTGTCGCCCATCTGCCAGAAGTTATCGGAAGCATAGCGGCCTCCGTTGTTGTCACCAATGCGAACGATGCGCTCCGCCGGAACGCCGATTTCCTGGTTCCAGATATCATAGGCTTCGTCGTCTTCGGCATAGACGGTTACCCAAAGTTTCTCTACCGGCAGCTTCAGCCACTGGTCTCCGGTGAGGAAGGTCCAGGCGAAATTGATGGCTTCACGCTTGAAGTAATCACCGAAGCTGAAGTTACCCAGCATTTCAAAGAACGTATGATGCCGGGCGGTGTAGCCCACGTTTTCCAGATCATTATGCTTGCCGCCGGCCCGCACACACTTCTGGGAGCTGGTCGCACGCACGTAATCCCGCTGCTCGCGGCCCAGGAAGACATCCTTGAACTGGTTCATGCCCGCATTGGTGAACAATAATGTCGGGTCGTCATGGGGTACCAGTGAACTGCTCGAGACAATGGTGTGCCCCTGCTGTTCAAAATATTTGAGAAACGCCTGTCGTAGCTCTGCGGTTTTCATAGACCTCTGATACCCTTTTATAAACCCAGCGAAAAACCCGGCAATAAATCCGGTAAGTCACCCCAGCGAGAAATCCGGAAACGAATCCAGCTAAAACGTCGCGCCGTTAATCAAATCCCAACAGGGCTACTGACCGGCCGGCAGTATCCCGATGCTTACACGCGTATGCAAATCGGCTACTCTAGCACACGCTCAAAACCTGAAAAAACAGACACACCTTTCTAAAGACCAACCCCAGGACGGTCAGTAACAGACGTAACCCCGATCAGGAGAACCCATGCCCCGACGCTTCCACGACGCCGAGGAACTCTTTCCCCCAGCCACTGCACTTAAACGGGCACTGGCGATTATCTACGACGGACTGATCAGCATTGCCGTGCTGCTGGTCGCAACATGGATCTATACCATGATCGCGGGGTGGCTGACTGGTTGGGACAAGTACGAACAAATGGCCGAGGCCGGCACCCTTTCCGGTGACCCTGCCCTGACGTTTGCCCTGTTCCTCGTACTTTATCTGTTCTTCGCGTACTTCTGGACCCGCCTTGGCCAGACCCTGGGCATGCAGGTCTGGCGTATCCGTATCGAGAATCTGGATGGCACGTCCGTAAGCTGGACCCAGGCACTGTTTCGTTACGGTACTGCTGCAGCGGCCATTTTTATCACGTTGCTGGCCAGCCATTTCCTTGGGCCGGTGACCCTGTTTCTGACCGTGCCCCTGATTCTCGCCCTGTTCTGCCCCATCAACGGACTGTCGGTAACCGACCGGGTGTCCAACAGCGTGGTCGTACAGGTTCCCATGGAAAAACGCCAAAAGGGCTGAACACTAGCCAGCCCGCCGCATCAGCCAGGCGCCGATCAGCCCACTGACCAGGATCGGGATCAGAATGGCCAGGATCGGGTTGAAACCAAAGACCACACTCATGGGGCCCAGCAGATCCTGGCTGTACTTGAACAGCAGCCCGACAATCAGTCCGGTAAACACGCGGAAACCCATGGTGACCGATCGCAGCGGGCCAAAAATGAACGAAATGGCGACGATCACCAGGACGGCTGTTCCCACAGGCATCAGCATCTTTTTCCAGAACGCCAGCCAGTAACGGGCGGACGTCAGGCCCTGCTGGTCGAGATAGCGTGCGTAAGTATAAAGCCCGGTCAGGGACAGGTTGTCGGGCTTGACCAGCAGCACCGCCAGTACCTCCGGCGTCAGGCCGCTGTCCCAACGCTCACGGGCGCTCTCTTCCCGTGCTGTGCCGTCACGGCTTAGCAGGGTGCGACGAACGTCTTCCAGTATCCAGTGGTCACCCTGGAAAGTGGCGGTACGGGCAAAACTGGCAGACGTCAGCCAGCGCTCTCCGTCAAACCGGAACAGGGCCACACCCCGCAGGTTGCCGCCGGGGGTTACGGCGTTAAGGTGGATAAAAGTATCGCCTTCCCGGTGCCAGACGCCCCCCGCATCCGCGATACTGCGATCGCCACCCCGGGCGACTGCCTTCTGGCTCTGGGCGATGCGTTCGGCAGGCGGCGCCACATACTCGCCGATCACCAGACCAATCACCACCACCACCAGCGCCGGCTTCATGGCGGACCATACAATGCGCCGGATGGAGACACCCGCCGCCCGGATAACCGTCAGCTCCGACGAACTGGCCATGGCGCCCAGCCCGACCAGGCAGCCCATGAAAGCGCCCAGGGGCAGGTAGTCGTAGATACGCCGGGGCAGAGTCAGCAGCATATACAGCGCGGCCTGTAGCGCCTGATAATCAGCGCGCACATCGTCCAGCTCGCCGATATAGCCAAAGACCATATCCAGCGACAGTACGACGACCATCACCAGGAAGATGGCACCGCCGACGTTACCCATGATGTACCGGTCAAGTTTACGCACCGGCACCTCCTCTGCGGATGACTCGCTTTCTGCCCAGCCACTGGGTACCGAACTGCAGCCACAGGCCCAGCCCCAGGAACAACAGATGTACCCAGGTCATTCCAATCCATTCCGGAATGGAACCGGATGACAGCGCATCCCTGGCTACGATCAGCAGCCCCAGGTACAGGATGTAGATCATCATCGCCGGTAACAGATGAAAGAAGCGCCCCTGGCGCGGATTGACCCGGCTTAACCGGACCGCCAACAGGGTCACCACCGGCACAATCAAGGGTAACGAAAAGCGCCAATGCAATAGCGCACGCAGCTCCGGGTCGTCCGATTGCATCAGTGCCAGGGTGGTCATGCCTTCTTCGTCCACGCTGCCGATGACCGGAGATTCAGCCACCTTGAGGCCATAGGCTTCAAATTCGGTAATGTTATAATCCAGTTCCCCAGGCATTCCGACAAAGCGAGTGCCCCGCTCCAGCACCAGAAAACGGCTGCCGGTCTGGTCATCAATAAACTGGGAGCCCTCTTCTGCCACCACCAGGCTCAGGGACTGGTCAGACTCGGAGTACTCGGCAATAAACACGCGCTCCAGCGTAAGCTTGTCGTCGCTCAGGGCTTCGGTGTAGGTTACCCGTCCCCCGGACTCCAGGCTCTGAAATCGCCCCGGGGCCAGCATTTCAAACTCTGTAGCCTGGCTCTGTTCGTCAAAGATCCGCTCAACGTTCTTCATGCCCCACGGGCTGATCCACAGACTCATGGCGCCTACGAGCAGCATCACCAACACGCTGGCAATCAGCGTATGCCCCAGCACCTGCCTGTCGCTGACGCCACAGGCAAACAGAACGGTCATCTCGCTTTCGAGGTACATGCGGCCATAGACCAGCAGAATACCGATGAAGAAACCCAGGGGCAGGATCAGCTCCAGAAAGCCCGGGAAGCGGTAGGCCATAATGGCAAACAACACGTCACCAGAGAGCTCGCCGGCCGCGACATTGGCAAGGTATCTGATAAAGCGCCCGCTCATGAATACCAGCAACAGTACGCCGGAGACGGCGAACATGGTGCCCAGGGTCTGGCGGGTCAGATAACGAAAAATGATACTCAAGAACGGCCCCTCAAGGCTTGCACGGCTTGTGTAGCGCCGGTTCTGGCTAATGCGCGCTATTCTAGGGAACCTGGCCTGTAAATGACAGAGTAGCCGGCCAGTTTCAGAGGGTACCGGTCTTGCCCGGAACTACCGCTATGAGCTTGATAAATCGGCGGGAAGCCCTGATGCTATAAACTTTATTCCGAACATGGTGCGATTGCATCTGCCCACAACACTCAGGAGTTGCCATGAATTTCTCACTCAGCAGTAAAGCCCTCAGCAGTTCCAAAGCCGATTGCCTGGTACTCGCCGTCCCCGAAAAAGGCGACTGGCCTGTCAGCACCCACGAAGCGGATGAGGCACTAGGCGGCCAGCTGAAGGTTCTGCACAAAGACGGCGACCTGAGTGGCAAGACCGGCTCCACCCTTCTGATTCCGTTGCACGATGCCCCCTGGGCCCGCGTTCTGCTGGTCGGCACCGGCAAGGATGACAAGCGCACCGTTGCAGACTTCCGCAAAGCCCTTACAGCCGCCGTGAATGTGTTAAAGGATGGCGCCTCCAAAAATGTCATTTTCGCCCTGACGGATACCACACTCAGCGGAGCCGAGGCCGTAAATTCCGAAACCGGCAAGCTGAAACTGATCGCCCGTACCCTGGAAGAGCAGCTCTATACCTTTACTGGTTTCAAAAGCGAGCAGCCGCCCAAACGCAAACTGGGCAAAATTACGGTAACGACCTCCGGCTCTGACAAAGCACTGAAGGACGCTTTCAACCTTGGCCTGGCCACCGGTCGCGGCATGAACCTCACCCGGGATCTGGGCAACACCCCACCCAATATCTGTAACCCGATATGGCTTGCCGAGCAGGCACAACAACTGGCAAAGGAACACGACGTCATCAAGATTGAAATACTTGATGAAAAACAGATGAAGAAACTGGGCATGAACAGCCTGCTGTCCGTTGCCGCCGGCAGCGCTCAGCCGCCACGCCTGATCGTCATGGAATACCGGGGCGGCAAACCCAAGGAAAAGCCCTACGTACTGGTAGGCAAAGGCATTACCTTTGATACCGGCGGCATCAGCCTGAAGCCCGGCGAAGGCATGGATGAGATGAAATACGACATGGGCGGCGCTGCCGCCGTATTCGGTACTATGCAGGCCTTGGCTGAAACCAAACCCGGAATCAACGTGGTCGCCGTGATAGCCGCCGCCGAGAACATGCCCAGCGGCACGGCCACCCGCCCCGGAGATATCGTCACATCAATGTCGGGCCAGACCATCGAAATCCTGAACACGGATGCCGAAGGCAGGCTGGTGCTGTGCGATGCCCTTACGTACGTGAAAAAATACGACCCGGAAGTGGTCGTCGACATGGCCACTCTGACTGGCGCCTGTATCATCGCCCTGGGCCATCATGCCTCCGGCCTCCTGGCCAACGATGATGAGCTGGCAGACGAGCTGCTCGCCGCCGGCGAACGCACGGGCGACCGCGCCTGGCGCCTGCCCCTGTGGGACGAATACCAGAGCCAGCTCGATAGCAACTTTGCCGATATGCAGAATATCGGCGGCCGCCCCGCTGGCACCATCACCGCCGCCTGCTTCCTGTCCCGGTTCACCAGGGAATACCGCTGGGCTCACCTGGACATCGCCGGTACCGCCTGGACCTCAGGCAAGGCCAAAGGCGCCTCTGGCCGGCCGGTCCCGCTGCTGATGGATTACCTGATGTCCCATGCCGGAAAATAACGGCGAACCCGTACGCTCCGGCGAGGTACCGACCAGATCCTACTGGTTTCATATCCTCTCCGGCGCCACGCCGGCGGACCGCAACCTGCATGCGGCCCGCCTGGTGGACAAGGCCTGGCGACAGGGCGACCGGGTGTGCATTGTCTGTGACCAGCATAATCAGGCCGAAGAGCTTGATGAGCTGTTGTGGGCATTTACCCCGGACGCATTCATACCACACAGTATCGTCCCCGACGCCACCACCCGATGCCCGGACCCGGTGGGCATTCTGCTCTGTGAGCCGGCATCGGAGGACTGGGATACCGTGGTGGTTCTGTCAGAACAGCTGCCGGCTGATGCTGACCGTTTCAGGCGCCTGGCCCTGGTCGCCCACAATGACCCGCAGACCCTTAATATCGCCCGCTCTCAATTCCGTCAGCTGAGAGCCATGGGCATTGAACCCAACGTCCATGATCAGCGGAAAAAGCGACGGTAAGCTGACCAAAACACCTGTCGGTCAATACCCCTGTGTGCCTGACCTGGAAACCAACCGGCTGGACAGCACAGCCGAGTAGCCGATCAGAAAGTATCCCAGCAACTCCAACCCCTCCTGCAGTGCGTTTTTAAAGTTAGCGCTGTATCCCGCACCAAGCAGCTGCTCCCACAGCAAATTGCCGCTGCCGAAAATGCGACTGAAAACCAGCAGCACCGCAAGCCCTACAATCATGAAAAAATACGGTTTAGTGCCCACATAGGTGGCCATTGGCCGCAATATACTGCCCTTAAAAGGAACACTGGCCATAAAAACCGATACCACGGCCACAAGTGTTCCCGGCCAGACCCAGAAGCCGTGGACAATCCCATCCAGAAGAAAGTCCATCTCCCGAATCAGGACACAACTGAAGAACCCCGCTACCAGCACCCAGAACCCTCGTGATGCGGGCTCCCGGTATGCCTTGTACCAGAATATGGAAGCGATCATGAGAACCAGTAACTCTTGCGTTATTTCGGTTGCGGAAACTTCCCCCACGGTGTTGCCAAGCACCGCAATATCAAAATACACCATAGCCGGAACGGTGATTGCCATGGCGACCAGAACTAGAAACTCCCCCACCCCCCGCAATACGGTTACCCAGTCAGCATGCCCTTCAACCGAACCACTCGCTGCATCTGACACGGAGTAATGCGTGCGAGAATCTGCATATTTTTGATACATAGTGCTTCCCACTTTCGATGCGTGTAATAAAAGCGTCACAATTCTGACAGAATTATGACGCGAGCTTCATTGTGGAAAATACTGTAGAAAGCAGAAAACCCTTGAATAACCTACTGATGTTACTGTGAATTAATTTTTACGCAGGCGTTGTCGCGCCAGCAACCGGGCCAGCTCCGCTGAATAGGGCAAGTCAACGATCGATTACGACCGCGGCCGCCCCGGCATTCGCTGCACCCCTCGGGACGATGTATAATCGAGCCCTCAAATTTTCCCCGCGAACCAACCAGACGGTCACCAACAGAACCCATGGAAAAAACCTACCAGCCAGAAAACATCGAGCGCCAGTGGTACGACAACTGGGAAGCCAAAGGCTACTTCCGCCCCAATGGCGACGGACAGGCCTACAGCATTGCCATCCCGCCGCCCAACGTCACCGGTAGCCTACACATGGGTCATGCGTTCCAGCACACCATCATGGACACCCTCACCCGCTACAAACGCATGCAGGGACGTAATGCACTGTGGACTGTGGGCACCGACCACGCCGGCATTGCTACCCAGATGGTAGTCGAACGTAAGCTGGCCAACGACGAAGGTAAAACCCGCCACGACCTGGGCCGGGATGAGTTCATCAAGCGGATCTGGGCCTGGAAAGAAGAGTCCGGCGGCACGATCACTGACCAGATGCGCCGGCTGGGCAACTCGGTGGACTGGGATCACGAACGCTTCACCATGGACGACGGCTTCTATCGGGCCGTACAGGAAGTGTTTATCCGCCTGCATGATGACGGCCTGATCTATCGTGGCAAGCGGCTGGTGAACTGGGATCCGAAACTGCACACCGCCATTTCTGATCTGGAAGTGGAGAACAAGGAAGAAAAGGGCTATTTCTGGCACTTGCGCTATCCGCTGGCCGATGGCGAAACCACCACTGACGGCAAGGACTATCTGGTGGTTGCCACCACCCGGCCGGAAACCATGCTCGGTGATACTGCCGTCGCCGTCCATCCAGACGACCAGCGCTATCAGCATCTGGTTGGCAAGTACGTCATGCTGCCCCTGGTGAACCGGCGTATACCGATTGTGGCCGATCACCACGCCGACCCCGAGAAAGGCTCCGGCTGCGTTAAGATTACGCCGGCCCACGACTTTAATGATTACGCCGTTGGCAAGCGCAACAACCTGCCCATGATTAACGTCATGACCGAGAACGCGAGCATTCGCGCCGTGGCGGAAGTGTTCAACGCCGACGGTACCGAAAACAGCGAACTCGACGGCACCCTGCCAACCGCCTACGCCGGCAAGACCCGGGAAGAAGCCCGCAAGCAGATTGTTGCCGACATGGAAACGGCCGGCCTGCTGCACCGGGTGGAAGACCATGTTCTGAGCGTGCCCCGGGGTGATCGTTCGGGTCTGATTATCGAACCCATGCTCACGGATCAATGGTTCGTGGACGCCAAGACCCTGGCCAAACCCGCCATCGAAGCGGTGGAAGATGGTCGCATCCAGTTTGTACCCAAACAGTACGAGAACATGTACTTCTCCTGGATGCGTGACATCCAGGAATGGTGCATTTCGCGGCAACTCTGGTGGGGT
>CAZHAY010000082.1:0-2978 GCA_964530545.1 uncultured Marinobacter sp.
ACTGTGCCGACGCGCTGGTTTGCATCTCTAACTGTGACAAGATCACTCCGGGCATGTTTATGGCTGCCATGCGCCTGAACATCCCGGCCATCTTCGTATCTGGCGGCCCCATGGAAGCGGGCAAGACCAAGTTGTCAGAGCACAAGCTCGACCTGGTTGATGCCATGGTTATTGCGGCCAACCCGGACGCCACCGACGAAGAGGTCGAGGAGTATGAGCGCAGCGCCTGCCCCACCTGCGGGTCCTGCTCTGGCATGTTTACCGCCAACTCCATGAACTGTCTGGCCGAGGCCATTGGCCTGGCCCTGCCCGGTAACGGCTCTGTTCTGGCGACGCATTCGGACCGTGAGCAGCTGTTTCTCTCCGCCGGTCGCCAGATCGTCGAGATCACCCGCCGATACTACGAGCAGGACGACGCCAGCGTACTGCCCCGCAGCATTGCGTCGCTGGAAGCGTTCGAGAACGCGATGGTGATGGATATCGCCATGGGCGGCTCCACCAATACCATTCTGCACCTGCTGGCCGCCGCCCAGGAAGGCGGCATTCCGTTCACCCTCGACAATATCGATGACCTGTCCCGTAAGGTGCCGCAGCTGTGCAAAGTGGCGCCAAACTCGCCCCTGTACCATATGGAAGATGTGCACCGGGCCGGCGGCATTATGGGGATTCTGGGTGAGCTGGAGCGGGGCGGCCTGATCAATACTGATCTGCCCACCGTACACAGCCGCACCATGGCTGAGGCCCTGGACAAATGGGACATCATGCGGAACCCGACCCCGGAAGTGGTGGAGTTCTATAAGGCGGGTCCGGCGGGTGTTCCCACGCAGCAGGCCTTCAGCCAAAGTACACGCTGGCCGTCACTTGATGGTGACCGGAAACACGGCTGCATCCGCTCTGTGGAAAACGCCTACTCATCAGAGGGCGGCCTGGCGGTGCTGTATGGCAATATTGCACTGAATGGCTGTGTGGTGAAGACTGCCGGCGTGGACGAAAGCATCTACGTATTCGAGGGTCCCGCCCGGGTATTCGAAAGCCAGGACGCTGCCGTAGAAGGCATTCTGGGGGATGAGGTAAAGCCCGGTGAAGTGGTGATCATCCGCTACGAAGGCCCCAAGGGCGGCCCCGGTATGCAGGAAATGCTCTACCCCACCAGTTACCTCAAGTCCAAGGGTCTCGGTGAGAAGTGTGCTCTCCTGACGGATGGACGGTTCTCCGGCGGCACCTCCGGACTGTCCATTGGCCATGCGTCGCCCGAAGCGGCAGCCGGTGGTGCTATCGGCCTGATCGAGAACGGCGACCTGATCCGGATCGACATTCCAGCTCGCACGATTAACGTGGAGATCGACCAGCACGAACTGGACCGGCGCCGGGAAGATCAGGACGCCAAGGGCTGGAAACCGGCGGAACTCCGGGAACGTAAAGTCTCTGCTGCCCTGAAAGCCTATGCCCTGCTGGCAACCAGCGCGGACAAGGGTGCGGTACGGGATCTTTCCAAACTCGACTGATTAAACGCTATCCGGACCCCACTCGCCCCAGCTCGGCTGGGGCGAGCGGGCATTCGACCTCTCCCCGCATGTCCCGCAGGCGAAGTGTCAATCCGGGGCCCGCGGCGGCACGGGCTCTTCCTCATTGAACTCGCGGATAAATATTCCCCAGAATGCCATAAACAGGGCAGCAACCAGGGGGCCCATCACGAACCCGTTAATACCGAACATAACCAGACCACCGAGCGTGGACAACAGCACAATGTAGTCCGGCAGTTTGGTATCCCGGCCCACCAGAATCGGGCGCAGGAGGTTATCCGCCAGCCCGATCACAATTGCCCCAAAGGCAGTCAGGATGATAGCCGGCACATAGTCACCCACGGCTGCGAGGTAAATGGCGGCGGGCACCCAGACCACGGCAGCGCCGATAGCCGGCAGAAGTGAGAAAATCGCCATCACGACGCCCCACAGGATGGCGCCGGTCAGTCCCAGAATCCAGAAGATTAACGCCCCAAGCGCGCCCTGAATAATGGCGATCAGCAGGTTGCCCTTCACGGTCGCCCGGGTAACTTCGGCAAACTTTCCGAAGATCAGCCGCTCCCGCTCATCCCCCAGGGGTAACGCCTGAACCAGCAGCTCCACCAGACGGGTGCCGTCCCGTAACAGGAAGAACGCCAGATATGTCATCAGTGCCAGGTTCAGGAAGAACTGGAACGTGTTCTGCCCAAAGCCGAGAACCTGCTTGGCGAGGAACTGACCGGCACCCGCCACCGCGGTGACCAGACGATCCCGCAGCTCGGAAAAACTGAGATCGAAACGGTTCAGAAACGACTCAATCGCCGGGAATGACCGGTTCACCTGGTCCAGGTATTCCCCCGGACGCAGCTCGCCGTCCTGAATACGCTCATAGATACTCATCCCTTCCGCGACGAGGGAGGATACCAGGACAATCACCGGGATAATCACGATGATCATGCAGATCAGCAGGGTAATGGACGCGACCAGGTTGGGCCGTTCACCAATACGGGCTGAAATCCGTTGGCGGACCGGGTGAAAGATCAGCGCGATGGCCACTGCCCAGAAAATCGGACCGAAAAACGGCTTTAGCAGAAACAGGAAGGCCAGAGAAACCAGCAGCAGGCTCCCCAGAAACGTCCAGCGCTCCAGGCGTTCGTACTTCATCGGATAGGGTTCCTTTCTAGTCAACGAGAAGGCTGTCAGCGTCCAAAATGGCCAGCTCCGCCTCCGGCAGGGTATAGTAATTGGTTGGGGTACGACTGACAAAGATCCGTTGCGGAGTTTTGAACGGGTTACCTCAACAACCCGAATCACCCACTACCGGGAACCCGGAGCGACTTTTAAGGTCATAGCAGTGACAGGCGACGACTTCAACGAAGAAACGGCGTTACAGGCCGCCGAAGCACTTGCTGATGTGCTGGCCAGACGCACCCATCGCCGGAAGGTGATGGGGCACGAAGTCGTGGTTCCCGGACA
>CAZHAY010000082.1:3078-7400 GCA_964530545.1 uncultured Marinobacter sp.
GCCCTTGGCCTGATTATCTGCCACTGGATCCGATACCAGCAAGGAAACCAAGAACAAGGAGCAATTCATGCATCATTCTCACGAAGTTTACATTGCACAACTGGCTGAAAATAGCACCAATACCACATTTCTGTGCGGTCATTGTCAGTCTACCCTCTCCGCCAAGCGGGTTTTCGCCAATGAAGGCGACGATCGCTATGACCTGCCCTGTCGCACTATCGGCCTCTGCTCAGCAGACGATTGTGGCGCTGTAAACTGCTGCGACGAGGCCATGCGTGCCGCAGAGCAACAGCAAGAAGAGAGCTGCGTCGCTCTCTGATTCAATTTCATAACGCTCTGTTACGTAAATCCCACACAAGAAGTTCCCGCCTGCTCTAAGCTGATGCTCTTCAGGTCCTCCGGACACGCTTGCAATCAGCCAGAGCAGTCGATGGTATGCGTATTCTAAGAACCGACGAGTCCCGCTTCCGGGATTTGCCGGATTTTCCTTTCCAGCCGTGCTATCTCAACGTTGGCGTTGAGTCACCGCTTCGCCTCCACTACGTGGAACAGGGCCCGGCCGACGGCGCCCCGGTGGTACTGCTTCACGGTGAGCACGGCTGGTCCTATCTTTACCGTCATATGATACCGCTGGTGTCAGAGGCCGGGCTGCGCGTGCTGGCGCCGGATCTCATTGGCTTCGGCAAATCCGACAAGCCTGCCAGCCAGCAGGACTACTCTTTCAGCAATCATCTGAACTGGCTTGAGCGCTGGCTACTGGACCTGAACCTGCGCAATGTGACGCTGGTCTGTCAGAACCGCACGTCCATGCTGGCATTGGCACTGGTCATGCGTCACCCGGAGCGGTTCAGCCGGATTATCGCCGCCAACGCCGTTATTCCTGACGAAGATGACAGCGGTACACCCGCCCATGGCATGTGGCAACTGTTCGCCCGCTACAGCCCCTGGTTTCCGGTCCCGCAACTGATTCAGCTGGGGACCACCCGTCCGCTGGCCCGGGCGGAACGCAGCGCCTATGACGCCCCCTTTCCCAATGACCTGTACAAAGCCGGAGCAAGGTCTTTTGCCGGGACCCTCGCTGAATCCCATCGGGAACTGAACCGACAGCGCCTGTGGCGCTTTCTGGAAGGCTGGCAGAAGCCCTTTATCACCTGTTTCAGTAACGCAGACCCGGGCACCCGGGGTGGGCACCTCGCACTGCAGCGGAAGGTTCCCGGGGCACTGGGGCAGCCTCATATCACCCTTTCCGGCGGCCACTTCCTGCAGGAAGACGCCGCCGACAGCTTTGCGCGGGTGATCATCGATGCCTGCCGGCCTAGCCTTGCGGCCTGACCGGACAGCACAGGCACTTACCCGAAGACGGTTACGGTCTGGCGACTGATGGCGATCAGTTCGCCCTGTCGATTCCAGATACCCGCCTGGATATTGGAGTAGCCATCATCGGCTTTGTCGATCTCAGCACGGTATAACAACCAGTCGTCCGGCTGCACGGTGGGACGGGGGTCCATCATTTCCACGGACCAGGTCAGCGAGCTGTTCGCGGCAAACTCCGTCAGGTGAGACAGGGATACGGGCGGCCAGGCATCAATCAGCGACACCAGCAACGGGTCGGTCAGCTGCGCCGGCGGCTCCCGGAACTGCATCCACCCACCCATCTCGCGATGTTTCTCGCCGGTAAACGGGGGGCTGCCAAAGCACCAGCGCATCTCAATGAATTCCGCAAAGTTGGGCATCATGCCCCTCACGAACGGTGTGGGCTCACAGTTTTCGGGTGCCTGCGCCTGCGGGGCGGGCCGCGGCGCCATGGTCACAGCGGATTCACGCCCGCTGCCATACGCCCCTAAGGCCACCAGCCGCGTGGTACCGTTCTGTACCATCCGGACCATAGCCTGACTGACCGCTTTGCCTTCCCGGAGCAGTTCCACCTCCAGGGTGACCGGAATGCCGGGCTCAACCGGGCCCACAAACGATACCTGCATGGCCCGCAAAGGCCGACCGGGGCTCACCACCGACTGCATGCGCTCACAGGCCACGGCACCGGTGAGACCGCCGAAGGTCGCGCGCCCCTGCGCCCAGTTCTCGGGAATGGTTATTTCGTTATCGGCAGCAGAGGCCAGAATTTCCTCAAGCGTCATCGCAGGCGTCTCCCTTATCAGTAAAGGTACGTATCACTCGACCGGAGAGATTGCCCAAAACCATGGCATTGCACAAGCGGCACGAACAATTACCTACCAACAAATGACGGTGCGACTCTGTAAAGCCGGGCCTTATCGGCGTATACTGCGGCCCGTCATCTACAGGATGGCCAGATCCACGGACACAAGCCCATCGGCATGTCGTCCGTGACGATACCAGCCGGGTTTATGGGGTTCGAGAACTGTCCCAGGTTCAACGGGCTACCCCGACGCGCTCAGCCGGTAGCTTCAGGAGCCCGCCATATCCGGTTCAAGCCTGTGACCGGCCTCCAGGTCCGTGGCTCCTTCACCCCGAATACCAGGTAATTGAATGTCAGAACAATCCTTTGCGGAACTCGGCCTCGACCCGGCCGTGCTCAACGCTGTTCGTACCGTTGGCTATGAATCCCCTTCTCCCATCCAGGCCCAGGCCATTCCGATACTGCTCGAAGGCCATCACCTGCTGGGTATCGCCCAGACCGGGACTGGCAAAACCGCGGCCTTTGCATTGCCGCTGCTGAGTCGGATTGATGCCGACGACCTTTCCACCCAGATTCTGGTGCTGACACCAACCCGGGAGCTGGCGATTCAGGTGGCGGAAGCGTTTACCACGTACGCGTCGGGCTTCCGTCAACTGCATGTTCTGCCCATCTATGGCGGCGCTGATTTTGCGCCACAGCTGAAGGCGCTGAACCGGGGTTCCCAGGTGATCGTCGGCACGCCTGGCCGCCTGCTGGATCACCTGCGCCGCGGCAAGCTCAAGCTGAACAATCTGAAAGCGCTAGTGCTGGATGAAGCCGACGAAATGCTGCGCATGGGCTTTATCGACGACGTCGAGACCATTCTTGCCAGCGTTCCGGACAGCTGCCAGCGTGCGCTGTTTTCAGCCACCATGCCGCCGGCCATCGCCCGGGTCGCCAATACCTATCTGCGCGACGCCCGGGAAGTCAAAATCAAGAGCGAGACCCGCACTGTCGAACGCATTGCCCAGTTCGTACTGCCCACCTTCGGTGAGCGCAAGCTGGATGCACTGACGCGGATTCTGGAAGTCGAGCCTGTCGATGCGGCGATTATTTTTGTTCGCACTAAGGCTGAAACCACGCTGCTGGCGGAAAAACTTGCCGCCCGTGGCCATTCTGTGGCGCCCCTCAACGGCGACCTGAACCAGCGTCAGCGGGAACAGACGGTTGAAGACCTCAAGCGGGGCAAGAAAGATCTGGTGGTCGCCACGGATGTGGCGGCTCGCGGTCTTGATGTGTCCAGGATTACTCACGTCATCAACTACGACGTTCCCTACGACACAGAGGCCTATATCCACCGGGTGGGCCGTACCGGTCGGGCCGGGCGCACGGGCAAGGCGATCCTGCTGGTAACGCCCCGTGAGCGAAGCTGGCTGCGCACCCTTGAGCGCGCGACCAATTCGCCCATGGAGCCCTATGAGCTTCCCACACCGGCAGCGCTGCAGAAGCTGCGTCAGGAGCAGTTCGAAAGCCAGTTGATGGGTTTCACGGAGGACGGCAAACTGGCGAAAGCCATGGGCCTGCTGGACGATATTGCCGAGCGCAACGATATGGATATGGCGATGCTGGCGGGCGCACTGGCGTGCTGGATGGAGTCGGCACAGCCGGGTTCGCTGCCGCTGGAAACTCCGTCAGAGTTACCGGTGCCGTCTGCCCATCCACCGAAAGGCAAGGGCGGCCCGGGTGGCAAGCGCGGCAACTTCCGCAAGGGCGGCCCCGGCGGCAAGCCCGGTGGTTACCGGGGCAACAAGCCAGGCTCTCGCCCGGCCGGCAAGCGCGATGGTTCCAAACCAGCTCGCCGCCGTCAGGCTGACTGAGGCCGCTGGTAAACCACGAAGCTGTAGTCGTAGGGATTTGAATCGGACGCGGAGAAGTCATCCCGTCCGATTTCCTGCCACTGATCCAGGTCCACTTCTGGGAAGAAGGCGTCGCCTTCGATTTCGGCGTGGACCTGGGTGATGTATAGACGGTCCATTTCAGGCAATACTGCCTGGTAGATCTGTCCGCCTCCAATCACCATCACTTCATCGACACCATCCACGGTGGCCTGGGCTTCGGCCATTCTGAAGGCTTCGGCCAGGGTTTTGACCTTCGCGACGCCCGCTGGCAAGTCAAGTTCGCGGGATGT
>CAZHAY010000082.1:7500-12072 GCA_964530545.1 uncultured Marinobacter sp.
TTTTTGAGGGTTCCGGAAACCATCCCCCGACATCAGTCCTTCGTACAATGGAGTTGTCGCTAAAAAGAGCCAGGAGCCAGACAGCCAGACAACTGTCGCGCGAAAACGGATTCAGGTAATCGTACCGCAGTGTCTAAGCGTGCAAGTGGCCGGGGCCTTTTCTGAAACCTTCAAAAACAGGGACGTTTTTGAAGAGCCTACAGGGACGTATTCACGGCGTGTTTCAGAAAAGGCCCCGGCCACTTGCGCGCCGCCTCCGAAACCTGAGGGCTAACCAAAGCCAAAGCCAATAACGAACAACCCAGTCAGACCGCAATAGGCGCCCGAATCACCCCCTGCGGCTCATACCCCTCGAACTCGAAATCCTCATACTCATACTCGAAAATCGACTCCGGCTTCCGCAGAATCCGTAACCGGGGTAACGGTCCAGGCTTGCGCCTGAGCTGCTCGAACACGATATCGTCGGTCAAATGGTTCTGATACAGATGACAGTCACCAAAGGTGTGCACGAACTCCCCTACTTCAAGATCACATTGCTGGGCCACCATATGAGTCAGCAGACTGTAGGACGCGATGTTGAACGGAACCCCAAGAAACAGGTCGGCGCTGCGCTGGTACAACTGACAGGACAGACGGCCGTCAGCGACATAAAACTGGAACAGGCAGTGACAGGGTGCCAGCGCCATACGGCCTTCACGGGCGTTGTCCTGGGGACCCATGGACTCGTCTGGCAGCTCTGCCGGGTTCCAGGCGGTGACGATATGGCGACGGGAGTTCGGCTTGGTGCGGATCTGTTCAATCACGTCACTGATCTGGTCCACCACCCGGCCATCCGGACATTGCCAGCTGCGCCACTGTTTTCCGTAGATCGGTCCCAGGTCACCATTATCCAGGGCCCATTCGTCCCAGATGGTGACTTTACGTTCCCGCAACCAGTTATTGTCGGTGGAACCCTGTAAGAACCACAGCAGCTCATAGATGATACTGCGTAGGTGCACTTTCTTGGTCGTTAAAAGCGGAAAGCCCTGATCCAGATCGAACCGCAACTGCCGGCCAAACACTGAGCGGGTTCCCACGCCGGTGCGGTCGCCCTTGTCGGTTCCGTTGATTACCACGTCGTTCATCAGGTCGAGATAGGCTTTCATGATTCAGCGCCCCTGTAGGCAAACATCATCAGTGCAATTCCGGCAATAACCATCGGCAGGGACAGCAGTTGTCCCATGGTGAGCCATTCGAACGCCAGGTACCCCAACTGGGGGTCGGGCTGCCGGAAGAATTCATTAATGATCCGGAAAAGTCCATACAGAATAAGGAACAGCCCCGAAACCGCCATGGTGGGGCGCGGTCGGGATGAGTATATCCAGAGGACCACAAACAGGACCACGCCTTCCAGCGCAAACTGGTACAACTGCGACGGATGTCGTGCCAGGGCGTCCGGTGCCTGTGGAAACACCATTCCCCACGGCACGTCAGTTGGCTTTCCCCAGAGTTCGCCATTGATAAAGTTGCCAATCCGCCCGGCGCCCAGACCCAGGGGCACCAGCGGTGCCACAAAATCCGCAATTCTGAAGAAGCCCGAACCAATCTTCCGGCCGTACCACCACATGGCAAGCATCACGCCGAGCAACCCGCCGTGAAAGGCCATGCCCCCTTCCCAGACCCGTAACAGCCAGAGAGGGTCGGCCAGAAACTGGTCAAAGTTATAGATAACCACATAACCAAACCGACCACCCAGAATCACCCCCAGGGCGATGTAGAACAGCAGATCACCGACCTGCTCTTCATTCACAGGCGTCCAGCTCTTGCGGGCTCTTACCTTGCCCAGCCACCAGCCAGCGGCGAAACCCACCAGATAGGTCAGCCCGTACCAGTGGATTTTTAACGGCCCCAGGGAGATGGCCACCGGATCAATTTGAGGGTGTTTCAGCATAGGAGCCTCAGAACAGGAAGCGGGCGCCAACAATCAGCAGCAAGGTGGCGAACAGGCGCTTGAGCATTTTGGCGTCCAGCCGATGAGCGAGGATCGCCCCGAAACGGGCAAAAATGACACTGGTTGCCACAATACCAATCAATGCAGGCAGGTACACGAATCCAATCGCGTAATTGGGCAGGGCGTCGTGGCCCCACCCCGTCCACAGGTTCGTGGCAGCCCCGGCAATGGCGATCGGCAGACCGCAGGCGGCGGAGGTTGCGACTGCCTGCTGGATGGGCAAGCTTCGCCAGGTGAGGAAAGGCACACTCAGTGTACCGCCGCCGATACCAAAAATTGCCGACCCCCAACCAATAAACCCGCCCGCAGCGGTTAGCCCGCCCGGGCCCGGCACCGGACGGGCTGTTTTCGGGTTGATGTCCAGCAGCATTTTAATGCCGACCAGGATCACAAACACGCCGATCACCAGCTCAAGAGTCGGGCCGCTGAGCAGGGAGGCCGTCCACGCCCCCAGCGCTGCACCCACGAGGATGCCGATTACCATGGGCCGGAACACATCCCAGCGAACCGCCCGCTTCAGGTGGTGAGAACGTATCGAACTCAATGACGTGAAAACAATGGTCGCCAGCGAAGTACCTACGGCCAGATGCGCCGCAATTTCACTGCTGACGCCCTGAACCCCAAAGCTGAAGATCAGCACGGGTACAATCACCAGGCCACCACCAATGCCAAACAGGCCGGCCAGCGTACCGGCCAGTGCACCAAGAGCCAGATAGAGCCCGAACACCATCATCAGGGACATAAACACCGCCGTCCTGCAAAAATTAAAGCGTGTATCATACACAACCAGGATGAGCGCGGCAGCCTGTAGCGCCAGCTTCTATCGAAACCACGGGAATGCCATGTGCCTGATATTGTTTGCCCTCGACCAGCATCCGGATTTTCCTCTGGTGCTGGCCGCCAACCGGGATGAGTTCTACGACCGCCCCACCACCCCCATGCACTGGTGGCGCGGCGACCGTTGCCTGGCGGGTCGGGACGATCGCTCCGGCGGGACCTGGCTGGCCGTCGCCCGTGATGGTGCCGTCACGGCAGTCACCAACGTTCGCGAGGGTGCCGGCGAGCCCGGGCGGCTCACCCGGGGCGACCTGCCGTTAATGGCCTTGGAGCAGTCACCCCGGCAACTGAGCCGGCATCTGGCCGACCAGGGCAGTCTCTATGCCGGTTTCAATCTGATCCGACTGGTCAACCAGGATGCCTGGTATTACAGCAACCGGGATGCCCATCCCGGTCGTTACCTGCACCGGGGCGCGTACGGGCTCAGCAATCACCTATTGCAGAGCCCGTGGCCAAAACTGGTGCGGCTGCGGGAGCAGCTCCGGGATACGCTCCGGTCCTGTGACCCGGCACAGCCTGACCAACTGCACGAAGCCCTTCTGGACCCCCTCGGGGATCGGACCCCTGCCCCGGATCAGATGTTGCCGGATACCGGCGTCAGTCTCGATCAGGAGCGTTTCCTGTCGTCGCCGTTTATTGTTTCTGAACACTACGGCACCCGGGCCAGCACGATTGTTACCGTAGCCAGCAACGGTGAGGTACGGGTAACCGAACAACAATGGGGACGGGAAGGCTGTCTGGGTGAAAGACAGCAGTTCTGCTGGCAGCGCCCGGATCACGGTTAAGGTTCGGCAGGGCCCATCGCTCTGATATACTGCGAAAACCGACACGCGGCGAGCCGAAGCCGCCCTGTTACCCCTTCGTGAACCTGACGGAGAGCCCAATGGCTGATACCCCGGATACCACCTCTATTGCGGATTTTGAAAAATCACTGGCCGAGCTGGAAAGTCTGGTGCGGGAGCTGGAACACGGTGAACTCTCCCTGGAGCAGTCCCTCGGGGCCTTTGAACGGGGCGTCCGGCTTACCCGGGAATGTCAGCAGGCATTACGTCAGGCCGAACAGCGGGTGGAACAGTTGATCGAGCGTGAGGACGGTACGCTGGAAAGCCAGCCCTTCAGCTCGCCGGAAAACAACGGCGGGGAGTCCGGCTGACCATGCCCCAGGCTCGCACAGAAGATTTCCTGGCTACCTGCGCCTCGCTGACTGATCAGGCTCTTGAACAACGCTTACCCGCGACCGACCGGGCACCGGTACGGCTGCATGAAGCCATGCGCTACAGCGTACTGGGGGGCGGTAAACGGATACGCCCGGCCCTGGCCATGGCGACTGCCTGTGCGGTCGGCGGCCAACCAGAGCAGGCGCTGACCGGCGGCTGCGCGGTAGAGCTGATCCACGCCTACTCCCTGATACATGATGATCTTCCGGCCATGGACGATGATGATCTTCGGCGTGGCCGTCCCACGACCCATATCCGCTTCGACCAGGCCACCGCGATTCTTGCGGGGGATGCCCTGCAGGCGCTGGCGTTTGAGTGGCTGGCGGGTGAGACGTCGCTTCCTGCCGGGACTCGCCTGACCATGGTCCAGATACTGGCTGCAGCCAGCGGAACCACCGGCATGGTGGGAGGCCAGGCTATCGACCTGGCAGCGGTAGGCCGAAGCCTGAACCTGGACGAACTGGAACAGATGCACCGGCGTAAAACCGGCGCGCTGATCGAAGCCAGCATCAGGCTGGGCCTGCTTTC
>CAZHAY010000083.1:0-11852 GCA_964530545.1 uncultured Marinobacter sp.
TTTCTTACCCGGCTGATATGGGTGACGGCACGGATATTCCGCACCCGGCGCATCACCCGGGCGAGATGCCGGCGACCGCTGACATGGACCACCAGGCTGGCAATGCTCAGGCGGGCGTTCTGCTCTTCTACGTTGATGCGCTCGATGTTGCCATCCGCCATGACCACGGCATTGGCTACCTCCGCAATCACGCCCCGCTGGCGCTCCAGCTCTACCCGCAGCTCAACCGAGAACTCATCGGTGATATCTTTGGCCCAGGTCAGTTGCATAAGATGCGCCCGGCCTTCCTTACTGTCCGGCAGGCGGCTGCAGGTGTCCGTATGAATAACCAGACCATGGCCGGAGTCCATAACCCCAACCACCGGATCGCCGGGAATGGGTTTGCAGCAACTGGCGAAGCGCACCAGCAGACCTTCGGTCCCACGGATGGTAATGGCGCTGCCTCTGCGGTCGGTATCGCCGGCGGTTGTGCTGGTCTCCAGTGAGCCGGTGTCGGCACCCGGTTCCCCGGCCACAAGCTGGCGGGCGATCAGGTAGGCCATACGGTTACCTACGCCAATCTCGCTCAGCAGGTCGTCGAAGCTGGCCATCTGGTTGTGGTCCGCCACCGCGCGGATCTGCTCCTGGCTGAGTTCCGACAGCTTCTGTCCGAAGGCAAGAAGGGATCTTTTCAGGAGCGTCTTGCCCAGGTCCACCGACTCCGTGCGACGCTGTGCCTTAAGTGCGTGACGAATGCTGCTGCGAGCCTTGCCGGTAACGACAAAGCTGAGCCAGGCCGGATTGGGCCGGGCGTTGGGCGCGGTAATGACCTCTACCGTCTGGCCGCTTTGCAGGGGCTGGCTCAGGGACCCCAGGTTGCGGTTAATGCGGCAGGCGACGCAGGCGTTGCCGATATCGGTGTGAATGGCGTAGGCAAAGTCCACCGCGGTGGCCCCTGACGGCAGCTCCAGAATCTTGCCCCGGGGGGTAAACACATAAATCTCATCCGGAAACAGGTCGGTTTTGACGTGTTCGATAAACTCCAGCGAGTCGTCGGCCCGCTCCCGCATTTCCATCAATCCCTTGACCCAGCGGTCGACCCGGATCTGATTGGCGGAACTGGCGGCGGAGTTGTCCTGCTTGTACATCCAGTGGGCCGCGATGCCATCGTTGGCGATGCGCTCCATCTCTTCGGTGCGGATCTGGATCTCAATATTCACGTGCATGCCAAACAGGGTCGTATGCAGGGACTGATAGCCATTGGCCTTGGGCATGGCAATATAGTCCTTGAAGCGCCCCGGCAACGGCTTGTACATGCCATGGACGGCGCCGAGGATTCGGTAACAGTCGTCCTCGGTGTCGGTGATAATGCGAAACGCATACACATCCATGATTTCATGGAAGGACTTATGGCGGAACTTCATCTTGCTATAGATGGAGTTCAGGTGCTTCTCGCGCCCCACAATACGTCCCGGAAGTCCACGTTCCCGCAGCCGGTCTTCCAGCTTGCCACGGATATCGTCAATGATTTCCCGATGACTGCCCCGTAGCTTGGTCACCGCCTTGGAGATATATTTGGCCCGCATGGGATAAAGCGTTGCGAAGCCCAGATCTTCCAGCTCCGTGCGCACCCGGTGCATACCGAGACGGTTGGCAATGGGCGCGTAGATATCCAGGGTTTCGCTGGCTATGCGCTGGCGCTTTTCATAGGGCATAGGGCCCAGGGTGCGCATATTGTGCAGGCGGTCGGCCAGCTTGACGATAATGACGCGGATGTCCCGGGCCATGGCCAGCGTCATCTTCTGGAAGTTCTCCGCCTGCGCTTCAGCCCGGGACCGGAATTCAATCTGTGTCAGTTTGGAGACACCGTCTACCAGCTCAGCGACAGACTCACCGAACTGTTCGGTCAGTGCATCCTTGGGGATACCGGTGTCTTCGATGACATCATGAAGCATGGCGGCCATCAGGCTTTGATGGTCCAGTCGCATTTCGGCAAGAATAGTCGCTACGGCCAGAGGGTGGCTGATATAGCGTTCGCCGCTGCGGCGCATCTGGCCCTCGTGGGCCTGCTCGGCATAATAGTAGGCCCGGCGCACCTGATTGATACGCCCGGAATCCAGATAATCGCCAAGCGTCGCGGTCAGGTCTTCTACCGTCCGCTCACGCTCTGCAACAACAGCTTCTTGCAACGCCTCGCCTCCACCGGATCAGAACAGAGGCAGGGATAAAAAAACCCGAATGCGAACATTCGGGTTCTTCCTGTACCCCGCCGGGAAGTCAGCGCCAGAATTCGCGCATACTTCCACTATAAATCCATCGGGGTAGAATTCAATGGTCTTTTAACGCCTGTGGCTTAAACCTTACCTGCGGCGTAGCGCGATCAGTCTTCCTCTTGTTCGCGCAGCAGGTCGCGAGTGATCTTGCCTTCTGCAATTTCACGCAACGCGATGACCGTCGGCTTGTCATTCTCTTCCGGCACCAGTGGCTCATAGCCCTTGGTCGCCAGTTGACGGGCGCGCTTGGTGGCCAGCATAACCAGCTGGAAACGGTTGTCGACGTTTTCCAGACAATCTTCAACGGTAACTCGTGCCATATCTTCCCCGATTGAGATAACAATTTAGGAGTGAAATTCCTGAGCCCATAACCTCGGGCAGACCGGATATCATATCAGCGAATGGTCAGAAAGTACACGGCTGCTAGCGGCCAGTCTTTCCCGTCAGTGACGACAGCAGCCCGGCGTAGCGACGTTCCTGCTGACCAATGCGCAGGCGCTGGGCAGTGATTACCGACATCAGCTGATACAGGGCGACGTCAAAGTCATCATTGACCACCAGATAGTCAAACTCCAGCGCATGCCGGCATTCTTCCGTTGCTTCCCGCAGGCGCCGTTCGACCACGTCGGGCGCATCCGTACCCCGGCCCACCAGCCGCTCCCGCAGCGCTTCTGCCGAGGGTGGCACAATAAAGACGCTCACACACTGGGGCATCAGGCGCCGCACCTGGGCCGCGCCCTGCCAGTCGATTTCCAGTATAACGTCCTGCCCCTGTGCCAGGGTCTGCTCAACCCAGACCTGAGAGGTGCCATAGTAATTGCCGAAAACGTTCGCATGCTCAAGGAACTCGCCACGACGAATCATGGCCTCGAACTCTTCCCGGGCAACAAAATGATAGTTCACCCCGTCCTGCTCGCCGGGACGCATGGGGCGGGTGGTGTGAGAGATCGACACCCCAAGGCGTGGATCTGAACGGATCATCTCTCCGACCAGGCTGGTCTTGCCGGCACCGGAGGGGGCAGAAATCACATACAGGGTTCCCTGCTCGCCGGACTGACTCATATTCAATACTCCGAAAGCTTGGTGGCTACCACGCCGGCCTGGATCAAGAAAGCGGCAAATTATACGGGGTTTGGCGCCTCTGCGCATCCCAACGTCCCGGAAACTCGAGACCCCACGCTTTCGGCCGGCGCAGCATTACAGCCTGAACCGGGCCACCTCGTCGTTCAGCTTGACGGCAAGCTCGGACAGCTCCTCGGTCGCCTGAGCAATCTGTCTCGCAGCGGTACCGGTCTGTTCAGACTGATTGCGGATATCACCGGCCCGCTCGCTGATTTCTGATGAGGTCGAGCTCTGCTGCTCCGATGCGCTCGCGATCTGGATCGCCATGTCGGTAATATTCTGGACCGCTGCCTGAACATTGACCAGTGCGTGCTCCACTTCCCGCGTCTGCCCGGCCACTTTTTCCGACTGCTTCTGACCGGAAGCCATACTTTGCACTGACGTTCTCGCCTGCTCCTGAATGGTGGCAATCATATCCGTGATATCAGAAGCCGATTTCTGGGTGTTCTGAGCCAGTGAACGAACCTCATCCGCCACGACCGCAAAGCCGCGCCCGTGCTCCCCCGCCCGGGCCGCCTCGATCGCCGCGTTCAGGGCCAGCAGGTTGGTCTGATCGGCAATGCCCTTAATGACATCCAGAATTTTGGAGATGCTTTCCACACTGGTCGCCAGCCCCTGAATCTCGCCCGAGGTGTGGCTCAAAGTGGTGGACAGGCTCCGCATTTCGGATGCCACTGCCTGTACCGTTGCATTGCTCTGCTCCACGACAGCGCTGGCCTCAGCGGCGGACTCCGCGGTGGCATTGGTGTTCTGCGCCACTTCGGCGGCAGTCGCCTGCATCTCATCAATGGCGACGGCAACCTGGCTGGTGGAGTCCTGTTGCTCCTGCACGTTCTGGCTGGTCTGTTCGGCAATGGCTGCAAGCTCTTCAGCAGCGGCTGACTGGGCGCGGGCAGAGTCGCCAATCCGGGCCAGCATGTCTTTCAGACGCTCGGACATATCACGCATGGCGGCGTAAATACCGGTCTCGGTGCCGGTGTTGGTCAGCTCCAGGCTCAGATCACCGCTGGCGATCTGCCGTGAGATCCGCTCAAGCTCCGCCGGTTCGCCACCCACCTGCCTGCGTATGTTTCGGGTGATAACAAAACCCATAATCGCCACCAGGAGCGCGGCAATCAGGCTGCCAATGATGGCCGCAGCGATGGTGTTACTGGCAATATCCGCCGCCTCCTGACGACGAGCCTCGATCAGCAGCGCTTCCTCATCAATAAAGGCATTTACGATCTTCCGAATGCCATCCATATTGCGTTTTCCATGCCCCTGCTGAAGCTGTGCTGTTACGTCGTTCATCGTGGCCTGACCAGCCCCCACCTGACGGCGCACGGCGATCTGCGGCTCGGCCGCTTGCCGCTGCCAGTTCGCCGCCAACCGCTCAATTTCCTCAAGCCGCCTTACCTGCGCCGGGTTATCGCTGACGGTCTGCTTGAGTTCGGTAACGGTCTGCCTGAACGCGTTCTGACCAGCGACAAACGGTTCCAGATAGGCGTCATCTCCGGCCACCAGAAAACCACGCATGCCGGTTTCCATATCAACCATGCTGGTCAGCATGGAGTTGCCTTCCTCGATCACCTGATGGGTATGGTCAACCCAACGGCCAGCCTCCAGCAGCGAGGCCATGCTGTTAAAGATCATGGTGGCAATGATGACCATGGCCAGAATCGGCAGGGAAAAACCCAGGGCGAGTTTTGTACTCAGCTTTGTTTTATCCAAATTCATACACTCATGCTCCTCAGGTCTTTGCAGCGGGCCAGGTTATAAACGCTGCGACTGACGTTAACGGCTGAGGAGCCGATTTCTTGAGCAGATTATGGGCTCATGGGTAAGGTCATGCCGACGCGGTGCAATGACGCGTTCGATCGCTCTCGCTGCTCGCGGATAGCGGATCAGAGGCCTGAATACAGGATTCTGGCTCACTCTGGAGAAATGCTCGGTTCAGTGTAAAGATGGAGGTTGGCCGGTAACCCATGGATGCTTTTGCCACCCACATTGGCAGCATCCGTATCGAGACGCCCATAAGAGTCGCCCATAAACCATCGGAGCAAATCGTCGTGGCTAATACCAATCGTGTAGTAATCGTGGGCGGGCACGGCAAGATCGCTTTGCTCGCCGCAGCCAAATTGCAGGCTGCGAATTACGCGGTCGATTCGATCATCCGCAATCCCGAACACAATGACGATGTACGAAACGCCGGCGGGAATCCTGTCGTGCTCGACATCGAAAAAGCCAGGGTCGATGAACTTGCATCCGCGTTTTCCGGTGCCTCCGCCATTGTATTCTCAGCAGGCGCAGGCGGTGGCAATCCGGCACGCACCCATGCCGTCGACTACGAGGCGGCAACTCGCGCCATGGCGGCGGCGGAGCAAGTGGGGGTCAAGCGCTTTATCATGGTGTCTTATGCGAACGCGGAAACGGATATCCACAGGATCGACCCGAAGAGCACCTTTTATCCCTATGCCAAAGCCAAGCATGATGCGGATGCCAGGCTGCGCGAAAGCAGGCTCGATTACACCATTCTCGGCCCGGCCTTACTCACGACCGAACCGGCCACTGGTAAAATTGTGCGAACCGAAGAGGTTGGCAGCGACTGGCCGGATGACAAGCGGGTCACTTCACGGGAGAACGTCGCGGAAGCGATTGCGCATGTCATCCAGGGTCATGCTGCTATACGCCAGACGGTGAACTTCTATGATGGCGATAGAGCCATTGCTGAGGTGGTGAAATAGCAGGGATGTTATTCGACATTCTGCACCTGCTCCCGCATCTGCTCGATCAGCACCTTCATATCGACCGCTATCCGGGTCACGTCTGCGTCAATGGATTTGCTGCTGAGGGTGTTGGCTTCGCGGTTGAGCTCTTGCATCAGGAAGTCGAGGCGGCGACCAATGGCGTCGTTACGCTGGAGGGTTTCCCGCACTTCGCTGAGGTGGGCTTCCAGCCGGTCCATTTCCTCTGCCACGTCGGACTTCTGGGCCAGCATGACCATCTCCTGGCTGAGCCGGTCCGGGTCCAGCTCGACGGAGGCCTGCCGGAACCTTTCCCGCAGGGTTGCTTCCTGGGCGCTGATCAGTGTGGGCATGCGCTCCCGTACCTGGGTGACCAGGTCCGCCATGGTGGTTAGCCGGTCGTCAAACAGCGGCCGCAGGCGCTCACCTTCCCGTGCCCGTACCTCTACCAGTTCTTCGACCGTGCGCTGAAACAGCGCCTCCGCCGCGGTCATCACCGGCGACAGGTCCTGCTCTTCCCGGTCCAGGATGCCGGGCCAGCGCAGTATATCCAGAGCGCTGATATGAGCGGGGTTGTCCAGTATGCGATTGACGTGGTTAATGGCCTCGTTGAGGGACTCCGCCAGCCGGTTATTAATGATCAGGTCGGTATCGCTCTCTTCAGAGCTCTGCAGGCGTATGGAAACGTCTACCTTACCGCGCCCCAGAGTCTTGCGCAGATGCTCGCGAAACCCGTTTTCAAGTTCTCGCAAGCCCTCTGGCAGGCGGAACGAAAATTCCAGATAACGGTGGTTTACAGTACGCAGTTCACAGGTCAGCACGCCCCACTGGGCCTGGTCCTGCTGGCGCGCGAATGCGGTCATGCTTCTGATCATAATGGCTCCCGGTATCTGCTTCGACGATTACACCAGTCTATCAGTTTGCTGCGGGTGAAATCCTCTACCCCTTGCAGAACGACGCCTACGACGCCCGTGTTATACTCCGGCCCCTTTCATTACCGTTCTTTTCAGTGGCAGGACCGCCGGCCACTGTTCATTTCCAGACCAGAAGGATTGACTATGCGACCCAGTGGCCGACAGCCCGAACAGCTTCGCGACGTGCGACTCACCCGTCACTTTACCCGCCACGCGGAAGGCTCTGTGCTGGTGGAATTCGGTGACACCCGGGTGATCTGCACCGCTTCGGTGGAAAACAGGGTGCCCCCGTTTCTGCGGGGCGAAAGTCAGGGCTGGATAACCGCAGAATACGGCATGCTGCCCCGCTCCACCGGCACCCGCATGGGGCGGGAAGCGGCCCGGGGCAAGCAGGGCGGCCGTACCGTGGAAATCCAGCGCCTGATTGGCCGCTCACTAAGAGCAGCGGTGGATCTGACGGCACTGGGCGAGCACACGATTACCATTGACTGCGATGTGATCCAGGCCGATGGCGGCACCAGGACAGCAGCCATTACCGGCGGCTGTGTGGCGCTGGTGGACGCGCTCAACTTTCTGGTGAAGGAAGGTCGCCTGTCTGCATCACCTCTGAAGCAGATGGTGGCGGGGCTTTCTGTTGGCATTTACCAGGGCACGCCGGTGGCGGACCTGGACTATCCGGAGGACTCTGCGGCGGAAACCGATATGAACGTGATCATGACCGACCGCGGCGGCTTTATAGAAGTTCAGGGTACCGCCGAAGGCGCGCCGTTTGCGCAGGAAGAGCTCGACCGCATGCTGGCTCTGGCCCGGCAAGGCATTGATCAGTTGTTCGAGATCCAGAAGGCAGCGCTGGCGCAATAAGCCCGGCCGGCCTCAGAAACAAAAAAACGCGCCGGTGCAAACGGGCGCGCTTTTTTTGAGAGCCGAAAGTGGGCTGATTTAGAAGCCGATATCGATATCGTAATCCATAATCAGCGGGGCGTGGTCCGAGAACCGGGCCTTATCCTCAATCCACCCGTCACGAATGGTTTTGCGGATGCCGGGAGTCAGTAGCTGGTAATCCGCGCGAATACCTACATTTTTGCGCTCGCCGCCTTCCCACTCGGGCCACCAGGTAAACTGATTGCTCTGCCTGTTGATCTCACGGAAGGCGTCAATCGCCCCCATTTCATCAATCAACCGGTCCAGCATGGCGCGCTCATGGGGCAGAAACCCGGACACATCCAGCTGATGGTAGATGGGGCTGGCGTCGGTCACATGGTGTGCGGTCTGCAGGTTGGCGCAGAAAATGAACTGCCGGCGCTTACGCAGGGTTTTCTGCATATGCAGCGCGAACGCGTCCATGAACTCGTCCTTGTGATCCAGCACGGTCAGGTCAGTGTCGTCATCGATCAGCTCGTCTTCACGACCCAGGGCACAGGGCGCCAGTACGCTGGCGACACTGACGCGGTCGAAATCTGCCTGGATAAAGCGCCCTTCCCGATCCGCCTGTTCGCTGGCGAAGCCGTACATGATCGCCTTGGGAAAATGGCGCGTATAAATTCCGACACCACCGTGCTCGTCCAGCTCGCCGTCGATGAAATAGGCTTCATAGCCTTGCGGAATCAGGTTGCGATCCTCGATTTCATAGACACGCATGCGGTGATCCTGAACACAGATAACGTCAGCGTCCTGGCTCGCGATCCAGTCAAAAAAACCCTTGTCAATGGCCTGCTCCAGACCGTTGACGCTGATTGATACTACACGCATACGTATTCCCTGATTCAGTTTGGGTGTATGATACCGCTTTTACATGTTTTTGAAAGAACCAGAACCCGCCAGAAGCCTTGTGATGCACGACTATCAGCGCGATTTTATCGAATTTGCCATCCACCGGGACGTTCTGCGTTTTGGTGAGTTCACGCTCAAGTCCGGACGAACCAGCCCTTATTTTTTCAATGCCGGCCTGTTCAACAGCGGTAATGATCTGCTGCGCCTGAGCGACGCGTACGCCGCCGCCCTCACCCGAAGCGGGCTGGATTATGACATGATTTTCGGACCTGCCTATAAGGGCATTCCCTTGGCGACGGCGACGGCCATGTCCCTTGCCAGCAAGGGCGACAACCGCCCCTGGGCTTTCAATCGCAAGGAAGCCAAGGATCATGGCGAAGGCGGCAATATTGTCGGCGCGCCCTTACAGGGCAGAGTACTGATTATTGATGACGTGATAACTGCCGGCACAGCAATTCGCGAATCCATGGCCATTATCGACGCCGCTGGCGCCCGGCCGGCCGGCGTATTGATCGCCCTCGACCGGCAGGAGCGCGGCCAGGGCCAGTTGTCGGCCATTCAGGAAGTGGAACAGACCTACGATATACCGGTCATCAGTATCATTCGCCTGGAACAGATACTGGAATACCTCCAGATCAACCCGGAGCTCGCCAGCCATGGGGATGCCATCGCCGCTTACCGTGACCGTTACGGGGTCTGATCGCCGTCCGCTTGTTGCTGTGACACAGCCCCAGTCCGGAAGGCCCGCATCTGTTATGCTGACAGACTATACATATACTGTCCCAAGTCTTAACAAGAGTGTGACCGGTGCCTGAAACCAGACTGACGACCTGCCTTCTCGCTGCCTGCTGTTTGCTGTTCTCGTCCCTGGCCGATGCCCGGATGTATCGCTATACCGACGAAAGCGGTCAGCTGGTGATCAGCAACACGGTTCCCCAGGAGGCCTCGACCCGGGGCTATGAAATCCTTAACAGCCGGGGCCGGGTCGTAGAACGCGTCGCACCGGCGCCTACGGAAGAAGAACTGCGCCGCAGGGAAGAAGAGAAGCGCCTCCAGGAGCAGGCCGAAATCCAGCGAAAGGAAGATCAGGCGCTGTTACGACGCTACCGCCATCCCGACGATGCAGTCCGCGCCCTGCACCGCAAGATTCGCGAGCTGGAAGGCCTGAAGCAGCTCAAGCACGGCAACGTCTCGGTTATTGAATCACAGCTGGACAATGAGCACTCCCGTGCCGCCGATCTTGAGCGGGCAGGCCGGGATATTCCCGAGGCCACCCTGCAAAAAATTGACCGGCTGGAAAGCCAGATTCGCGATATCGAGAAGGAGATCGAGAGCCAGCAGGCGGAGATCCGCCAGGTGAAAGAACAATACCTTCAGGACATTGAGCGGCTGGAGGCTATCACCCCCCACGAACGCACCCTGCCGCTGGACTCGCCAGAGCGGACTGCAGAGCCCAAGCCCCACTGACCCGCCCGCCCCCATGAATGTCCCAATTCTGGAAAGATGCGACTGGTCACTCTGGTCGCATGATGGCTGATCAGGTCACTCCGGCTTTTTATTTAGTGAGACCCTCAACAATTTACTAATTGGTCACTTGCGAGTGACTCTCATCTCTCCATAATCCCGCCATCAATTTCGTCAGCAGTGGCATTTGGGGGGCCAACTTCCCGAGTTTGTCAGAACACCTGCCCTATTTTTCCTGACCGATCCAGACCGGCAGTGGCAGGTGATAATAAATGCGAGGACCCCCATGATGTCGTTAAGGCAGACGTCGCTCCCCCATATTCTCTTTATCATCCTGACCCTGACACTGGCCGGCTGTGGCGACAGCGAGTCCGGCAGCGCAGCAGCGGCCCAGGGCACCAGTAACAGCACCAGCAACGACAGCACCCAGCAGAACGCCAGCAACACGGATTCCGTAGAATCCGGTCCGGCTGCCGAGCAGAGCTTTATCCGCCCTGTCGGCGACGTCGATAACGGTAAGGATACGGACAACAAGAACCGCCATACTCAGCCGGGGAAAATCGAAAACCCGATCCTGGCTGCACCACTGCCGGTGCCTGTACCGAAAGGCGAAGGGCCGGCCAGCGGCAAAGATACCGTCAGTGACGGTAAAAAGGCCGCCGACCGGGAAAAAGCGGCGGCGAGAGAGGAACGGAAGAGAAAAGAAAAGGAAGAGAAGCGCAGGCAGGAGAAAGAGCGCAAGAAAAAAGAAAAAGAAGAAAGAGAGAAGAATGCCGACAAGAAAGAAAAGCCCACGGAAAACGAACCTGAGCCAGTGGCGGAGCGCCCGTCCCTGCGCTGGGACAGCCCCATGACGCGGGAAGACGGCAGCAAGCTCTTCCCCGGCGAGATCAGCGGCTTCAAAGTGCATTACAAGCTACTGCATCAGAAAAAATACAAGACGATTGACGTGGAAGGCGCCCATATTGACCAGCTGGCGCTGGATAATTTCAGCCCGGGGGCCTATGAGTTCTCCGTAAGCACCGTCGACACCAACGGAATCGAAAGCCAGCGCTCCCAGCCGGTACAGGTGGATCTTATCTAGCCGCGCGCTTTTACAGGATCGGGCCGTCGCCGCACGGCCCGACTCTGTTACCAGCGAAACAGCACCCAGCTCGGAACCAGCAGCCGGGTTCGGTCTTCCCTGATCCAGCCACCGCCGTCCGCGGGTACCAGATAGTAGGAGGGCCCGACGTTCGGCACCACCTTGATTTCCCGTAGCTCACCATTGACCCGGTACTCGTAATACACCACATCCTCACCGGGACGGATAACGATTTCGGAGCCCGTCGGGTCCGGCTCGTATTCCGGAATCACCACCGGCTCATCCGGCATAACAGGCTTTTCGTCCAGCGGCGAACCGGTACCCTCCTCTGCGTTCACCAGTGAAGCGCAGGCCAGACCGAGCACCAACAGCGAGATGACGGGTAGTTTCATGTTAACCTCTGTGATCAGATAAGCCGCTGAAACAGCACCTATTGCGAAAGCGTTGCACAAGCTACCCAAACCTTCAACAGAATCCGGATTGTCCTTGCCATGAGTCAACCCCAGACGCCTCCCATTGTCCT
>CAZHAY010000084.1:0-11695 GCA_964530545.1 uncultured Marinobacter sp.
CCTTCATGTAGGTATAAGTCCCCATCCCCATAAAGACGGCATCGTACTGATCAAGAAGGGTTTCCATGGCGATGTCCCGCCCTACCTCGACGCCCAGGCAGAACTCCATCCCCATTTCCTCAAACACTCTCCGGCGGCGGGCCATGACCGACTTTTCCAGCTTGAACTCCGGAATGCCGAAGGTCAGCAGCCCGCCGATTTCCGGATAGCGGTCGTACACTACCGGCCGGACGCCATTTCGCACCAACACATCCGCGCAACCGAGTCCCGCCGGGCCGGCACCGATTATGGCGACCTTTTTATCGGTCCAGACCACTTCGGACATGTCCGGCTTCCAGCCGAGGGCAAAAGCCGTGTCGGTGATGTATTTCTCTACCGACCCGATGGTCACTGCACCGTAACCATCATTCAGGGTACAGGCCCCCTCGCACAGCCGGTCCTGGGGGCAGACCCGGCCGCAGACCTCCGGCAGGGAGTTGGTCTGGTGGCACAGCTCCACCGCCTGCAGGATGTTGCCTTCCGACACCAGCTTCAGCCAGTTGGGAATGTAGTTGTGCACCGGGCACTTCCACTCGCAGTAGGGATTACCGCAGTCCAGGCAGCGATGGGCCTGGGTACTGGCCGCCTCGGGCTGATACGGCTGGTAAATCTCGTCAAAGTTTCTGCGGCGCCGGCTGGCGGGGACCTTTTTCGGGTCGATCCGCCCTACCTGTACAAACTGGAAATCGTTGTTCAGTCGTTCGTTCATGTTAATGCTCTCATCTTCATCATTTCGACCTGCCCGACCGTTGCCGGACGTACTGGCTCGTTATTCCGGGCGCGCCCGGGTGCTGGCCAAGAGCCCCTTCAGGCTTGCCGCCTTGGGTTTGACCAGCCAGAAACGGCCAACGTAATCGTCGAAATTTTCAAGCAGGTGGCTGGCCCACGAGCTTGCGGTTTCGGTCATGTGCTCCCGGATGACGCCGCGCAGATAGTTGCGATAGGGCTCCATGTCTTCCCGGGAAATACGCTGAATCTCCACCAGCTCCTGATTGCACTTATCAACAAAAGTATTGGTCTGGTCGAGCACATACGCAAAACCACCGGTCATGCCGGCACCGAAGTTGTGCCCGGTTTCGCCGAGTACGGCGACCATACCGCCGGTCATGTACTCGCAACCGTGGTCGCCAATGCCTTCTATCACCGCGAAGGCGCCGGAGTTGCGCACCCCAAAGCGCTCGCCGGCGGTGCCCGCCGCGAACAGCTTGCCGCCAGTGGCCCCGTACAGACAGGTATTACCGATGATGGCGGCTTCCCAGGACTGGAAGCGGCTGTCGACAGAAGGACGGACCACCAGTTTGCCGCCAGTCATCCCCTTGCCGACATAGTCGTTGGCGTCGCCTTCCAGCACCAGGTTGAGTCCACTCACGTTCCAGACACCAAAGCTCTGGCCGGCGGTACCCTTCAGATCCAGGGTAATGACAGCATCCGCCATACCATGATCGCCATGGCGGGCAGCGATTTCGCCAGACAGGCGCGCGCCAATGGACCGGTCACAGTTGGTGACACGGTAGCTCCAGGCACCGCCGGATTTATGTTCGATGGCGCTCCGGACATCCTTGAGCATACGCTCGGCCAGCGCTCCTTCGTCGAACGGGGCGTTACGCTGCCACTGGCAGGTGTGGGGCTTATCCGCGGGAATATGGTCGTTGCTGACCAGCCGGCCCAGGTCCAGGCGGCGCTGACGCTCAGTATCCCCCGGCAGGCGTTCCAGCAGGTCCACCCGACCGACCAGCTCTTCCAGAGTGCGCACACCCAGCCTGGCCATCCACTCCCGGGTTTCTTCCGCAACAAAGCGGAAAAAGTTCATCACCATTTCCACCGTGCCCCGGAAATGCTCGTCCCGCAGGTAACTGTCCTGGGTTGCCACCCCTGTCGCACAATTATTCAGGTGACAGATGCGCAGGTATTTGCAGCCCAGAGCGACCATGGGGGTAGTACCGAAGCCAAAGCTTTCTGCGCCCAGTATGGCGGCCTTCACCACGTCCAGTCCGGTCTTTAAGCCGCCATCGGTCTGTAAGCGAATCCGACCTCTCAGGTCGTTGGCCCGGAGGGCTTGCTGCGTCTCACTGAGGCCCAGTTCCCATGGGGAGCCGGCATAGCGGATGGATGAAACCGGACTTGCTGCCGTGCCACCGTCGTAGCCGGAAACCGTAATCAGATCGGCGTAAGCCTTCGCTACGCCTGCCGCAATGGTTCCTACACCGGGTTCTGAAACCAGTTTGACGGAGACCAGCGCATCCGGATTTACCTGCTTGAGGTCAAAGATGAGCTGGGCCAGATCCTCAATGGAATAGATATCGTGGTGCGGCGGCGGTGAAATCAGCGTGACGCCTGGCACGGCATACCGCAGTCGGGCAATCAGTGCGTTCACCTTGCCGCCCGGCAATTGCCCCCCTTCCCCGGGTTTGGCACCCTGAGCTACCTTGATCTGTAGAACTTCGGCGCTGCGCAGGTACTCCGCGGTGACACCAAAACGACCCGATGCCACCTGCTTGATCTTGGAGCGACGTTCGGTGCCGTGGCGGGCCGGGTCTTCGCCGCCTTCACCAGAGTTTGAGCGCCCGCCCAGGGTGTTCATGGCCTCTGCCAGCGCTTCGTGGGCCTCCGGTGACAGGGCGCCAAGGGACATGGCCGCGGAATCGAAGCGGGGGAAGATGCTCTCCAGCGGTTCCACTTCCGCCAGCTCAACCGGCGTAATATTGCTGCGGAAGCCAAACAGGTCCCGCAAGGTCGCCACCGGACGGTGATTTACCAGCGCCGCATACTCGCGATATTGTCCGTAGTCACCCCGGGTCACAGCGGCCCGTAAGGTCCGGATGACGTCCGGGTTGAACGCGTGGTACTCCTGGCCATGGACGTACTTCAAGAGCCCACCCTGGATGAGAGGCTTGCGGGGCAGCCAGGCAATGGCCGCCAGCTGTTCCTGATCCTGCTGGAAGTCATGGAACGTCGCTCCCTGGATACGGCTGGCCACGCCCCTGAAGCAGAGATCCACCACGTCATCCGCAATCCCGATCGCTTCGAACAGTTGGGCGCCGCGATAGGAGGTAATCGTTGAGATGCCCATTTTCGACAGGATCTTCAGCAGGCCTTTATTGATGCCTTTGCGGTAATTGTTCTTGGCATCAATGGGGTCCATTACCATCTCGCCCGTACGAATCAGGTCATTGATCACCTGATAGGCGAGGTACGGATAGACCGCCGTCGCTCCAAAGCCGAGCAACACCGCGAAATGGTGAGGATCGCGAGCCCAGCCGGTTTCTACGATGATATTCGAATCGCAACGCAGTCCCTGCTGGACCAGACGGTGATGCACCGCCCCGGTGGCCATCAGACTGTTCACCGGCAACTCGCCCCGCTTCAGATCCTTGTCCGACAGGATCAGCAGGACTTTGCCGTCCTCTCTGACCGCTTTTTCCGCCGCGTCGCAGATATCCCGCAGGCTGTTTTCCAGACCCTGTTCAGGAGTGTGACTCAGGCGGATTCTGGCCACTTCGAAGCCGGGTCGCGCATTCCCTTCGATGCAGAGGAATTTCGCTGGTGACAGAACCGGGGTACTGAGGATCACCCGGTTGGCGTGCTCGGGGGTTTCCTCAAACACATTCCGCTCTGCGCCCAGGCAGGTCTCCAGCGACATGACTACCGCTTCCCGCAGCGGGTCGATAGGCGGGTTGGTGACCTGGGCGAATTTCTGCCGGAAGTAATCCGCAACATGGCGCACCTTGCTGGAAAGCACGGCCATGGGCGTATCGTCTCCCATGGAGCCAACCGCTTCCTGGCTGTTTTCCGCCAGCGGCCGAAGTACCTGATCCCGTTCCTCGTAGGACACCAGGAACATCTTCTGGTGGACCAGCAATTCATCCCGCTCCATCAGCCGGAACTCCGACCTCGTGGGATTCAGGGTCGACTCCACCCGCAGGGCATGATCACGAAGCCATTTTTTATAGGGCTGGGCGTTCTTGAGACGACTGTCAATATCGCTGGTATGCAGAACCTCACCAGTCTGGGTATCCACTGCCAGCATCTGACCCGGGCCAACCCGGCCCTTGGCCACCACCTGATCGGGCTCATAGTGATAGGTGCCCACTTCCGAGGCCAGGGTAATAAAGTCATCATCGGTGATTACCCAACGGGCGGGGCGCAGGCCGTTCCGGTCCAGCATGCAGACAGCGTAGCGACCATCGGAAAGCACCAGGCCCGCCGGTCCGTCCCAGGGCTCCATATGCATGGAGTTGTATTCGTAAAACGCCCGCAGGTCGGAATCCATGGTAATCATGTTCTGCCAGGCCGGCGGGACCATCATCCGGGCCGCGCGGAACAGGTCCACGCCACCGGCCAGCAGCACTTCCAGCATGTTGTCCATGGACGACGAGTCAGAACCCGACAGGTTCACCAGCGGTTGCAGCGTCTGCAGATCCGGCAATTCCGGTGAGCGGAATTTCGCCGCCCGGGCGATGGCCCAGTTTCGGTTGCCGTCGATGGTGTTGATTTCGCCGTTATGGGCCAGCAGGCGGAATGGCTGGGCCAGCGGCCACCGGGGCATGGTGTTGGTGGAAAAGCGCTGGTGAAATACGCAGATGGCGGTTTCCAGCTCCGGGTTGCCCAGATCCTTGTAAAAATTGGCCAGATCCGCCGGCATCATCAGCCCTTTATAGGCCAGGGTTCGATGGGACAGGCTGCAGATATAGAAGTCTTCGTCCTGTGCCATGTCCCTCTCGGCCAGCCGACGGCCGACAAACAGGCCAATGCTGAAATCCCGCTCGTTCCTGGCGCCAGGCTCCACAAACACCTGCTCAATACGGGGCATACAGGCCAGGGCCATGGGGCCAAGGCAACCCGGGTCGATTGGCACCTCCCGCCAGCCCATGACTTCCAGCCCCTGCTCCACCAGCCGCTTTTCCACCGCGGCCCGTCCGGCTGCTGCCCGCACTTCCTCCTGCGCTAAAAAAACCTGGCCAACCGCGAGAAGGTTGCCAGGTTTTTTTCCGAACGCTGCCTGTGCAGCTTTGTTGAGGAAGGCTCTGGGGCTCTGTAACAGCAGCCCACAGCCATCGCCTGTCTTGCCATCTGCTGCGATGCCTCCCCGGTGCGTCATGCAGGTGAGGGACTCTATCGCTGTCTGGAGCAGTTTGTGGCTGACCTCGCCTTTCATATGGGCGATCAGGCCGAAACCGCAGTTGTCCCGGAACTCGCCGGGATGATACAAGCCCGCTGTCATAAGCGTCCTCTCACGTGTACAAACCTTCCACGTCAGCCTCTTACGCACCAAGAAAGTGCAAAAAATGAGCTAACACCAAAAAAAAGGGGAAGGGATTCTACACACGTGAAAATACGTAGACAATATTTTTTTGCAGTTTTGGGAATTTTATGTTTGGCGTGCACCAGCGCGGTGCATCAGAGACTGTTGTAGGACCGGACCCAGAAATCATTCACGCCCAGGCGCTGCGACACACTGCCAGCCGCCGTCCGGGCTGCCTCCTGTGACGGGTACTGCCCGTAGACCAGCATGAACCAGGGCTGGCCGCTGCGCTCACCCAGAGTGTAAATCAGGTCATCGTTATCCTGAGCACGATTAAGAACCGCGGTAATGGTGCTTTCCTGGTTGCCGGCTACTAACTGGATGGTCCAGCCCTCCCGGGATTTCAGGGTCTCCAGTGGCACGAATCGCTCGGGCACATCCGCAATGAAACCGGGCTCGGGCTCGGGTTCGAGTTCGAGTTCGAGTTCGAGTTCGGGTTCGGGTTCGGGTTCGGGTTCGGGTTCGGGTTCGGGAACAGCAGACGGCTCTGCAGGGGCCGGGTCAACCGGCTCAGCAGCGACCAGGGGAATTTGCTGGAACTCAGGGACCATTGGTGGCTCGGAATCAACCAGGATATCAGTACCCGGTTCAAGGCTGCCGGGCCCGACCGTCACCATCGGACGAATCGGCGCAGGTTCGGCCTCCTGCTTCTCGGTAAGACGAACACTGTCATCATAGCGGGTCGATACAAACCACCAGGACGCCCCCAGCAGAACCAACGCCAGCGCCATCCACCGCAGGGAAGACCATCGGACTTTCCCCACCCCACCGGGCCGCCGGCCACCGGCCGAGGTCATATCCAACCAGACCGCCGGCGCAATGCGCTGCAACCGACCGGGGCTACCCTGGCTTAGCACCGCTAATTGATTCAGGCGCCGGCCGGACAGTAACTGCTCCGGCTTGCCCCCCGCCCGGATAATTCTGGGCTCCAGATACCGGCGGATATCGTCCCGATCAAAGTCCGGCAGCCGGATCAGGTGTGTCCCGGCACGACGGTGCTCATGATTAAGCCCCAGCCGCTCCTCGATACCGGGACTGCCAACCAGTACAGGCACCGCCGATGCAGCCGGGTTAGCGGCAAGAAAAGCTTCCAGCAGGGCGATAAGCGCCTCGTTCGAGGCCTGGTCCGCGTCGTCCAGTAGCAGTACCCGTCGACGCCCTTTGCTGGTGGCTTCCTGCGAGTGGGCCATAAAGGCCCGTAAGGCCTCCCGCGCCGACAGGTCATCGGGGCGCTGCCGTCCGATCGCCAGGAAGAGTGAGCGCACCAGGGTCTCAACCGAATCCAGGCGACCGGCCTGCAAACGCAGAAACTCCAGCCGGGTACCCTCACTGCGAACCAGCTCGCCCAACAGACGGGTTTTGCCTGCACCACGGGCACCGGTGAGTACCAATGCCATATCGCCGAAACCGCAGAGATGCCGCAGGGTCTCCAGTGCGTGCTGGCGCTGGGCGCCAGGATAGAAGGGCTCCGGCATGGCCAGGGGGTCACTGCTGAACCCGTAGCGCTCCTGCAGCCGCGGAAACAGCCCACCGCCTTCCAGACCCGTTATGCGCTCGCTCATGCCTGAGTCACCCCCACTTCAATCGGCTCACGGGTTTAGTGGCAGAAGGCCGCCAGGGTCGCGGCCAGGTCGTCCGGTGAGAAGGCATCGGTCACTTCGGCCAGCCCCACACGCCGCAGCAGAATAAGCCGCAGCCGGCCTTCCAGGTTTTTCTTGTCGACTGCCATAAGGCGCATAAAGTCATCCGCATGCATTCCGGCCGGCGGTGCTACCGGTAGTCCGGCTGCCTTGACCAGTTGTTCGACCCGCTGCTGGTCTTCTTCTGTCAGTGCGCCGCTGCGCCGGGAAAGATCGGTCGCCATAACCATGCCGGCGCCGACGGCTTCCCCGTGAAGCCAGTTGCCGTAACCCGCCCAGGTTTCGATGGCGTGACCGAAGGTATGGCCCAGATTCAGGATAGCTCTCAGCCCACCCTCACGCTCATCCTGTGCCACGACATCGGCCTTGCAGGCGCAGGACTGATAGATGGCACTGGTCAGCGCAGTCGCGTCCAGGGCCATTAACTGTGGCATGGCATCTTCCAGCCAGTCCAGAAAGTCCACGTCACGGATCAGTCCGTACTTGATCACTTCCGCGAGCCCGGCAGAAACCTCTCTCGGCGGCAGAGTTTGCAGGGTATCGGTGTCAATGACCACACAACGGGGCTGATGAAAGGCCCCGACCATGTTCTTGCCCAGAGGGTGATTGATACCGGTCTTGCCGCCGACGGATGAATCAACCTGGGCCAGAAGCGTCGTGGGGATCTGGATAAAGTCGACCCCACGCTGGTAACAGGCTGCCGCAAAGCCGGTCATATCTCCGATCACTCCTCCGCCCAGCGCCACCAGGGTGGTCTTGCGCGAGTGGACTTTCTCCAGCAGGGCATCAAAGATCAGATTTAACGTCTGCCAGTTCTTGTGAGTTTCACCGTCGGGCAGTATCACCTCATCAATCTGGCAGCCCGGGAAGTTTTGCCGGGTTTTTTCGAGGTAGAGCGGTGCAATTGTCTCATTGGTTACGATCATCACCCGATCGCCGGCAATCCAGGACGTCAGGTCCTGGTTGCCGATAAGACCCGCGCCGATCAGAATGGGGTAACTGCGGGCGCCCAGTTCGACATTGAGCTGCTGAACAGTATCAGTCATGGGTTCTACCTTCTTTTCTGACTTGGCGGCGTTGTCTTGGAGTACGTGGATTCAGGCGGTTGAGGATCTGCCGCACCAACAGCCGGGGGCTTTTACGATCCGTCACCATAACCACATCCGCCAGCTCGGTATAGATGGGGTCCCGCAACTCGAACAGTCTGCACAGAACTCCCTCCGGATCGTCGTTCTGTAGCAGTGGCCGGTTCCGGTCCCGGCTGGTCCGTTCAATCTGTTGTTCCAGGGAGGCTTTGAGGTACACCACCACCGCATCCTGCTTCAGGTATGGATGGTTTTCTTCCTTCATCACGGCTCCGCCACCGGTGGCCAGCACCGAAGCCCCAAAATCCGCAAGCTCCCGGATCATTGCCGATTCCCGTTGCCGGAAACCCTCTTCGCCTTCCACATCGAAAATCCAGGGTATATCAGCTCCGCAGCGCTCCTCGATCATACGATCGGAATCCAGGAAGTGATAACCCAGCTCCCTGGCCAGCTGGCGCCCGATCGTGCTTTTACCAGCCCCCATCGGACCAACTAGCACGATTCGTTTTGGTAACGACATGTTGCTTGGACTCCCCCATAGAACAGGCGGGTGAGAATACCATAAAACACAAAAAAGCCGCCGGTGTCAGGCGGCGGCTTTTCTGCAGCGTTGGCTTAGTCGATCAGATTACCCCGCAGTATCTTGGGCGTGATGAAAATCAGCAGTTCGCTGCGCTCATCAATGTTCTGGGTGCGACGGAACAGTGCACCCAGATAGGGAATATCGCCAAGGAACGGGGTCTTGGTAACGGTGGTGGCGATCTCAGACTGGAAGATACCGCCCAGTACGATCGTTTCACCGTTACCAACCAGCACCTGAGTGGTGACTTCGTTGGTGTTGATACTCGGTACGCCGGCGGTTTCCTGGCCGCGGGAGTCCTGGTTAACCCGCAGATCCATAATGATCTTGTTATCCGGCGTGATCTGCGGCGTCACTTCCAGTGACAGCGCCGCTTCTTTGAACGATACCGACGTCGCGCCGCTGGACGAAGCTTCCTGGTAGGGAATCTCTTCACCGGACTTGATGGTGGCCGTTTGACGGTCTGCAGTCACAACCTTGGGCTGGGAAACCAGCTCGGCCTTGCCGTCGCTTTCAAGCGCGGAAAGCTCCAGCTCGACCAGGAAATCCGATCCGCCCAGGCCAATGGAGAAGGACGATGCGCCTTCGCCGGAAACTCCCAGATCGACCGCCAGCGCATCCGGGAAGACGATTTCATTGTTGTTCCACAGCGACTCGTTGGCGTCCAGGGAACCGCTACCGAAGAATGTGTTGCTGCCATCTCGGTCAATAAAACCACCACCCCAACGCACGCCGAGGCTCTGAGCAACGTTGGTCTGGGCACGCACAATCCGGGCTTCGATGGACACCTGGCGCACCGGAATATCCCAGGTATTGACCAGGCGACGAATCTCTTCCAGCTTCTCTGCGGTTTCACGCACACTGATGGTGTTGGTACGCACGTCCGAGGAGATAAAGCCGCGGTCAGAGATCAGCTCCCGGTCCTGCTCAATCAGGCCGACAATATCACCAGCCTTAGCGTAGTTGACCTGGATGATCTCCAGACGAACCGGTGCCAGCTCAGCAATCTGCTTGTTGGTTTCCAGCTCAAGGCGTTCGCGGGCGGCGATCTCTTCCGCAGGTGCCACCAGCAGTACGTTACCGATCTGGCGCTTATCGAGACCCTTGGTTTTCAGGATCAGGTCCAGCGCCTGGTCCCAGGGGACGTTCTGCAGGCGCAGGGTGATGCTGCCCGATACCGTGTCACTGGCCACCAGGTTGAGGCCGGTGAAGTCTGCGATCAACTGCAGTACGGAGCGCACTTCAATATCCTGGAAGTTCAGCGACAGCTTCTCGCCGGTGTACGGGAATTTCTCTTCGCGGCGCTTCTCGGCTTCCTCTTCTGTCAGACGCTCGACACTGACGGTAAAGCGGTTGCCAGACTGGAAGGCCAGATAGTCGTAGGCCCCTTCCGGACGGATCTCAACAATGGCGTCGCCGCCCTCGGTAAAGGTGTCTATCCGGGTAACCGGGGTCGCAAAATCGGTGACGTCCAGCCGACGGCGCAGGTCGTTGGGCACTTCTGTTCCATCCAGGACCAGACGGATGCGGCCGCCCTGCTCGTTCAGCGCGACCGGAACCCGGCTGTTGGACAGATCGATAATGACCCGGCCTTCACCATTAGTACCGCGACGGAAGTCGACGTTGGTGATTGCATCACCCGACACCCGGGACGAGGCGGTAGTGGCAGACCCAGTGTCGTTGCCAGACGCCGTAGCGCCGCCGCCAGTGTCCGCGTCACCGATGGTGATAATGAGATCATTACCGCTGACTTTTGTGTCGTAGGGTGCCAGTTGCACCAGGTTGAAGATCAATCGGGTACGATCGCCGGTTTCGACAACGGTCATGCTGCGGGTATTGCCATCCCCCAGCGGCATGTTGCGGCTTTCGAGCCCACTGGTCGTGCCCTGGAGATCGATCGCGATCCGCGCCGGACGCTCAATGGTGTACCCGGAAGGTTCCGGTGGGGTTCCATCAAAACTCAGAACCACCTCGGTGCGGTCGCCAGAGAGCGAGGAGAACTCCACGTCCTGAAGCGTTGCCGCGTTGGCGATACCAGCTGCCATAGCCAGTGTCGCTGCGCTCATCCATACCGTGAATTTTCTGAACATCGCTAGCCTCGACCCCAAAACTTTCGTTTCATTGTTTCTTTGTGTTTTCATGCGCGCCACTCCTTAGCCTTCTTCCAGGGACAGGGATCGGGGCCGTTCAACCCATCCCCCCGAGCCGTTGGGCACAATTTCCAGCAGCTCAACCCGGGTTTCGCTGACTCCGACAATCCGGCCATAGTTGGTACCCATGTAATTGCCATTGCGGACCCGGTGGATCCCTCCGTCAGAATCCTCAATCAACGCAAACAGATTACCGTTAGCGCTGGTGAGCGTCCCGACCATCTCAAGATCGGTCAGGCCGTAGTTCTCAAGCACTTCTTTGGGCCGGTCAAGGTCCGGCTCCACGGTACTGTCTGGCTGGTCATTCAGCATGGTGAGCTGAACATCAACCGGTGGTTCAAACGGAGCCCGCCGATCAGCCGCGGAATAGGTGAATGCTTCATAGGCCTTGAACTCCGGCAATGGCTCTACGTGGCCACGGGGTTTGGCCCGGGTTTCTTCCATAAAGCGATCAAGGTCTGAAAAGCCGCCTCCCTGGGTGCAGCCGGCCAACAGGGCGGCCAGACACACACCCAGCCAGGCTTTCATTGCATGCTGTCGTGCCATGCTCATTCTCCAGCCCGGTAGCGGTAGGTCTTGGCGACAACTTTCATGTCGAGCCGGTCCGGGTTACCGCTGGTTGGTGTGATGGTGAAGTCGTGCAGCGTAACAATCCGGGGCAAGCCTGCTACGCTACTGACGAAAGACGCCAGCTCGTGATAGGAACCGCTGACCTGGATATTAATCGGGAGCTCGACGTAAAAGTCTCGCCTCTGCTCAGCCTGGAGCTGGATCTCCCGTAAGGTGAGACCGCTGCCGAGGGCCGTGTTGGTAATATCTTCCAACAGTCCGGGCACTTCAGTATCGCTGGGCAGCTGCCGCACCAGAGCACCGAAGGTCTCTTCCATTTCCACCATCTG
>CAZHAY010000085.1:0-11634 GCA_964530545.1 uncultured Marinobacter sp.
CATCCAGCTGATCGTGGTAGAACGCCGACAGGGCACCAACGACACCACACATGATTGCCATGGGGTGCGCATCCCGGCGGAAACCATGGAAGAAGTTGCGCATCTGGTCATGCAGCATGGTGTGGTTCTTGATGGTGTTCTGGAACTGCTGGTTCTGTTCCGGTGTCGGCAGCTCACCTTTCAGCAGGAGGTGACAGACCTCGAGGTAGTCGGAGTGCTCAGCCAGCTGTTCAATAGGGTAGCCGCGGTGCAGAAGAACGCCCTGTTCGCCATCGATGTAGGTGATGGAAGAATCGCAGGCTGCAGTGGAGACAAAGCCCGGGTCATACGTGAAAACGCCTTCCTGGACGAGGCCGCGAACGTCAATGACGTCAGGGCCGACGGTCCCTGAATAAACCGGAAGCTCAATGGATTTGTCACCCACCGAGAGTGTTGCTTTCCTGTCGGTCATGGTGCTCTCCTGTTATCAGCGTTAGGTGCGCGGGAAGGCGCGTATTATTGGTTAACCGGCGGCAAAATATAGGGTGTTGGCTTTTTTTGTCAATGCGCGGTGAGATAAAACATCGTGAAACTGTCCGGGCATGATAACTGATTGCGGGCCCGATGACAGGTGTGGCCCGCGGTGAGACCGGTAAAGACGCGTAAACACCTTGATGAGACGACTTTTTTTAACGTCTCGAATAGTCTTTGTCAATGACCTTGATAGCACTGGGGCAATGGTGCCGGGAGAGCCATTTGGGGTGTTGCGCGTTTGTAATTCCGGGGGGCACTCCTTATAATCCGTAGCCCGGAAACGGGGACATACCAGCCGGAACGCCGGCAACGACGTCTGCGGTGAAGTTCTCCCTCCCGACATAACCTATGCGGGCACAACGGTGTGCCGACATGGTCATCCTTCATACCAACCATCCGCTCCGGTCCGTCCGGAAAAGCGGAGCAACGAGAGAGTGTGAGAGCGCTGTGAATAGCAAACGACCAGTTAATCTCGATCTCGGCAAGTTTCATTTTCCGCTACCTGCCATAACTTCCATATTGCACCGTATCAGCGGCATCATCCTGTTTGTTGGTGTCGCCTTCCTGCTCTATGGGCTGGACATGTCATTGTCCGGAGAAGAAGGCTTCAATCGCGTTAATGAATTGCTGGACAGCTTCCTGGCGAAGCTGATCATCTGGGGCATCCTGTCCGCCCTCCTGTATCACCTGGTCGCTGGTATCAAGCACCTGCTGATGGACATGGGTATTGGTGAAGAGCTCAAAAGCGGTCGTCTGGCGGCCAAGCTCACGTTGGTTATTTCAGTGATCCTGATCGTTCTTGCGGGGGTATGGGTATGGCTGTGAACAGCGTAACGAATCTCGGCCGTAGCGGCGTTTATGACTGGATGGTTCAGCGTGTCAGTGCCTATGTGCTGGCGCTTTACACCATTTTCCTGCTGGGTTTTATCATTATCACCAAGCCTGATTACGTGGAATGGGCCGCGCTGTTCAGTCAGACCTGGTTCCGGGTCTTCAGTCTGGGCACCCTGATTTCGCTTGGCGGACATGCCTGGGTCGGTCTCTGGACCATTTCCACCGACTACGTCAAAGGCATGGCACCACGGTTCCTGCTCCAGGCTGCCTGTGGCACCGTCATGTTCGTTTATGTTGTCTGGGGCATTCAGATTCTTTGGGGGCTTTAATAAATGGCTAACATCAAGACCATTTCCTACGACGCGATTGTTATCGGTGGCGGTGGTGCCGGCATGCGTGCCGCGCTGCAACTGACCGAATCAGGTCTGAATACCGCCTGTATCACCAAGGTATTCCCGACACGCTCCCACACCGTATCTGCCCAGGGCGGGATTACCTGTGCGATTGCCAGTGCCGACCCCAACGACGACTGGCGCTGGCACATGTACGATACCGTTAAGGGTTCCGATTACATCGGTGACCAGGACGCCATCGAATATATGTGTTCTGTCGGCCCGCAGGCGGTGTTCGAGCTGGAGCACATGGGGCTGCCATTCTCCCGTACCGAGCAGGGGCGTATTTATCAGCGTCCGTTCGGCGGCCAGTCCAAGGGCCCGGATGACCCCACACAGGCGGCCCGTACCTGTGCTGCGGCAGACCGTACGGGTCATGCCCTGCTGCACACGCTTTATCAGGCCAACCTGAAAGGCGGAACGACGTTCCTCAATGAGTGGTATGCCGTAGACCTGGTTAAGAACAGCAAGAACCAGGTGGTGGGTGTTGTCGCCATTGAGATCGAAACCGGTGACGTTGCCTATATCAAGTCCAAAGCCACAGTTCTGGCAACCGGCGGTGCGGGTCGTATCTACGCCTCGACCACCAACGCCCTGATCAACACCGGCGATGGTGTCGGCATGGCGCTGCGCGCCGGCTTCCCGGTTCAGGATATGGAAATGTGGCAGTTCCACCCCACTGGCATCCATGGTGCTGGTACGCTGGTGACCGAAGGCTGTCGGGGTGAGGGTGGTTACCTGATCAACTCCGAAGGTGAGCGCTTCATGGAGCGCTACGCACCAAACGCCAAGGACCTTGCCGGCCGTGACGTCGTTGCCCGCTCCATGGTCCTCGAGATTCTTGAAGGTCGTGGTTGCGGCCCGAACAAAGACCACGTCCTGTTGAAACTGGACCACCTGGGTGAGGAGACGCTTAACCTGCGCCTGCCGGGAATTTGTGAACTCTCCCGTACCTTTGCCCACGTAGATCCGGTGAAAGAGCCGATTCCTGTTGTACCGACCTGTCACTACATGATGGGTGGTATCCCCACCAACGTCAGTGGTCAGGCCCTGACCATTGATGAGAACGGCGACGCCCGGCCCATCGAAGGTCTGTTTGCCTGTGGTGAAGCGGCCTGTGTATCCGTCCACGGCGCCAACCGTCTGGGTGGCAACTCGCTGCTGGACCTGGTGGTGTTTGGTCGGGCTGCTGGTCTGCAGATTGAGAAGATGATTCGCGAAGGCTTCGAAACTGACGCTGCCACGGATGAAGAAATCCGCAAAGCCATGGCCCGTCTGGACCGCCTCAATACCAGTACGGAAGGTGAAGATGTGGCCGAGGTTCGCAAGGATCTCCAGAACTGCATGCAGCTTTACTTCGGCGTGTTCCGCGATGGCGAGAGCATGGATAAGGGGCTCAAGCTGCTGGACGAGATCGGGGAGCGGGTTCGTCGCACCAGGCTGACTGACCTCAGCAATGCTTTCAATACGGCGCGTATCGAAGCGCTGGAGCTGGATAACCTGTTTGAGGTCGCCTACGCAACGGCTGTGTCCGCCATTGAGCGTAAAGAGAGTCGCGGTGCCCACGCCCGTAACGACTTCACCGAGCGTGACGACGAAAACTGGCTCAAGCACTCCGTTTACTTCCCGCTTGAGAAGCGGGTGGGCAAGCGTGACGTTAACTTCGCGCCGAAGACGGTCCCGTCCTTCGAACCGAAAGTCCGGACGTACTAAGGGGAAAATCTACGATGTTAGTCAGCCTTTATCGTTATAACCCGGAAACCGATAATGCCCCCTACATGCAGGATGTAGAGCTGGAGCTTCCGGAAGGCAAGGACCTGATGGTGCTGGATGTACTGAACCTGCTCAAGGAGAAGGATCCGACCCTGGCCTATCGTCGCTCCTGCCGTGAAGGCGTGTGTGGTTCTGACGGAATGAACATGAACGGTCGCAATGGCCTGGCCTGTATCACGCCGGTCTCCGAAGTGATCAAGCATGGCAAATTGATGCTGCGGCCTTTGCCTGGGCTGCCGGTTATCCGGGACCTGGTCGTTGACATGGCCCAGTTCTACCAGCAGTACGAAAAAGTACAGCCTTACCTGATCAATGACACACCGCCGCCGGCCATTGAGCGCCTGCAGAGCCCCGAAGACCGGGAAAAGCTCGATGGTCTGTATGAGTGCATTCTTTGCGCCTGCTGCTCGACCTCGTGCCCATCGTTCTGGTGGAACCCGGACAAGTTTGTCGGTCCGGCTGGTCTGCTCCAGGCTTACCGTTTTCTGGCCGACTCCCGTGACACGGCGCAGGCCGAGCGGCTGTCAGGGCTGGATGATCCGTTCAGCGTGTTCCGTTGCAGGGGCATCATGAACTGTGTCAGTGTGTGTCCAAAAGGTCTGAACCCGACCCGGGCGATTGGCCATATTCGCAATCTGCTTCTGCAGAGGGCGACCTGATCTGCGGTTTTCATCAAGACCGCTATACTGTTCTGGTAGTGTCAGGCCATTGGCCTGTGTGCCGCTGCATTGAGACGCTTTCTACCAAAGGCGCATAGGCAGGTGACGGCCGGTAGGGCAAGCTATCGCGCCACAACGAGTGCTCACAAAGCGCTGTTGTGGCGCGATTTATTATAAAAATCATCGGGGAACGGAAAACATCCGTGTCCATCGTGGTGGCGACAGTCGATCCCGTAAAAACCCGTATTGACTGTGAAATATCCCTGGCCGACCATGATGAGCTCCCCCGCACCAGTCCAAGGTGAGCTATTCAAAATGCATGAAAGCATAATGGAGCAGTTACGGCAGACATCCCATCTTCAAGGTGGCAATCTCGCCTATGTTGAGCATCTTTTTGAAACCTACCTGACCGATCCCAACGCCATTCCCGAAGAATGGCGAAGCTACTTTGATAAGCTTCCCGGCGTTGACGGCAATACCCGTGACGTCGCCCACTCCACGATCCGCGAACAGTTCGAGCACATTTCCCGCAATCAGCGTTTCTATAACGGTGCCGGCGTACCCGCTTCGGCGACCACTGACGCTGATCGCAAACAGATTCGTGTGCTGCAGATGATCAACGCGTACCGCTTCCGGGGACATCAGGAGGCGAAGCTGGATCCGCTGGGTGTATGGCAGCGGCCCAGAGTTGAAGATCTGGACCCCGGTTTCCATGAGCTGACGGACGCTGACCGTGACCTGGAGTTCCAGACCGGGTCACTGAATTTTGGTTCCGAGGCCATGAAGCTCGGCGATATCGTCGATGGGCTGCGCAAGACCTACTGCGGCAGCGTTGGCGCTGAGTATATGCACGTGGTCGATACCCGCATCAAGCGGTGGTTCCAGCAGCGTATGGAACCGGTCAGATCACGTCCGGCCTATGAGGCCAAGACCCGGGTTCATCTTCTCGAGCGACTGACCGCCGCTGAAGGCCTGGAAAAATACCTGGGCTCCCGTTACCCGGGTGTAAAACGTTTCGGGCTGGAAGGTGGCGAGAGCCTGATTCCCTGTCTGGACGAGCTGATTCAGCGCGCCGGCAGCTACGGCGCCAAGGAGATCGTACTGGGCATGGCCCACCGCGGTCGCCTGAACGTACTGGTGAACACCCTGGGCAAGAATCCCAAGGATCTGTTCGACGAGTTCGAAGGTAAAAAACTGCACGATTCGGGTTCTGGGGACGTTAAATATCACCAGGGTTTCTCCTCCAACGTCATGACCGACGGTGGTGAAGTTCACCTGGCGCTGGCGTTCAACCCGTCCCATCTGGAAATTGTATCACCAGTGGTCGAAGGCTCTGTTCGTGCCCGTCAGACCCGCCGCGACGATACCGATGGTACCCAGGTGGTGCCGGTGATCATGCACGGTGATGCCGCATTTGCCGGTCAGGGTGTGGTGATGGAGACCTTCCAGATGTCCCAGACTCGGGGCTTCGGTGTAGGCGGCACCATTCACATTGTCATCAACAACCAGGTTGGCTTCACCACCAGCAAGCAGGAAGACGCCCGTTCCACCGAGTACTGTACTGACGTCGCCAAGATGGTGCAGGCGCCGATCCTGCACGTTAACGCTGATGATCCGGAAGCGGTGATGTTTGTGACCCAGATGGCCATGGACTATCGCAACGAATTCAAGCGGGACGTTGTCATCGACCTGGTCTGTTACCGTCGTCGCGGCCACAACGAGGCAGACGAGCCGTCGGCGACCCAGCCGCAGATGTACGAGAAAATCCGCCAGCTCAAGAGCACCCGTCATCTCTATGCGACCCGCCTGATCGACGAGGGCATCGTCACCGAGGAAGAAGCCAAGAAAATGGAAACCGATTATCGGGATGCCCTCGATAACGGTGAGCATGTGGTGAAGTCGCTGGTGAAAGAGCCTAACAAGGGCTTATACGTCGACTGGACGCCCTACCTTGGTCACGAGTGGACGGCCCGTTGTAAAACCAGCGTTACGCTCAAGAACATCCAGCGTCTGGGCAAGAAACTGACCTATGTACCAGAAGGCTTTTCCGTTCAGCGTCAGGTTCAGAAAATTATCAACGATCGCAAGAAGATGACCGCCGGCGGTCTGAGCCTGAACTGGGGCTACGGCGAAATGATGGCCTATGCGTCGTTGCTGGACGAAGGCCACCCGATCCGTATTACCGGGCAGGACGTGGGCCGTGGTACCTTCTCCCACCGTCATGCCGTGCTGCACAACCAGAAAGGTGGTGACACCTGGATCTCGCTGGCAAAACTGTCAGAGAAGCAGCCCAAGTTGGAAATCTACGATTCACTGCTGTCAGAAGAAGCGGTGATGGCGTTCGAGTACGGCTATGCCACCACTACGCCGGACGCACTGATCGTCTGGGAAGCACAGTTTGGTGACTTTGCCAACGGTGCCCAGGTGGTGATTGACCAGTTCCTCACCAGCGGAGAGCACAAGTGGGGCCGGCTATGTGGACTGACCCTGCTGTTGCCACATGGCTACGAAGGGCAGGGGCCGGAGCACTCATCAGCACGACTGGAACGATTCCTGCAGTTGTGCGCGGAGCAGAATATTCAGGTATGTGTGCCGACCACTCCGTCGCAGGTGTTCCATATGCTGCGCCGGCAGGTGAAACGGCCTCTGCGTAAACCGTTGGTCGCCATTACGCCGAAGAGCCTGCTGCGCCATAAAGAGGCAACGTCAGAGCTTGAAGACCTGACATCGGGCACTTTCCAGACGGTATTGCCGGAAAAAGAGCCGTCTGATCCGAAAAAAGTCAGCCGGTTGATCCTCTGCAGCGGCAAGGTGTACTACGATTTGCTGGAGAAGAAAAAGGCCGACGGTCGGGACGACGTGGTCATTATCCGGATTGAACAGCTGTACCCGTTCCCGGGCGACGACCTGGATGAGTTACTGGCACCTTACACCAAACTCAAGCATGCCATCTGGTGTCAGGAAGAGCCCATGAACCAGGGTGCCTGGTACTGTAGCCAGCATCATATGCGGGCTGCCTTGCACCGATTGAACCCGAAGCTTTACCTGACCTACGCCGGTCGTGAAGCTTCAGCCGCACCGGCGGCGGGCTATATGTCCGCACACGTCGAGCAGCAGAAAAAACTGGTTAATGACGCCTTTGAACTGTGATGAGCTACCGAGCGTAAGGAATTGAAATGTCAATAGAAATAAAATCCCCTGTGTTCCCTGAGTCGGTCGCTGAGGGCACCGTTGCTACCTGGCATAAGAAGCCGGGAGAACCGTGCGAGCGCGATGAGCTCATTGTCGATATTGAAACCGACAAGGTGGTCCTGGAAGTCGTCGCACCGGCTGATGGTGTAATCGAGGAGATCGTCAAGGATGAGGGCGAGACCGTTGAAAGCGGTGAAGTGATCGGTAGGTTCAAGGAAGGCGCCGCTGGCGAAAGCCAGTCTGAATCCGGGGATAAAAAGCAGGAAGAGAGTAAGGAAGCCGCCTCCGATGGCGATTCGAAAGCCGGCGATTCGGAAGGTCGCACGGAAGATTCCGGCGATGCCATTCTGAGCCCGTCAGCCCGTAAGCTGGCTGAGGAAAATGACGTCGATCCCAAGGCCGTTAAAGGTACTGGCAAAGGCGGTCGTGTCACCAAGGAAGACGTGCAGGCCCACATCGACGGCGCGAAGTCTTCAGGTAGCAGTAAGCAGAGTAGCCAGAAAGGGGATATCGCCCCCGCCGCCGACGTGCCCTTGGGTGAGCGTCCGTCAAAACGCGTCCCCATGACCCGCCTGCGGGCCAGCATCGCCAAGCGCCTGGTACAGGCGCAGATCGATACCGCCATGCTCACCACCTTCAATGAAGTGAACATGAAGCCGGTGATGGACCTGCGTAAGCAGTATCAGGACTCCTTCGTCCGCCGCCATGACGTCAAGCTCGGCTTTATGTCGTTCTTTGCCAAGGCCGCGACCGAGGCGCTCAAGCGATTCCCGGCGGTAAATGGGTCCATTGATGGCAATGATATGGTCTACCATGGCTATCAGGACATCGGTATTGCGGTCTCTACCGAGCGCGGCCTGGTGGTTCCGGTCGTCCGGGATGTGGATGCCCTGGGCCTGGCGGATATCGAGAAAAAGATCATCGAATACGGCCAGAAGGCCAAAGATGGTAAGCTCGGCATCGACGAGATGACCGGCGGTACCTTTACCATCACCAACGGCGGTATTTTCGGCTCCCTGCTTTCCACGCCGATCCTGAACCCGCCGCAGACAGCTATCCTGGGTATGCACACAATCCAGGAGCGCCCGGTAGCGGTGAACGGTCAGGTCGAGATCCGGCCGATGATGTACCTGGCACTGTCCTACGATCACCGCATGATTGATGGCAAAGAGGCTGTACAGTTCCTCGTGGCGATCAAGGAAATGATCGAGGACCCGACCCGCATCCTGCTGGACGTCTGAACCTACCAAACTCATACCGAAGCCCCGGAGGCGAGCACGCCTGCCGGGGCTTCCGCCAGAAAACAGGATAGAACATGTCTGATAAGTACGATGTGATCGTCATTGGCGCCGGCCCAGGTGGTTACGTGGCTGCGATCAAGGCCGCCCAGCTGGGTCTGAAAACCGCGTGTGTGGAGTCCTGGACTTCCGAAGATGGCAAGAAGCAGATACTGGGCGGTACCTGCCTGAACGTTGGCTGTATTCCTTCAAAGGCCCTGCTGGAAATTTCCCACAAATATGAAGAGGCCCAGCATGGCTATGCCGATCAGGGCATCGAGCTGAATGACCTGAGGATCAACGTTGGCAAAATGATGGAGCGCAAGGCGGGCATTGTCGGCCAGCTGACCACCGGTATTGCAGGTCTGTTCAAGTCCAACGGTGTTACCTCTATCCATGGCCATGGTAAGTTGCTGGCCAACAAGCAGGTGGAAGTCACCGATCAGGACGGCAAGACCAAAACGTACGACGCGGACAATATCATCCTCGCCAGTGGCTCCAGGCCCATCGAAATTCCCCCGGCGCCGTTCGACGGCGAGTATATCGTCGACTCTGAAGGCGCACTGGAGTTTGACGAAGTGCCCAAGCGCCTCGGCGTCATCGGCGCGGGCGTCATCGGCCTTGAGCTGGGTTCTGTGTGGGCCCGCCTTGGCTCGGAAGTGATTGTGCTGGAAGCGTTGGACACCTTCCTCCCAGCCGTCGATCAGCAGGTTGCGAAAGAAGCACTGAAGCAGTACCGAAAGCAGGGGCTGGATATCAGGCTTGGTACCCGTATGACCAACGCTGAGGCCAAGCGCAAGCTGGTTTACGTGGACTACGAAGACGGCAAGAACAAGGAACAGGCCAAGTTTGATAAGCTGATTGTTGCGGTTGGCCGTCGTCCCAATACGGAAAATCTGCTGGCAGCGGATTCCGGCGTCAACCTGGATGAGCGCGGCTTTATCTTTGTTGACGACCAGTGTAAAACCGACGTACCTGGTGTGTGGGCCATTGGCGACGTGGTTCGCGGACCCATGCTGGCCCACAAGGCGTCAGAAGAAGGCGTGATGGTGGCCGAGCGCATCGCGGGCAATAAGCCGCAGGTCAATTATGATGCCATCCCCAGCGTGATCTACACCTCACCGGAAGTCGCCTGGGTCGGTAAGACCGAAGAGCAGCTCAAGGCCGAAGGCGAAGCCTACAAGATCGGAACCTTCCCGTTTGCGGCCAACGGCCGGGCCATGGCGGCCAACTCAACGGCCGGGCTGGTCAAGATCATCGCCTGCGAGAAAACCGACCGGGTTCTGGGTCTGCATATTGTGGGACCCCAGGCTTCTGAGATCGTGGCCCAGGGCGTCATTGCCCTCGAGTTTGGTTCCAGTGCTGAAGATCTCGCCCTGACCTGCTTTGCACATCCGACGCTGTCTGAGACTGTTCATGAAGCGGCGCTGGCGGTGGACGGCGGTGCCATTCACAAGGCTAATCGTCGCAAAAAGAAATAATACCGGTTGCGGCAGCGGGACAGGCCTGCATGACGTGCCTGTGCGGCGGACAATATGCCGCGCTGCCTCACGGTGTTTAGGTGCGCTGAGGCGATCCCCGGCGTACCGTAGCGAATTCGCATAAAGGGAGCACATCGGAGTCAGGCTGCAGGCGTTTAACGCAGGGCCTTGTTCCGATGGGTTCCAGCGGGTTCATTCCGTATGTGGTTATCCTCCATTAAAAAGCGGGACACTTGACTATGAATTTGCATGAATATCAGGCCAAGCAGCTGTTCGCTGAATACGGCCTGCCCGTATCCAAGGGCTATGCCTGTGATACTCCCGAAGAGGCCGCTGCGGCGGCAGACAAGATCGGCGGCGACGGCTGGGTAGTGAAGGCCCAGGTCCACGCTGGTGGCCGCGGCAAGGCCGGCGGCGTCAAACTCGTCAAGAGCAAGGACGAGATCAAGGCCTTCGCAGAGCAGTGGCTGGGCAAGAACCTGGTGACCTTTCAGACTGACGAGAAAGGCCAGCCGGTCAGCAAAATTCTGGTTGAGTCCCTGACCGATATCGATCAGGAACTTTACCTGGGCGCGGTCGTAGATCGTGCGACCCGTCGTATTGTATTTATGGCCTCCACCGAGGGCGGTGTTGAAATCGAGACCGTTGCCGAGGAAACGCCTGAGAAAATCCTCAAAGCTGAAATTGATCCGCTGGTGGGGCCACAGCCTTATCAGGGCCGCGAACTGGCCTTCAGACTGGGACTCAAGGGTGCTCAGGTTAACCAGTTTGCGAAGATCTTTATGGGTCTGGCCAAGCTGTTCGAAGACAACGACCTGGCGCTGCTGGAAGTGAACCCGCTGGTCATCACCAGTGAAGGCAACCTGCATTGCCTGGACGCCAAGATCAACGTAGACAGTAATGCCCTGTACCGCCAGAAAGGCATCCAGGAGATGCGCGACCCTTCCCAGGAAGACGCCCGCGAAGCTGAAGCTGCCGAGTGGGAACTGAACTACGTGGCGCTGGACGGCAATATCGGCTGTATGGTGAACGGCGCTGGTCTGGCCATGGGTACCATGGACATTATCAAACTGTCCGGTGGTGAGCCCGCCAACTTCCTCGACGTCGGCGGTGGCGCTACCAAAGAGCGCGTATCCGAAGCGTTCAAGATCATCCTGTCAGACGACAGCGTGAAGGCGGTACTGGTGAACATCTTCGGTGGAATCGTCCGCTGTGACATGATTGCCGAAGGCATCGTCGGTGCGGTTAAGGAAGTGGGCGTCAAGGTTCCGGTAGTCGTACGTCTGGAAGGTAACAACTCCGAGCTGGGCACCAAGGTACTGGCTGAAAGTGGCCTTAACATTATTGCCGCCAACAGCCTGGCGGATGCCGCAGAGCAAGTCGTTAAAGCTGCAGGGGGTAAGTAATGAGTATCCTGATTAACAAAGACACCAAGGTTATCTGTCAGGGCTTTACCGGCGCCCAGGGTACCTTCCACTCCGAGCAGGCTCTTGAGTACGGCACGAAGCTGGTT
>CAZHAY010000086.1:0-11477 GCA_964530545.1 uncultured Marinobacter sp.
GGAACTGGCCAAGGAATCGCTGCTGGAACCCATCGATATCCACGACCTGAAAGCCCGCGGCGCTTCCAGCCGCGCAGAGGAGCTGCGCCTGGAACTGTTCGAGAAAGTGAACGACCTGGGCATCGGCGCCCAGGGTCTGGGCGGACTGACCACCGTGCTGGACGTGAAGGTGAAGGACTATCCCACCCACGCCGCGAACAAGCCGGTTGCCATCATTCCAAACTGTGCCGCTACCCGCCACGCCCATTTTGTGCTGGATGGCACCGGCCCGTCGCTGCAGACGCCGCCAAGCCTGGATGACTGGCCGGAAATCACCTGGGAAGTGGGTGAGAGCGTACGCCGGGTCAACCTGGACACGGTCACGCCGGAAGACGTCCGGGAATGGCAGCCCGGTGAAACCGTACTGCTGTCTGGCAAAATGCTCACCGGTCGCGATGCCGCCCATAAAAAGATGGTGGATATGATTGAGCGCGGTGAAGAGCTGCCAGTGGATCTGAAAGGCCGCTTTATCTACTACGTGGGCCCGGTGGATCCGGTCAGGGAAGAAGTGGTTGGCCCCGCAGGCCCCACCACAGCCACGCGCATGGACAAGTTCACCCACACCATGCTGTCGAAGACCGGGCTGACCGGCATGATCGGCAAGGCAGAACGGGGCCAAGTGGCGATCGACGCCATCCGTGAGTTCGGCGCTGTCTACCTGATGGCCGTGGGCGGTTCCGCGTATCTGGTATCCAAGGCCATCAAGAAGGCCGAAGTGGTGGCGTTCCCGGAACTGGGTATGGAGGCCGTCTACGAGTTCGAAGTCGAAGATATGCCGGTCACCGTCGCGGTGGATTCACGGGGTACGTCGGTACACCAGACCGGCCCGGTGGAATGGCACGACAAGATCATAGCCGCCAAGGCAGTCTGATAACTGGCCACGGAATCCAACGAAGCGACAGAAAAGGCAGTTTATCTTTTCCGTGTCCTTCCGTGGATTCCGTGGCCAAAGCAGTTCCTGTTCGGTGACCGGTTCAGTGATCCGGTCAGGAAGAACAACTGATGCTCATACGCCGCCCCCAGTCCGGTGGTACCTGCGCATAGCGCTCGAACTCCGGCTGTTCATCAAAGGGCTGTTTCAATACCGACAGCAGCTCATCCAGCGGCGCGTAATCCCCTCCCTGCGCGGCTTCAATCACCTGCTGGGCAAGATAGTTGCGCAGAATGAATTTCGGGTTGACCTGGCACATGGCCTGCTCCCGTTCCTCAGGCGACCGTGATTCGCTCTCAAGTCGTTTTTCATACCGTTCCAGCCAGTCATCCGCCACGCGGCGGTCGATAAACAGATCCCTCACCGGCGCCGGTCCGCGGGAGGGCAGGGTGGACAGACCCCGGAAAAACCGGGTGTAGTCCACGCTGTGCTCGTGGAGCATGCTGAAGGTATCCATGATCAGGCTCAGGTCGCCTTCGTTCTCGTCGCTGAGACCCAGTTTGGCGCGCATCAACGATGGAAAGACCGCGTTATAGGTGACCTCGTACTCCGCCAGCCCCTGGCGAAGCTCTTCACTGGCAATTAGAGTCGACAGGGCGTTGGCAAGATACTGACAATTGATAAATCCGATTTCCGGCTGGCGATTGTAGGCGTAGCGGCCGCCCTGATCGGTATGGTTGCAGATATAGCGGGCATCGAAATCGTCGAGGAACGCGTAGGGGCCGTAGTCAAAGGTGTCACCGATAATCGACATATTGTCAGAGTTCATGACCCCGTGGCAGAAGCCCACCACCTGCCAATGGGCAATCATCCGGGCCGTCCGCCGGACCACTTCTTTGAAAAACGCGGAATGGCGCTCGGTGTCCGGTAACTCAGCCATCTCCGGAAAATGATGAGTAATGGTGTGATCCGCCAGCGTCCGTACCGCCTCTGGTCCCAGGTGGTGCGCCGCATATTCAAAATGACCAAAACGGATATGGGTATCGGCGATGCGAATCAGCGCGGCGGCGGTTTCAATGGTTTCCCGGCGCACCGGCTCATTGGAGGACACCAGCGCCAGTGCCCGGGTGGAGGGAATGCCCAGGTGGTGCATGGCTTCGCTGCACAGATATTCACGAATGGTGGAGCGCAACACGGCCCGGCCATCGCCGAAGCGGGAATAGGGAGTCTGGCCGGCACCTTTCAGGTGCCACTCGTAAACCCTGCCGTCCGGGGCCTGGGTCTCCCATAGCAGCAGCCCACGGCCATCGCCCAGCTCCGGGTTGTACATGCCGAACTGGTGACCGGTGTACTTCATGGCCACCGGCTCCATGCCTTCCAGCAGGGCACGGCCGCCAACAATGTCGGTCCAGCCCCCTGGGTCGTCAACCGACAGCCCCATCCGCTGAGCCAGTTCCCGGTTGAAGTGGACCAGCTCCACCTTGCCCCGCATCGGCGTGGGTTGGACGTGACTGTAAAAAGTCGCCGGTAATTGCAGGAATCGCCTGCTGGTTCTGATGCCGCTGAATGCCGTCATAAAGGGAACTGGCCGACGCCGCTGGCCCCGGGCCATTCTCCTCCTATACTGTTGAATGCACAGCAGGTGATTGCGCCTCGGGCATGATGCCCACGGGCCACAAGCCTGCCTTTCAAAGCCAGTTTTCGCAGACGCCTGGAGTTGCTGCTATGCCGAATACGGATACCGATGATGCGCTTGAAGCCCTGATGACCCAGCACCGGCTGCCCCCAGCCTACCGTCAGACCGTCAGTGACGTCATCGAGCCCCTTGCCCTGTCACTGTATCAGGCCAGCCGTGACTCTGACACACCCCTGATTGTGGGTATACACGGCGCACAAGGCACCGGGAAATCCACTCTGACGGATTTCCTGCGGGTGATGCTGGCTTACCGCTATCGCTGCCCCACTGCGAGTGTGTCGCTGGACGATCTCTATCACACCCGGAAGACCCGCAGCGAACTGGCGCGGGAAGTTCATCCCATGCTGGCAACCCGGGGTGTGCCCGGCACCCATGATCTGAAACTTGGCAATCAGGTGCTGGATGAGCTGATTGCCGCCAATGCCGGTTCCCGCACGCCCATGCCGGTCTTCAACAAGGCACTGGATGACCGGGAGCCCCACGAACACTGGCCGCTGTTCATTGGCCGCCCGAGCATAATCCTGGTCGAAGGCTGGTGTCTTGGCGCCATGCCCCAGACGGAAGAAGAGCTGGCCGAGCCCCTGAATGAGCTGGAAAAAAGCGAAGACAAGGACGGCAGCTGGCGGCAGTACGTGAACGAACAGCTCGCCGGCCCCTACATGAAATTTTTCGAGCGGCTCGACCAGCTGATCATGATGAAGGCGCCCTCCTTCAGTGCGGTCAGGCGCTGGCGCACCGAACAGGAGCACAAGCTGGCGGAGCGTTTCCGGTCAGCCCCGAAAGTCGGCGAGGACGGTGGCCGACCGGCGGCCCGGGTGCGGATTATGGGAGACGCCGAACTGGAACGCTTCGTCATGCATTACGAGCGCATCACCCGCCATTCCCTGGATGAGCTGCCAGCCCGGGCGGATGTGGTGCTGGTGCTCGACGAAGACCATGTGCTGTCCCGGACCTGACCGGTGGCGCTCCCGGCGTTGATCCTGTTCAGTGATCTGGACGGAACCCTGCTGGACCACCACACCTACGACTGGAGCCCGGCCTTACCCGCGCTGAGCCGGCTGAAAGCACAGTCGATACCGTTGGTGCTGACATCGAGCAAAACCCGGGCTGAGATCGAGGATCTTCGCCGTGAGATGGGGAATAACCATCCTTTCATCGTGGAAAACGGCGCCGCCATCATCATTCCTCAGGATTACTTTGAGCCAGCGCCGGAGCAGCAGCTGTACCTGGGCGCCAGCCTGGACGGGATTCTGCAGTATTTACACGAACTTCGGGCGCAGGGCTTCCTTTTTACCGGCTTTTCGGACCTCACCGACGACGAGGTGGCGTTTCAAACCGGACTGACGGCTGAGAGCGCGGCAAGGGCGCGAACCCGCATGGCAACCGAGCCACTGATCTGGCAGGGCACGGATGAGGAGCTGGCTGAATTCCGGCAGGCCTTGGCCCGCGCGGGGTTGCAGGCGTTGGCTGGTGGTCGGTTTCTCCATGTTATGGGCCAGTTCGACAAGGCCGACGCCATGGCACAGCTACTCGGTCTGTACCGGACGCGCTGGCCGGAGCGCCAGTGGCACACCCTGGCCCTTGGCGACAGTCCGAACGATCAGGCCATGCTCGCTGGCGCAGACCTTGCAGTTGTCATCATGACAGGAACCGGCGAAGAGCGGATTCAGCTACCGCCCGGCCACCCGGTCATCCGCTCACAAAAGCCCGGGCCGGCGGGATGGAACCAGTGCGTTATGACTGTTCTGGATCGTTACCAAGTCCGGTGACTCAAGGCAAGTGATCGCGCCACCTTCAAACTGCACAAGGAAGCACCTGCATGGGGGATTTCTACCAGAACGGCATTGTCACCACCCTGCACAACCTGACCCGCCGTCCGGTAGAGAGCCTGGAGCGGGAGCTGCTCTCGTTCAGCAAAGCCCGGCCCATGGGCCTGGTGCTGCCGTCGCTCTATTCGGAGCTGGAAGGACCGGCACTGGCGAATATTGTCGAAGAGCTCACGGCGGTGCCTTATCTGGACCAGATCGTGATCGGTCTGGATCAGGCGGACGAAAGCCAGTATCGCCACGCCTTGAGTTATTTCTCGGGCCTGCCCCAGAGTGTCAAAGTGCTGTGGAATGACGGGCCGCGGCTGAAAGCCATCGACCGCAAGCTTGAGGAACAGGGCCTGGCGCCATCAGAGCCGGGCAAGGGGCGCAATGTCTGGTTCTGTTTCGGTTACATGCTGGCCCTTGGCAATATCAAGTCCATTGCCCTACACGATTGCGACATCCTGACGTACTCCCGGGATATGCTCGCCCGGTTAATCTATCCGGTGGCCAACCCCTCCTTTAATTACATGTTCTGCAAGGGATATTACGCGCGGATATCAGAGCAGGGCATGAATGGCCGGGTCAGCCGGCTGCTGGTGACGCCGCTGCTGCGGGCCCTGAAAAAGGTCTGCGGACAACGGGAGTTCCTGGAGTATATGGACAGCTTCCGCTATCCCCTGGCCGGGGAGTTCTCCCTGCGACGTGACGTGATCGTTGACCTGCGCATACCCAGCGACTGGGGGCTTGAGATCGGTGTGCTGTCGGAAATGCGTCGCAACTATGCCACCAATCGGATCTGTCAGGTGGATATCGCCGATCACTACGACCACAAGCATCAGGACCTGTCACCGGACGATGCCACCCAGGGCCTGTCCAAGATGAGTGTGGACATCTGCAAGGCGCTGTTCCGTAAGCTCGCGACCAACGGTGAGGTGCTGTCCAACGAAGAGTTTCGCACGATCAAGGCCACCTATTACCGTATCGCACTGGACTTTGTCGAGACCTATCAGAACGACGCGCTGATCAACGGCCTGAGCTTTGACCGTCACAAGGAAGAGAAAGCGGTGGAGCTGTTCGCCGCCAATGTGATGGCTGCAGGCAGCTATTTTCTTGAAAATCCCATGGATGCGCCCTTTATTCCCAGTTGGAGCCGTGTCGCGAGCGCGCTGCCTAACCTGATGGACGAGCTGGTCGAGGCGGTGGAACTGGACAACCGGGATTTTGCACCATGACCGATTCCCTGACCCATAAACTGACGGGCATGCTGGAGCAGATCTATCCGTCACTGGATACCCAGTGGCTGGCAGGCGAATTGCTGGACACCATGGGCCTGGCGGATGACAGCCAGGGTCCGCCAGCCCACCAGAATAACTGGGACGAATCCGAGATTCTGCTGATCACCTACGGCGATTCCGTGTTGCGACCCGATGAAAAGCCGCTGCACACATTGAAACAGTTTCTTGACAACTGCCTGGCGGATTCCATTACGGCGGTGCATGTACTGCCGTTTTTTCCCTACAGCTCTGACGACGGCTTTTCCGTGACCGATTACCGGGCTGTGAATGAAACACTGGGGGACTGGGACGATATCCGCGCCATTGGCAGTCGCTACCACTTGATGGCGGACCTTGTGATCAACCATATGTCGGTGCGCAGCCAGTGGTTTGAGAACTTCCGTCGCCGTGTGCATCCCGGCAGAGACTACTTCATCGAAATGGAGCCCACCCAGGACCTGAGTGAGGTGGTCCGGCCCCGGACGTCGCCCCTGCTGGTGCCGGTGCAGACCGACGAAGGCGAGCGCCACGTATGGTGCACGTTCAGTGAGGATCAGGCAGACCTGAACTTTGCCAACCCCCAGGTCCTGCTGGAGTTCGTCGGCATCCTGCGGTTTTACCTGGAGCAGGGCGTGCGGATTTTCCGTTTTGATGCGGTGGCCTATCTGTGGAAAGAGCCGGGTACTACCTGCATTCACCTTCAGCAGACCCATGAGATCATCAAGGTGCTGCGGCTGCTGGTGGAGCATCATACTCCGAGGGCGATTATCGTCACCGAGACCAACGTGCCCAACCGGGAGAACCTGACCTATTTCGGTAACGCCAACGAGGCCCATGTCATCTACAACTTCTCGTTGCCGCCGCTGCTGATCAATACCCTGGTCAGCGGCAATTGCCGGCACCTGAAAACCTGGATGATGAGCATGCCGCCGGCCCAGCTGGGCACCAGCTACCTGAACTTTATAGCCTCCCACGACGGTGTAGGTCTGCGCCCCACGGATGGCCTGCTGACTGACGAGGAAAAGCAGGAGCTGATCCGCTGCATGGAAACCTTCGGCGGCAAAGTGTCGTATCGACGTTTGCCCCAGGGGCGTGAACAGCCCTATGAGATCAATATTTCCCTGTGGGATGCCCTGAAAGGTACCGAACTGCACGGGCCCGACCAATGGCAGCTGCAGCGTTTCCTGTGCGCGCACGCGGTGATGCTGGCGCTGGAAGGGATTCCGGGGTTTTATATCCACAGCCTGCTGGGTACCGGCAACGACTATGGGCGAGTGGAGCAGACCGGGCGTTTCCGCTCCATTAACCGCAGCCAGTGGAATCTGGACGCGCTGGAGCTGGAGCTGGAAAACCCCCTCAGTCACCACAGTCAGGTCTTTGTGCAACAGAAGAAACTGATCGCACTGCGGCGGCAACAGCCGGCGTTTCACCCCAATGCCGCCCAGTTTACCCTGCATCTGGGGCTGAAGATTTTCGGATTCTGGCGCCAGAGCATGGGTTCAGAGCAGTCCATTTTCTGTATTTTCAATATCACGGATGAGGTGCAACAGCTGGCCGTGGCCCACATCAACCTGATTGGAACCGAACGCTGGCGGGATCTGATCAGTGGCCTTGAAGTGGAGGATCTGTCCGGCAGCCTCACCCTTAAACCCTATCAGGCCATGTGGCTGGCAAACCGCCAGGGCAGCGAATCCGCGCCGGAATAGAGCGGGAATTATTGAAACTGGTACACTTCGGCATCCGATGAATAACGGGAGCCCCGGTGTGACCCCCACTTTTTTCTGGCACGACTACGAAACCTTCGGCGCAGACCCGGTCCACGACCGGCCGTCCCAGTTTGCCGGTGTGCGTACCGATGCCGACCTGAATATTATTGAAGAGCCACTGGTTATCTACTGCAAGCCAACGGACGATTACCTGCCGAACCCGGTGGCCTGCCTGATCACCAGTATCACGCCACAGATAGCCATGGAGCGTGGACTGCCGGAAGCGGAGTTTATCACCCGGATCAACGAAGCCTTCAGCCAACCCGGTACCTGCGTGGTGGGCTACAACAGTTTGCGATTCGACGACGAAGTCACCCGCCATACGCTGTACCGCAACCTGCGCGACCCCTACGCCCGGGAATGGCAGAACGGCAACTCCCGCTGGGATATTATCGATATGGTCCGCCTGACTTACGCCTTGCGCCCAGAGGGCATCGAGTGGCCCCGCAAGGAAGACGGCAGCCCCAGCTTCCGCCTGGAAGACCTGACCGCTGCCAATGGCATCGCCCACGAATCCGCCCACGATGCCATGTCGGATGTGCAGGCAACCATCGCCCTGGCCAGACTGATCCGGGAAAAGCAGCCGCGTCTGTTCGACTTCATGCTCAGCAACAAGGACAAGCATTCCGCCCGGGCCATGCTCGATACCGCGACCATGAAGCCGGTGTTCCATATCTCCGCCAAATACCCGGCCAGCCGGGGCTGCTGCGCCATGGTCTCGCCGGTGGCGGAGCATCCGACCAATAAAAACCAGGTGATTGTCTACGATCTGCGGGAAGATCCCACCGAGCTGATCAACGCCACGCCGGAACAGATACGGGAGCGGGTCTTCACGTCCCAGGCTGAGCTGGGGGAGGGCGTCAGCCGCTTCTCACTAAAAGGTGTGCAACTGAACAAATGTCCGGTACTGGCCCCGGGCACTATGCTGAAAAGCCTGAGTCCGGAGCGCCTCACGCAACTGGAGCTGGATGGCAACACCCTGCGGCAGAACCTCGCCGCCCTGCGGTCCGCCGCTGGTCTGCCAGAGCGCATCGCTGAGGCCTTTGGTCAGTCCCTGGAGAGTGACCTGACCGATCCGGATGAGCAGCTTTATGTCGGGGGTTTTATCAGCAATTCGGACCGGGACAAACTCAACTGGGTGATCAGCCAGCCACCGGAGGCGCTGGGGGAGCTGGATATCCGCTTTGAGGATGCCCGCCTGGAGGAGCTGCTGTTCCGTTACCGCGCCCGTAACTATCCGGGTACGTTAGTGGATGAGGACCAGGAACGGTGGGAAAACTTCCGCCGCGAGCGACTGATGGCCCCGAAGCGGGGCTGGCTGTCCCTGGAGGCCTACGGGCGGGAATTGCAGCGGCTGGCGGCGAATCCTGATACCACCCCGGAGCAGATGCATATTCTGGAAGAGTTGCATCTTTGGGGTGAATCCATCATGCCGTATTTCTAGCGGTTGGAGGTAGAGCCTGCGAATGCTTGTTGATTGGGTGCCTGGGCCCGCGATGGGGGGTCTTTTCTTCCGGGAAAAGAACTCGCTTCGCTCAGACACCTTTTCCCTGCAGAAAAGACCCCCCACCCCGGACCCGAGCTGAATAGGTTCGGTTAGCTTTTGTAATAAAACAACTTTTCCTTGTTCTTCCGTGGATTCCGTGGATTCCGTGGCACAAATGCCCTCTTATCTACGGCGGACAAAGTAAACCGACAGCGGCTGGCCTACCAGGCTCTGCACCTGGCTGCCTAGCGCTTCGGCGCGTAGCTGTTGGGCTACCGGTGCCAGGGCGAGGCTGTGGCCGTCGCTGTCCCGGGCTTTGACCAGTTTCCAGTCCACTTCGTTGCTGACCAGTCCCATCAGATCCCGTAGCTGACGAATATCCTGCGGGCGGAACCAGCGGTCGAGGCAGCCGCCGAGGCCGTAGAAGTCCTCTTCCTGAAGCAGGTCCTGCCATTGGGGGTCTTTGGCTTCGTTTAGTACCAGTTGCCGAAGAAGGCGAAGTGAATCGCGGGTCGGCTGCAGGTTGTGCTTGCTGATCAGCTCGCGAATCTGTGCGTCACCCTTGGTCTGTTCGGCGACCGCCGTATGCATGTGCACAACGGCGCCGCCGGTGGTTGCGCTGTTGATCAGGGCGGCCAGCGACAGGTCCGTCATGGCTGCGGAAGGCAGACGGCCCACCTCGACCCAGTGCACCCGGTGACCATCCGCCACAAACTGCTTCGCCACGGACCAGGGCCAGAACACGATATTGGACAGGCCCATCTCGTCCGCACGGCGCGTTGCCGTCACCACGTTGGCCAGGGACTCGTCCACCGCGATCACTTCCACATCGTCCAGATAGCGGGCCAGTTCCAGAGCCCGCTGGCCGGACTGGGCACCGCAAACCATCATGCGCAGCGTGCCCGGCAGCCCAGACACATCCAGCCCCAGTTGCTGGGCCATGATCGTTTTCAGGCTGGTGCCCGTGTGAAAGGCCAGCTGCTGCCAGCTCGGCCAGGCCTGGGGCAGGTCGGCCCGGTCCAGAACAAGCTCGTCGGCTTTTTCATCAAAGCCCTGTTTAATGGCCTCATCCATGGCCCGGTCATAGTAACTGGCGGCCATGACCGGCTGCAGGGCGGAAGGCCAGTCGGTCAGGGACCAGTGCCCGAGACGGCTGGCGAAGCACTGATGGAACAGGGCCCCGTACATGGCGCTGATCATCACGCTGCCAGCCAGGGCGTCGACGGGTTCGTTCATGGCCAGCTGGGCGGAAATGCTGTGGTTAATGGTCTCGGCCAGGTTCAGTTCGTCTTCGGCGGCGGCCAGTGCGTAACCGGTACGGTCGGCGTAGCGGGCGATGGCCAGGGTAAGGGACTGCAGCTCATCCCGCAGTGATACTTTATGGGCCACTTCCGCGAGGATTGCTCGTCTCAGCAACGTAATCAGCGATTCGATGGCGGCGTCCGGCATCAGGGTTTTTTCCAGCGCCAGGATCAGCAGTTCGTCTTCGGCGGCCGCGTCCAGGAAAACTTCTGCGTTGGGATTATCCAGATCGTACTGCTGGCGCAGAATCCCGGCGCAGAAGCGGCCGATTTCCTGATGGGGCAGCTCAGGTCGCTGCAGCAGGGCGATGGCATCCAGAGCCAGCTCGGCATCGGCCTTATGGACTTCAATCTGGGCCGCACATTGCAGCATGCCACTGTAAACCGTCGGCCAGTCCAGCCCCAGTTGCAGAAGCTTGCGGTAGTGCAGATAGGCCACATCGAACTGACCCTGCTTCCGTTTGGCATGGGCCACACCGCAGAAAGCGGCGGCGGATTGCCGGTCCAGCTCCAGCGCCTGCAGGAAATAGCCTTCCGCCTTAACGGGCCGCTCTGCCTTCAGCGCCTGATAACCCAGATTGCAGTACTGCTGAGGCTGATCCGGCTGAATCCGCAGGCTTTCCTCAAACAGGTCCGCCGCGCGCTCCAGGTCGCCTTCATCCATCGCCAGCCGCCCCAGCAGGCCAATCGCCGCGGCATGGTCCGGTTGCAGCGCCAGGGCCTGATCCAGCAACTGCCGGCAACCGTGACGAGCCTGTACCCGCTCCAGGTAGCGGCGCCCGGGGTTATTGGACTCGCCATAGGCCGTATTGGCCTCCAGCACCAATCGCGCCACTTCGGCCCGCTGTGAGTCAGAAAGCTGAACGTTGAATTGTGCTTGCATGGAACACCTCATCGACCGGCCGCGGCTGGGCGGCAAAAGTCTGCAGTTATCGGACGCTTATTGCGTTAGTTAGGGAAGATGTAGCGAAGGATGTGCCAACTCGGGCGATAGCGAGCCGAAAATAAAAAGACCGGCCAGAGCCGGTCTTTTTAAAGTCGCCTGATCCTTTAGCCCTGCAGAAGCTGCAGCACCTGCTGGGGGCGGGCGTTGGCCTGCGCGAGTACTGACAGCCCAGCGGACTGCAGTACCTGAGTGCGGGCCAGCTCTGCGGTTTCTGCCGCAAAGTCCGCATCGCGGATCCGGCTGTTGGAGGCCGAGAGGTTTTCTGAGGTGGTGCTCAGGTTCTGGAT
>CAZHAY010000087.1:0-11449 GCA_964530545.1 uncultured Marinobacter sp.
TCACCGACAGCAAAATAGGTATTCCGAAGGTTCACAGCAAGTTCCTGGATATCTCCAGACTGTTTATATTCGAAATGACCACTCACCTCATCAACAATTAAGTAGACTACCGTAGCGATCAGTCGCCCCTCTTCATCCTCTGAAATGGAGTCAACAATTGCATCACGTACTCGCCGCGATTCCCCGGGGAAAAATCTGGGACCTATTTCAATCCCGGTCACATCCGGGGACCATCGATCACCAATAGCCAGAGAACCGGAAGGCAGGGAGAAGAGAAGGTTCAAGACAGCTTTGTGCCGCCTTCCAAGAAAATACGAGTTCAGCTTCCCATCTGATGAAAAATCGCCGATTAACTCGGTTAGACCAGCCTTCTGCTCAGCCATTCGCCGGTGCAGTTCCTCCTTCGCACTCAGAGGAGCCGGCTCACTCTCAGGGGAGATGGCAAGAAGACTTGCCCGAGCACCCTCTTTATGAGGCTCTACCCGGCCTTCGTATGTAGCTACAGGTAATTGGATATCCCGAAGATCCTGGATAATCCGTTTACGTATCTCTGGTTCATCAAGGTCGTCAAATTCGCTGGCAAGAAATTCAGGGATGACGTCTATCTCCTGATTCACGACAGAATACACCGCCGGCGCCTGTGTAACCTGCCATCTAAGCTGGACCTGATCGGCTTTGCAGGTTTGGCAACCAAGAAGAACGAAAGCTGTAACAGCGAGAATTAATAATCTCATGAGGCAGAAACGTTATAGACGAATGTATTACAGACCTTTACCGGGGTATCAAACCACATAGCGTACCCTGGTGCAGTGTTCAGCTGTAAGAAACAGTACATTCTGATAAAAGGGGTCACACTCCTCTCACCGACCGGATTTCTTGGTGCCCATCTTTGCCTCCGCCGTCAGCGGGTCCTCGGGCCATGGGTGCCTGGGATAACGGCCGCGCATTTCCTTGCGGACTTGGGGGTACACCTGCGCCCAGAAATTGGCCAGGTCGGCCGTGACAGCCAGGGGGCGCTGCGCCGGCGATAACAGGTGGATAACCACCGGGATGCGGCCGCCGGCGAGTTTGGGGGTTTCGGTCCAGCCGAACAGGGCCTGCAGTTTGGCGGACAGGACCGGGCCGTTTTCGGCGGTGTAGTCCAGCCGCAGCTGCTGGCCGGTTGGGATCTCCAGCGTGGTGGGCAGTTCCCCGGCCAGTCTCTGTTGCTTATCCCAGGGCAATAGAGACTGCAGGGCGTCCACCATGGCTACCTGTTGCAGGCCTTTCCAGTCCCGCACGCCGGCGAGGAAGGGAGCCAGCCATTGATTCAGCAACGACATCAGGCCCTCGTCCGAAACTTCGGGCCATTGGGCTGGCTCCAGCTGCGCCATGATCCGGACCCGGGCCTGCCATTGGCGAGCGCCGCCGCTCCAGGGCAGGCTGTCGATTCCCTTTTGCCGGACGGCATTCAGCAGCCCCTGCTGAAGCTGCTCCGGGCCCGGGTCCGGCAGCGCCTGTTCTGCCAGGGTAAGGGCACCCAGGCGCCGCACCCGGCGAGCGATAACCCGGCCCCGGCTGTCATCCCAGAGCGCTTCATCCCGGGTCTCGATATGAGCCGCCAGATCGGTCTCCAGCGTGTGAGGATCGGTTGCTGCTGCCAGGAACACCTGCGCTTCCCGGGACTGGCCATCGAGATCGGCCGCGACAATCCAGGCCTGTTGCCCCAGGGCGTCATCGTCAGCGAGTCGCGCCCCCCGGCCGTTGCTGAGCTGGTAGCGATTGGCGTCACCGGAACGCCGGCGGCCGATGCGATCGGGATAGGCCAAGGCCAACAGTCGCCCCGCAGGCAGGGCTTTGTCCTGGTCCTGAGCCTTCCGGTCGGGCAGCAGACGGTCGGCAGCCTGCCGGATGGTATCCAGACGATGCCTGTCCAGCGCCGGCGTCTGATAGTCGCCAGCAAGCGCCTGAAGCCGGTAAATCAGATCGGCACCGGCGCTGCGCCCCAACAAGTCCCTTTCTCCCAACAATGCAGCGAGGTTTGCGGCTGTTTTCGGGTAACCCAACCCGCGCCCCCTCAGCACCATATGAGCGAGGCGTGGATGAATCCCCAGCGATCGGGCCTGACGTCCGTGATCGCTGATCGCACCCTCCCCATCCAGTAATTCCAGCCATTGCAGAAGCTCTACCGCCTGCGCCCAGTGAGCTTTCGGCGGCGCATCGAGCCACTCCAGGGATTCCGGGTCCCGGGCACCCCATTGGGCCAGCTCCAGAGCCAGCGGCGCCAGATCCGCCTCGAGGATTTCCGGCGGCGTGTACCCGGTAAGGGACTGATGCTCGGACTCACTCCACAGTCGGTAACAAACACCGGGCTCAACCCGACCCGCCCGGCCTTTACGTTGTTCCGCTGCGGCCCGGGAAACCCGGCCGGTCACCAGCCGCGTCATGCCACTGTTGGGATCAAACACCGCCCGTCGGGCCTGACCCGCGTCAATCACTACGCGAACGCCTTCAATGGTCAGGCTGGTTTCAGCAATGGCGGTGGCAAGCACGACTTTCCGCTGGCCCTTGGGAGCGGGTTCGATGGCGCGATCCTGGGCATCCCCTTTCAGGTTTCCATAGAGGGGCGCGAGCCGTATGTTTTCTGGCAGATGAGGTTGCAGCAGTTGTGCCACCTTGTGGATCTCGCCGGCGCCCGGCAGAAAAATCAGGATGGAGCCGGGCTGGTCCGCGAGAGCCTCCCGGGTCACCGTCACCACGTGGTCCAGCAGACGAGGTGGCCGGCCGGCCGTGGTTTTCACGGGCCGGTAGTGGACGTCCACGGGAAACGCGCGGCCCTGGCTGGAGACTACCGGCGCATCCCCCAGCATCGTCGCTAATGGACCTGTATCGAGGGTCGCCGACATGACCAGAACCCGCAGGTCCGGGCGTAACACCTGTTGGCTCTCCCGGACCAGTGCAAGGCCCAGGTCCGCCTGCAGGGAACGCTCATGGAACTCATCGAACAGGACCACAGCGTAGTGTTCCAGAACTGGATCGGTCTGGATCAGACGCGTCAGAATGCCTTCGGTTACTACCTCTATGCGGGTCTCGGCGGATACCCGGGTATCCAGCCGGGTCCGGTAGCCTACCGTCTGCCCGGGGTTTTCACCCAGCTGACGGGCCATATACCGGGCCGCTGACCGGGCAGCGAGGCGGCGGGGCTCCAGCATCAGGATCTTGCCGCCTTGCACCCAGTCCGCCGACAGCAGGGCAACCGGAACCTGTGTGGTTTTGCCCGCGCCCGGCGGGGCCTGAAGCAGCACGGTGCTGTACCCCGCCAGAGCCTCCATCAGCTCCGGCAGAACCTGGTGAATCGGCAGCGTGGGCATGGGTATGTCGATTAACCTTGACCCCGTGAGCGGCTATGCCAGCGCTCCGGCCGGGGCACAAAAAACGCGAACAGTAGGCCCCAGCCCAGGGCGACCGCACCGATGGTGAACGCACCGACCAGCGTGCCGCCGGCTTCCAGCCACTGCTGAGTCAGCCAGGGCCCTGCCATCTGGGTGGCGCCGTACAGCGCCACCATGGCCGCCGATAACCGTGGCCCCTGGTGCGGGTGCAGCGCCCGGCCAAGACGCTGGGTCAGCAGAACGGTGCCTACAAAGGTGCTACCCACCAATAGGGCACACAGTATGATGCCCAGCGGACCCGGCCAGATAACGACGGCAAGCGCGCCCAGAAACTGGATCAGATAGTTCAGCTGCAACGCTGGCCGGTCACCGAAACGGGAACCCAGGAAGCTCCAGATGATGGGCGTGGGAATGGTGACCACCGCCAGCAGCAGCCAGGAGCCGTCCACCAGCCAATGGCCTTCGGGCAATTGGGTCTGGGTCAGCAATGGCAGGAATGTCATCGGCAGGATATACCCGAGCCCCGCCCCGGCGTAGGAAAGAAACAGTGGAATGCTGGCCCGGTCCAGCAGCGGCCCTTTTTCGGCAAAGCTGCCATCGTCCCGCTGGATGCGCGCCGGCACGTCCAGCCGGACCAGCCGCCAGGTCGCCCATAGGGCCAGGGGAATCGACAGTAACGCCGCCGGCCACCACCGTGCCGGGCCGCTTAGCAGGTCCGCCGTACCGGAAACCAGCAGGCTGGACACCAGCAATCCAGCCCCTACGCCCACATACACCAGGCCACTGGCACTACTGCGGTTGCGGCGCACCAGCCATTCCAGTATCAGCGCGGGTGCCTGCACAAAGACCACGCCATTGGCGATACCGTTCACCAGCCGCAGACCGGCAAGCAGGGACGCCGAGTCCACCTGGGTCTGCGCCAGGGTTGTCAGTACGTGGACGCCCATGGCAACGGGCAAGGCGAGACGAATCTGGTCCGGCCGGTACCAGCGGATCGCCAGCAGGGCTCCGATCAGGTACCCCAGATAGTTCCAGGTAGCAACGGATGCGCCTTCACTGGCGGTGAGCATGCCGTCCGCCACCAGATACGGCAGGAGTGGTGTATAGATAAACCGCCCAAGAGAGTGCACAACCAGCAGCAGAACCGCACCGGCCAACACGACCGACAGCAGCATTTTTGTGTCGGAAGCAGGCCGGTGATCAGTCATGGTTACTCCAGGGCGGGTAATTCCGGTAAATGCTTATAAAAGAGGTTACTTCACGTCAACTTTAGCCGGAGTAATGTACTCGATCCGGGGCGGTGCCGCCAGACAACCTGCAGCCACCTTACCGAACGCCCTCATGTGGTCGCTCTTGCCGTGGGGGGCAAGATGCTCTGCAGACTCCCAGACTTCAAGAAAGACCAGACGGTTAGGATCAGACAGGCTGGTATGCAGCTCGTACTCCAGGCAACCGGGCTCTTTCAGGGTCGCTTCGATACAGGGTTTGGCCGCTTCCAGCAGGGTTTCCCGCTGATCGGGTTTTACATTCAGGATCGCACGTACGTACAGCATGGGTTTTCCTCGTTATGGGCCTTTTTCAGGCGCTCTTGTTACAGCCCGTAGGGGGCATGTGTCATCTTCTGCACTGTCTGGAAGGCGGGTATGTCAGCGTTTCAGACTGGCGCTAACCGGACCGTGCCTTGTTGTCCCGGGTCCACTCGTAGATCCTGCGGTAGGCTTCAACCAGTTTATCGGGATTGTGGGGTGGCTGAATGATGGCGGCCACCTGACCGTCCGGGTTCAGTAACGTGAGGTGGCCGCTGTGGTCGACAAGTTTGTTACCGATGCCATCGTCCCGGTGCACAAAAACTGCCCCGACGCTTTTGGCCAGCTCTCTTAACACGTCAACGTCCCCTGTCAGACCGTGGAAGTCCTCGCCGAAAAAGCCCAGGTAGTCTTTCAACTGTTCGGGAGTGTCGTGGTCGGGGTCGGCGCTCACCAGCAGGTAGTCCGGCTGCGGCAGGGTGGACGGCAGCCTGCGGTCGGTCTGGCTCAGGGCAGCGATGGTGGCGGGGCAGATGTCCGGGCAGTGGGTGTAGCCGACGAACAGGAAGGTCCAGTGCCCCTTGAGATCGTCCCGGGTGACGGGCTCGCCGTGTTCACTGGTGAGCGTGAACTCCGCCAGCATCCGGGGCTCGTCGTAAACGAAGGTATTCATGGCACTGAGGTCGGGAGCCGGCTGTAGCGCCTGTGACTTACGGCTCATCTGCTGGTAGATCACCAGTGCAAAAACAAGGGCCACAACGATCAATAACAGCACCAGCGTGCGCCGGACCGAGCCGATCATGAACTCTCCCGTCTATGGTTAACGCAAGGGACGGGCAGCCGCCAGGCGGACCGACCGTCAGAAGTAAAAGTAATGGTCGACCAGCAACACCACAAACAGGACCATCAGATAGGTGATGGAATATTTGAAGGTCGCCAGCGCCACCCGGCGGTCATCGCCCCTCAGCAAGCGAACCGCATACTGCAGGAAGCGTAACCCAAGTGCCGTCGCTCCTGCCAGATAGATCCAGCCAGACATGCCGGTTGCGAAGGGCAGCAGGGTGACGGCCAACAGGATCAGGGTATACAGCAGGATATGCAACTCGGTGTAACGATTGCCGTGGGTAACCGGCAGCATGGGAATGCCCGCTTTGGCGTATTCCTCCTTGCGGTGGATGGCCAGAGCCCAGAAGTGGGGCGGTGTCCACGCGAAAATAATCAGTACCAGCAGCAGGGCATGACCATCGACCTGGTTGGTCACCGCCGTCCAGCCCAGCAGCGGCGGCATGGCACCGGCAAGACCACCGATAACGATGTTCTGCGGCGTTGCCCGCTTGAGGAACAGGGTATAGACCCCGGCGTAACCCACCAGTGATGCCAACGTCAGCCAGGCCGTCAGGACATTGACCTGCCAGATCAGCACTAGCATACCGGTCAGCGCCAGCAGCACTGCAAACAGCAGGGCGTCAGTCTGGCTGACCCGGCCGGTGGCGACCGGTCGACGGCGGGTGCGCGCCATGACTGTGTCGATTTTCTGATCCACCACATGGTTTACCACGGCCGCGGCGCCGGCCAGCAGGGCAATGCCCAGATTGCCGAATATCAGCACCGTCCAGCCCGGCATTCCGGGCGTGGCAAGCAGCATCCCGATCACCGAGGTCAGGATCATCAACGCAACCACCTTGGGCTTGGTCAGCTCCAGGAAGTCTCGCCAGAAAACCTGCGGTGAGTTGGCAGTACGTGCCGTAAGAGCCTTGGCCTGGTCTGTCATGCGGGTACCTCCCCATTTTTTATCAACGCCGGCTCTGTGACCGGCTGACGTGCAATTCCATGCACCTGCCACAGCATGTGGATGATGGCTAACAGTAACCCGGCACCCATGGCGTTATGGGCCACGGCAACCGACAGCGGAATATGAAAAGCCACATTCGCCACGCCCAGTCCAATTTGCATGAACAATGCCGCTGCGGTCAACAGCACCATGGACCGGGCCGGGGAACGTCGGGTATGGCGCCAGAATGCCAGCAACAGCACGGTAAAATAGGCCAGTACGATAAGGGCCCCTAACCGGTGCGTCACATGGATGGCAACGCGCCCATGGGCAGTAAGCTGGCCGCCCAGATAATTGGGCCCGATCGTCTGCAACAGGTCGAACCCATGGCGAAAATCCATGTCTTCGGGCCACCACTGGCCCTGGCAGGTCGGCAGGTCAGGACAGGCCACAGCGGCATAATTGGCGGCCGTCCAGGCCCCCAGTGCAATCTGCAGGATAACCAGCGCCAGCCCGCCGTAAAGCCAGGGCCGCAGCCGCGCAACAGCATGGGCGCGCGCCGGATCAACGGATTTACGCTGGCCCCGCAAGCGCAGGAACAGCAGAGTCAGCATGCTCAGAGTAGTGAAGCCCCCCAGCAGGTGAAGCGCGACCACCTTGGGCCACAGCTGCAGGGTCACGGTCCACATGCCGAACAATGCCTGAAGCACAATGAAGCCAGCGATGAACAGCGGCAGCTTGACCGGCACACCTTCGCGACGGTGACGTACGGCATAGACAGCCAGCCCAAACACGATCAGCCCGAGGGTACCGGCGGCGTAGCGATGAATCATCTCAGGCCAGCCTTTGGCGACATCCACCGGTGAGTCCGGGAAACGGGCGTTGGCGATGGCAATACTGGATTCGCTTTGGGGCACGGTGAGGAAACCGTAGCAGCCAGGCCAGTCCGGGCAGCCAAGACCCGCATCCACCAGCCGGGTCCACGCCCCCAGCATCACCACCACCACGGTGAACAGGGCCGCGACCAGCGCCCAGCGGGCCATAATCTGGCGGGGGCCTTGCTTAATACCTTGCTGAACGGCTAATTCCTGTTGTTGTGACACAGTCCGTTTCCTTTGCCGGTACTAACCGATTTTGGACAGTTTCATCAGATGCTTGAGGTCTTCAAGCATCCCCTTGCCGTTATGACGATCGTCGTAGTACATCATTACATTGCCGAACGGGTCCACCACCAGGATACCCGGGGTAGACGCCGGGTCGACCTGCTCAGGCCAGGCCGGCTCTCCGCCAGGGGTAATGCTGAGGCGTTCCATGGACTGGTACTCGCTCTCCCAGTTGCGCTGCAGCTCCGGTGACAGTTCACCCACCCAGGCCGCACGACCCACCCGGTTAGCGTCCTTACCCATGGCGATATTGACCTGCCGGGCCAGGTACATCAGCTCGCTGCAGGCTTCGCCGCAATGCTGGGCGTAAACAACAAGCAGCCATTTGGCATCGTCAGAGTCAGGGCCAAAACGGGCTGCCAGGGGCTGGCCATGGGCCCCCATCAGATCCAGCTGGGCGACCAGCACCGGAGGCTCGATCAGGTCGCCATGATTGCTGCGGGACTCGGGGTGAAGCCAGCCGGTGTAGTACATGCCGGTGGCAAGTATCATCGGGCCGAAGCCGATGGCGAACAGCAGCAGAGCGATGCGGCGGCCGCGACGTACCTGAGCCGGAGTCGGCCCGGTTTCCTGATGCTCTGCGGTAGTGTCGGTCATTCAGAACTCCTGCTTACGATAGCTCGCTATTATTGTCAGTATGATGAGCGCCGCTGCCAGGGAGAACCATTGCAGGGCATAGCCATAGTGAGTCTGAGGCCCCATCATATCGGGTTCCCAGTCCGCCCGGAAGGCGCCGGGTTGATCCTCGCCATCCAGTTTGAGGATGCGGTCACTGACCGCCGGCTCAACCCTTGCAACGACACTTTCGGGTAGCGCCTGGACCCGCTGTAATCCGTCAGGCCGGGCCGGTTCTCCCGCAACTTCTCCGGCCAGTACCGGCGGCTCAGGGTAATCTCCCACCCGGGCCCGCAACCGTACTTCATGCTCTGGCGTTGCGACCAGGGGTAGCTCCGAGCGGCTGGGCGGGGCCGCAACCCAGCCCCGGTTGATCACTACCGGCGGACCTGCCAACGGCCGGAACAGCGTCAGCACCTCATAACCCGAACTGCCGTCCCGGGTGCGGTTGTCCAGCAGCCAGCTTATGGGCTGGTAATGGCCCCGCACGCTTATGGGCTGCCCGATCACCGGGTTTGCGGTGGCAAGCTCATGCCACGCCCTTGCCCCTGCCGGGGCCTCCCACTGGGCGAGTAGTCGAGTTTTCTCTGCGGCCCGGTCCAGCTGCCACAGACCCAGTCCCAGCAACAGCGGAAGCAGCAGTCCGGCAAAGAGCAGCAGGCGCCAGTCGGGCGCCCATACCCGCCCACGGGATTCACGTTCAGGCATGCTCTGCTATAGTCACGGTTTCCAGGTTTTCCTGCTGAAAATAACAATAATCTTTCAATACGGGACCATAGCTTATGCTTCTCAAAATCCTGATCGTCGTGCTGATACTGGCCATTCTCGTCAGCCTGTTCAGCGGTCTGTTTTTCCTGATCAAGGATAATGGAAGCCGTCGGCGGGTCGTCAACTCGCTGGCGATAAGGGTACTGCTGAGCGTTATCCTGATTGCGGTCATACTGGTATCAATCTGGCAGGGCTGGCTGGAGCTGAACCCCACGCCCTACCAGCGCTGAAAACCGCTTGGTACAGGACAGCTAGTGTGCAGGGGGCCGGCCGTAACCCGCCACCCCCTGCTGTCAAAGAACGTAAACAAAGATAAACAGCGCCAGCCAGACCACATCCACAAAATGCCAGTACCAGCTGGTGGCCTCGAAGCCGAAGTGATTATCGCCGGTAAAATGGCCCCGGCGGATCCGCAGGAACATGACAATCAGCATCACCGTTCCGAGAATCACGTGCACCCCGTGGAACCCGGTCAACATAAAGAAGGTACTGCCGTAGATTCCGGACTGCAGGGTCAGGTTAAGCTCCTGGTAGGCGTGGACGTACTCCTCCGCCTGAAACACAAGGAAGGTGAGTGCCAGCAGAATGGTAATCCCCAGCCAGATAGTGACCTTTTTGCGGTTGTCGGCCTTCAGGGCATGGTGAGCGACGGTGATGGTAAAGGATGAGGTGACCAGCAGGATGGTGTTGACCAGCGGCAGGCCCCAGGGCCCGATAATTCCCTCAGGGGCGGGATAAGCCGCCGGATCCGGGTTATTGATCAGCGGCCAGGTGGCCTGAAAGCCTTCCCAGAGGATGGCGCTGGAACCCTTGTCGCCCTCGCCCCCAAGCCAGGGCACCGCGAACGTCCGCGCATAGAACAGGGCACCGAAGAATGCGGAGAAGAACATGACCTCCGAGAAGATAAACCAGCTCATGCCCCAGCGGAAAGAGCGGTCCATCTGGGCACTGTACAGCCCGGCACGACTCTCCCGCACCACCGACCCGAACCAGCCGAACAGCATATAGGCCATGACCAGGCAACCAATTGCGAAAACGATCCACGAACCGCCGGTGGAATCCCCCTGGGACCCGTTCACCATGACGGAGCCGGCCCCGAACAAGGTCGTAAACAGTCCGACCGTGGCCACGATGGGCCACTTGCTTTGCTCTGGTACATAGTACGTCTGATGATTCGTCATGCTTGTCTCCAGAGGCCCTTCCGCTGGCCTGTCCATTCTCATTTATTGTTGTCAGTTGACGGCTGCCCTTACTTGACCTCAGGCGGCGTTGTAAAGGTGTGGTAGGGCGCCGGTGAGGGCACGGTCCACTCCAGCCCTTCAGCGCCCTCCCACGGCTTGGCCGGTGCCTTCTCACCATACCCACGGATGCATTTGATCACGATGAACAGGAACAGCAGCTGGGTAACACCAAACATAAACGCGCCAACGCTGGAAATCATATTGAAGTTGGCAAACTGCAGCGCGTAATCCGGAATACGTCGGGGCATACCCGCCAGCCCGAGGAAGTGCATGGGAAAGAACGCCAGGTTCATGCCGATAAAGGACATCCAGAAATGGGTTTTGCCCAGGGTTTCGTCGTACATGGTGCCCGTCCACTTCGGTAACCAGTAATAGGCCGCCGCGAAAATACCAAAGATCGCCCCAGGCACTAACACATAGTGGAAGTGCGCGACCACAAAGTAGGTGTCGTGATACTGGAAATCCGCCGGTGCGATGGCCAGCATCAGCCCTGAGAAGCCGCCGATGGAAAACAGGATCACGAAGGCAATGGAAAACAGCATCGGCGTTTCAAAGGTCATCGCCCCGCGGAACATGGTGGCTACCCAGTTAAACACCTTCACCCCGGTGGGCACCGCGATCAGCATGGTGGCGTACATAAAGAACAGTTGCCCGAAGATGGGAATACCCACGGTGAACATGTGGTGGGCCCAGACCAGGAACGAAAGCAGCCCGATAGCGCCCACCGCATATACCATGGAGGCGTAGCCGAACAGTTTCTTGCGGGCAAAGGCCGGAATCACCTGGGACACCACGCCGAACGCCGGCATGATCATGATGTAAACCTCAGGATGCCCGAAGAACCAGAAAATATGCTGGAAGAGCACCGGGTCGCCGCCACCGGAGGCATCAAAGAAGGACGTGCCGAAGTTGATGTCCATCAGCATCATGGTGATGGCACCGGCCAGCACCGGCATCACCGCGATCAGCAGGAACGCGGTGATCAGCCAGGTCC
>CAZHAY010000088.1:0-9558 GCA_964530545.1 uncultured Marinobacter sp.
TCCAGCTCACCGTCGATAACCCGGTCCAGCAGAACTTTCCAGTTGGCCTGGGCTTCCAGTTCTACAAACAGACCTTCGTCCAGAAAGAAACCCTGTTCCCAGGCGACCGCCAGTGGCGCCATATCCGTCAGTTTGATAAAGCCCAGTTTCAGATCCGGTTTTTCCGCCGGGCCGATGCTGGCGTTGACCGGATTGATCAGCCCCAGTGTCAGTATGCCTGCCAAAACAAGAGTCCGTGTCATTGCTCCCCCACAGGTAGTGCCAGTGTCCGAAAAAAGGGCGCCTGTTCCGTTGCCGGAAGCAGACGCCAGGTCTGCAGATCGGTCTGAAGGTAATGGCGCAGGCGCCGCTAACCGTGCCGCCTGCCTTCCGGGTAATTGCAGTAGCTGTGCCAATTTATGCAGATCCGCGTTATAGGGGCAGGCAAACGGAGACAGAGGGGACTGCGGGAGCCTGTAGCAGGTCCGCCGGAGTGCGTTTTCAGGCGTGGTGCACCAGTGATGGGCGAGGTTGCGCAGGTGAGGGCCAGCACTGGCCTTTCTTGACGTGAGCCCCGGCACTCAGCGGGGCTAGTGGCCTTGGGGCCGGCCTCCAGCGGTAGTGTTGCTGGTCCCGTTTTTGCTGACGGGATTGTTGTGGGCGTCCAGCGCGTGACGCATTCCCAACCCATCACTGACAGGACACGCCGCTCTTATGACCCATAAATCAGAACAGGTTGCCACCACCTGCCCGTACTGTGGCGTGGGGTGTGGCGTACGCGCCGCCCCTGGTATCGCGGTTGCTGGTGACGGTAATCATCCCGCCAACCGGGGCAGGCTCTGCGTCAAGGGAGCCAGCCTGCACGACACAATCGCCCCGGAGGAGCCTCCGTTAACGCCGCGGGTCTGTGGTAATCCAGTGAGCTGGGAGCGCGCCATGGACGAAGTGGCCGGTGCTATCCGACAGGCGATAGCCCAGTATGGTTCGCAATCGGTGGCCTTCTACCTGTCGGGGCAACTGCTCACCGAGGACTATTACGTTGCCAATAAACTGGCCAAGGGGTTCGTCGGCACACCTCACGTGGACACCAATTCCCGCCTGTGCATGTCGTCAGCGGTAGCAGCCCATAAGCGGGCGTTCGGGGAAGACGTGGTGCCAGGCTGCTATGACGATCTGGAGCTGGCGGATCTGCTGGTGCTGACCGGCAGCAACGCGGCCTGGAATCACCCGGTGCTCTATCAGCGCATGAAGGCAGCAGCGCGCCCCGGACGCCGCGTTGTGGTGATTGATCCCCGCCGTACAGCCACTGCTGAGCTGGCGGACCTGCATTTGCCGATCCGGCCGGGCAGCGATGTTGCGCTGTTCAATGGCTTGCTGGTCTGGCTGGCGGAGACCGGAGCGGTTGATCAACACTGGATCCGAGCCCACAGCGTGGGCTTTGACAAAACGCTGGCCATGGCCCGGCAGCAGGCGTCATCCGTGGCCCGGGTTGCGGAAATCTGTGACCTGCCGGAACAGGCGATCAGAACTTTCTACCGCTGGTTTGCGGAGACGCCGCGGACGGTCACCGCCTTTTCCCAGGGGGTGAATCAGAGTATCGCTGGCACGGACAAGGCCAATGGCATCATTAACTGTCATCTGGCGACGAGTCGTGTCGGGCTGCCGGGCTCGAGTCCGTTTTCGCTGACCGGCCAGCCCAATGCCATGGGGGGCCGTGAAGTGGGTGGTCTGGCAAATACCCTGGCGGCTCATATGGATTACGAGACTCCCGGTGCAAGAGCAGCGGTAGCAGAGTTCTGGAGAAGCGACCGGCTACCGGAAGGGCCAGGTTATAAAGCGGTGGAAATGTTCGAGGCGGTTCATCGCGGGGATATCCGGGTGCTGTGGATCATGGGTACCAACCCGGCAGTGAGCCTGCCTCACAGTGACCGGGTGCGGGAGGCCATCCGTCGGTGTCCGGTGGTGATTGTGTCGGATTGCGTCAGCCAGACCGACAGCAGCACGCTGGCGGATATCTTCCTGCCTGCCCGGGGCTGGGGCCAGAAGGACGGCACGGTTACCAACTCGGAGCGCTGCATTTCCCGCCAGCGGGCCTTCCTGCCCCCCGGCGGGGCCCGGGCTGACTGGCAGATGCTGGCGGAAACCGGACGGCGTCTGGGCTATGGGGAGGCTTTTAACTGGACATCACCCGCGGCGGTGTTCCGGGAGCATGCCCGGTTGTCGGGGTTGAATCGTGGCGGGCCGCGCCGGTTCGACCTGTCAGCAATGGCCGGGATAAGCGATGAGGATTACCATCAGCTAGCGCCGATCCAGTGGCCGGTGACTCCTGAGCATCCGGCCGGGTGTCAGCGGCTGTACGGCGATGGCCGGTTCAGTACGCCGGATCGTCGGGCCCGCTTCGTACCGGTACGTTCGGATGCGCCGCGCCCATCCCGGGACAATGTCGGGTCAATGGTGCTGAATACCGGCCGCATCCGCGATCAATGGCACACGATGACCCGCACCGGCCGAGCGCCGCGACTGACCCGGCACCGCCCCGAGCCCTTTATCGATATTCATCCGGATGACCTTTGCCGCCTTGGACTGAAAGACGGCGATCTTGCGCGACTGACTGCCGCCCATGGCGGACGTTTTATCGGCCGGGTCAGGGCAGAACCGGGCCAGCGTCAACGGGAGCTGTTTATCCCCATTCACTGGAGTGGGATGTTTACCGGCCATGGCCTCGCCAGTGCGCTCACGACGCAAGCGACCGACCCGGTCTCGGGCCAGCCGGACTCGAAGTACAGCGTTGTTTCGGTAACGCCGTTCCGGGCCCGCTGGCAGGCAAGGCTGCTGCGACCGCTGGCGGCGCCACGCCAGTGGCAGGCCGGTTACCATGCGCTTGCCCCGCAGGAACACTGTGGCCTCTGGTATCTTGCGGATGAACAGCCGGTGGACTGGCCCCGGCAGATTGTCTGCTGGCTCGGAGGAGCGCCCGATCTGGTGCTCGAGGACCCAGCCTCAGGTACCTACCGGGCCGCCCGCATCCGCCGGGGGCGACTGGAGGGTGTGCTGATGGCTGCGCGGGACGCCAGCCAGCTACCCGACGCCACCTGGCTGGGGTCGCTGTTCGACGGCCGCACGCTCTCGGGTCAGGAGCGCCGGGGGCTGTTAGCGGCCCGCAGTGTGGATATCGAGGAAATCGGCGCAACCGTCTGCAGTTGTTTTGGTATCGGAGAACGACAGATTGCCAGCGCAATTGGCGCCGGCGCGACGACGGTGTCGGCGCTGGCGGAAAAACTGCGGTGTGGTACCAATTGCGGTTCCTGTCTGCCAGAGCTCAAGGCGGCGCTGGATAAGCGACAGTTGCCGGCAACTGAAACCTAGCGAGAGCCGTGGGGCCGCTATTCGAGCAGAGAGAGCATCACAAACGGCACCCGGAAACGCAGCCCCCGCGATGCTCCGGTGCCAGCCACTGTGCAGGTTTTGCGGTTGACCCGGACAATTTCGCCTTCCCGGCGACGGGCCCCTTCGCCAAAGCTCACGTTCTGTCCCCGCTGCCATTGCTGCGCCTGAGTGCCGACGGCAGGCAATGCCATCGGTTGCGTGTCCAGATACAGGCCGTGATTGCGGGCGGAACTGGCCAGATGCTGGCGAACCTGATCGGCCTGGCCGTTGTGGTTCAACTGGTCCAGTAAACGGTAGAAGTGATGGTTATGAACCGAACCGTGGTAGCGTTTGCCCTCATGTTGCTGGAGCAGGTGGGCGAACTCGTGAGTGCAGGTATGGGCCAGCAGGTTAAGCACCGATACCTCACCGTCAAAATAGCCACGGCTGCGTATTTCACGGGTGGACAACCAGCCGGCAGCGGTGGCCGGCTCGTGCTTGGCGGCTACCATGCGCACACCATAAGTGATCAGGTGATCGCGGGTCCGGTGGTCAAAGCGGTGGTAGGTCGCCCGGCCTGAACCGGGGCGGCAGACAAGCCGCGAGCCGGAATGAAGGTTCGGGCGATAGTGCGCCCACAGCACCTGTTCGGTGGTGTGGCACATCAGCCGGGCAATCGTCCGGTAGGTGGGTACGTCTCTGGTCATCAGTCAGCCACAGCAGGCCGGGGTCAGCGCAACATGTAGCGCACCGGCAGGGCGTAGGTAAAGCTTCTGCCTTTCATTTCGGCCGGAACCTTTGGCAACGGGCTGGCATCCCTGATCAGTTGCAGTGCCGCCCGGTCCAGCAGGTCATGGGACGACGAATCCCGCAGCCGGGTTTCCAGCAGCTTTCCGTTGCGGTCAAACTCAAAGATTACCACGGGGGTGCCTTCCTGTCCCAGCCGCCGGGCGCGCCGGGGATACTCGTGGTATCGGCCGAGGTGGCGGCTCAGTCTGGCGAGGTATTCATCGACTGCGCTGCTGTCCCCGGCCACGAGCTCCACCTGCTCCTGCTGAGTAATTTCATCAGCGCCAATATTGGGCTCAGCAGTATCTACCGCCGCCTCAGCGTTGATCCCGGAGGCCGGGGCAGTGCCGGTTGGCTCGGGCTCGGGCTCTGGTTCAGGCTCCGGCTCCGGCTGCGGTTCAGGTTGGGGACGGGGCTCTGGTTCCGGCGCTGGCTCGGGTTCGGGCTCTGGTACAGGCTCGGGTTCTGATACAGGCTCTGGTTCTGGTTCTGGTTCTGATTCTGGTACAGGTTCTGGTTCTGGTACAGGTTCTGGCTCGGGCGCGACCGGGGGCTCGGGCTGTAGCTCAGGTATTGTTTCTGCTTCTAAAGCGGTTGGCGCACCGGCCAGCTGGATTTTCAGGGCAGGGGTTGAGGCGCTGGCAATGCCCTCGTCCTGGAGTTCCAGGGTTGCAGGCATCCCTGACATCACCAGCCACAACGTCAGTGCGGTCAGGCCGATGGCTAAAGTGAGTACTATTGCCCGGGCTGTGGGGCTCATTCAGCGGGCTCCGTGAGCAGGATCACCTCGCTGTAGCCCAACTTCTCCAGTGCCCGGAACAAGGCTTCCAGCTCGCTCATACTGGTCACACCGGCGGCGCCCACCCGGAGCGGATTTCCGGTCTCTTCTGGTAGCGGTAGCAGCCCGGCCAGGGCATCTGCCGTGACCACTTTGTTGGCAACAAGAAACTGCCCCTGTTCGTTTACCACCAGATCGGCTTCTGGCTGCCCGTCCATACTCTCCGCTGCCATTTCCGGCAACTCAGGCAGTACGGTGTCTGTCAGTTGCCCGGCAACGATAAAGAACATTAATAGCAGGAATACGAGGTTGATCAGCGGCAACAGGCTGTCTTCCACCCGGTCCAGCAAGGTTTTGCTTTCTTCGAAGGGTTCTGGGATCAAAGGCATCATGGTGCGGGCGAGCTGGGGCCTTCCGGTGTGGTTCGTTTCCAGTGGGCTTTGATGCCCGCATTATCCAGTGTGCTCAACGTGCGCGTAAAGGAATCCAGCGGTACACCCCCATCCGTAGCGAGCCGGACTTCACGCTCGCCCTGACGGGTCAGCTGCTGGCTCAATTCGACAACGGACCAGTCACGGTCGTTCCACCGGACTTCACCGCTGGCCTGTAACTGAAGCAGAGGAAGTGGAGTGCCTTCCCCACCTCGGCTGGTACTGGTGTCATTGCCCAGTTCCAGATAGCCAGTCGGCAACAGATAACTGGTTACCATGAAGAAAACCAGCAGGATGAACACCACATCAATCAGTGGTGTCATCCGGATGGGCATGGGGCGTGACGGGCGGGGCTTAACCAGCGGCATGGACAACGCGGGCTGGCTGATAGTTCGCTTCACGGGACCGTACGGCCTCAGCGTTTCTGGCTGCTGAAACGGTTCCGACCGTACGGTAGTTAAGAATATCCAGCAGGCGCTCGTTCATATGGCTGTTTAACCGCCGCAGCCGGAACTCGGCCCAGGCCGCAATAGCTGAGAAAGGTATGGCAATGACCAGACCCGCCGCTGTAGTCATCAGAGCTTCGTAGATGCCCCCACTGAGCTGACTGGCACTGGCCCGGCCTTCTGATGTCGCCATTGCGTGGAACGACACCATCATACCCGTGACCGTACCGAGCAGGCCCAGCAAGGGCCCGAGGGCTGCCACAACTTCGATAATTTTTAGGGGAGCCTCAAATGGCTGTAAGGCTTTTTGTGCGCCCTGGGCAAGGTTTTCCCGCAGCGTGTCCGCAGGTTCCTGTTGGCGCATGCCGGTCATGGCACGCCGGATCAGGCCATGCATGGGATTGCAGCGGGCAAGGAAGCCGGACGGTGCATCAGGAATTGTCCTGGCCTCGGATGCTTTCCAGGCCTCAACGTCACGGCGAATCTGGCCGCCTGAACGGGGCGAAAAGAGCGCGCCGGTCAGCACAAGGTAAAAAAAAGCGAGCAGTCCCAGCACAGCCAGTGCGATAAGCACATACATGACCGGACCGCCCATGGCGATCAGGGATTGCAAAGGGCCTTCTGAGGCCGTTAAAGAGGGGGTGTCAGGCATGAGTTCCGTCCTGAAGGATAATTTAACGCAAACGATAACAATTTTTATTCATCAGTGCCAGTAGTGAAATTCATCAACAGGAATTTCCGTTTGTTAAATTTACATAAAGCCCGTCATGCCGCACCCAAGCTGGTTTAACATAGGTGTAATCATGAAGTATCGCCATCGGGCAGGGAGAGATAGCGTGATGGGTGAATGGTTCGACCGGCTCGCTAACAGGGGGCTGGTGCTGTTTGTCAGCGCTATTGTATTGACTGTGGTGGTGGTCAGCCTCGTCACCATGTCCATCAGTCGCAGGGAGCTCGAAGAGCAGGCCCATAAGCAGGTTTCTACCGTTGCGGAAATGCTGGCTTACGAAGTGGATCGAAAACTGAAGGAGCGGTTCGCGGTGCTCACCCGGTCCGCGGCGGCTGTGCGGATGGAAGACGCCTCATTCCGTCAGTTTGCCCGCCTCATCATGGAGCGCCAGCAACCGGTTTCCCATCTGTTTGAGCAGATGCTTCTGTTTGATCGGGAAGGGCAGGTGCTGGACAGTTTTCCCCAGGTTTCTGAGATAGAAGGGGCCGATCTGTACCGCCGGCCCTATTTCCAGCATACCCTCACCCAGCAAGCGCCGCAGATTTCCGAACCTTTTTCGTCCCACGTCCGGGAGCTGCCGACCGTGGTAATGACCGCCCCGATCCTTGACCCGGAAGGCAATCTGGTTGGCGTGCTGGTGGGCTCTATCGTGCTGACGTCAGAGAATTTCCTCAGTGAGGTGAGCACGACGGGCATTGGTAATAAAGGTTACGTCACCCTGGCCTCCCGCTCTGGTCTCATTCTGATGCAGGGCGGCTATGTCAGCGGTATTCAGACCCTTAACCGGGAAGATCCGGCCTCAGTGGCTGGCATGGAAGGTTTTGAAGGAATAACACGGGGCGTTTCCCGGGACGGGGACGAGTCCATGGTGGCCATTAACCAACTGGCGATGGCGCCCTGGTTTGTCGCCGCGACCTGGCCGCTTGAGGATGCCTACGCGCCGGTGAGCCGGGTTGGTGGCAGCCTCGCCTGGATCACCGCCGGGGTGGTGCTGGTGTTGCTGCCCCTGTGCTGGCGACTTTTTCGCCGCTACCTGGACCCGTTACGGGAGCTGGCCGAGCAGATTCACGCCCGCCATGAGGGTACCCGGGACCGGCCGGTGGATGAGACCGGCTACCAGGAAATCCGCCAGCTCGCCGAGGCGTTCAACCGGGTCATGGCGGAGCGTATGTCAATGGAGGCCAGGTTGCGCGCCGAGCAGCAGCGGGGTGACAGCATTCTGGCCGCGCTGCAGGAAGCTGTAGTCATGACCGACACTGACGGCGTGATCCGCTACGCCAATCCGGCGGCGGCTGGGTTTTTCGGTCAGGCCGGGGTGCAGACCGGTGCTCATCTGTTCGGGCCGGTGATGGTTTACGCCGATAATGAGCCGTGGACCGTTGAGGATTTTCTCCAGAGTGAGGAGATCCACAGCATGGACGCCGTGCTGCGAAACGATGGGGAATCCCTGGACGTGGAGATCACCATGCTCCACGTCAGCCGGGACGAGCCGGACGAGCGGCTGGTGTTCGTGATCCGCGACGACAGCGAGCGCCGCCGTCAGGAACAGCGGCTTTCCTGGCAGGCCACCCACGACAGCCTGACCGGCCTGCTTAACCGCCGCGCGTTCTCGGCAGAACTGCAGAAATGGCTGGGCCTGGCGTCGACCCTGGATGCGCCGACCATGCTTATGATGATCGATCTCGATCATTTCAAACCCGTCAACGATCAGGGCGGGCACCTGTTAGGGGATAAGCTCCTGCGCCACCTGGCGAACGGGTTCAGCCATGCGGTCCGGAAGACGGATGTAGTAGCGCGGATTGGCGGCGACGAGTTCGCCATTCTGCTACCTGCCTGCGGTCTGGAGCATGGCATAGAGCTGGCAGAGCGAGTAAGACGTCAGGTGGCCGGGTTACGTCTGGAGCAGGACGGAGAGTCGTTCGGCGTGACCGCCAGTATCGGCCTGACGGAAGTCGATGCCGGTGACACGGGCCCCGACGAGGTGCTGGCCCGGGCCGATGAGGGCACTTATGCCGCAAAGGCTGAGGGCCGCAACCAGGTGGTCCGGGTTCCTGCAAAGGAATCCTGACCGCTTAAGCCCTGCATTACCTACTGGCAGAAAGCAGTCTGTCGCAGGGATGCAATATCGCACAGCGCCCGGGTTGCCAGCTCCACATCGGCCACATAATACAGGGACGCCAGCCCCAGCCGGTCCCGCCCCAGGTTGTGGAAGACCATGCCAAAGGCGATATCACCGGCGCTGAATCGGTCATGGTGCTTCGCAAAGTACCGGGCCGGACCGTATAGCTCCTCGTCTTCCATCAACCGGGTTATGCGGGCCGCGCCGCCATGGTAGGCCTGGATCAGCAGCAGGGTAAACAGCCGCTGGCGCTTGGCTTCCGGCAGGTCGGGAAAGTGCCTGTCGATCACCGGTTGCAGAATCCGCGCGTTTCGGTTCATCAGTTTCATGGCGCAGTCTAGCTGGGCCAGTCGGTGCCAGTGGTTGCGCTCGGCCACGCCACAATCACGCAGCACGCCGGGCATTAGCTGCATAATGCCCCGGGCGCCGGCGGCGGAATGGGCGCGATGGCGCCCACCGCTTTCAATCAGCAGCATACCGGCCAGATAGCGGGGTACCTCCGGTGGAAAGGCGACCCGCTGCTGGCGGTTCCGGGTCTGATACACCAGGGTCAGCGCCTCGTGCAGATTGCCGGGCTTGTCGGCGCTGGCGAAGGAGAGATCATCCCAGCGTCCCCATAGACGATCCTCTGCCCGTACCCCCAGGTACCGGTCCAGGGCTTCGCCGAGGCGAGCATGGGGCTGATCGCAGCCCAGCGCAAACGGATAGCCGGTGGTGGTGGCGTCGCCTGGCGTCCAGCCGGTGGCCCGGCCGTCCCGGGCGAGCTTTTCCCGCTGCTGGTTCAGTTTCTGCTGCGTTTCCTGGGAGGTTGTCCCGTTACTGGTATAGCCGATAAAGCGGCCGCGATGATCAAACAGCAGATGACGGTCCGGGTTGGCGCAGTAGCCGGATTCGCCCAGCACCCAGCGGCGGATGTCGAG
>CAZHAY010000088.1:9658-11428 GCA_964530545.1 uncultured Marinobacter sp.
GTCCCGCTGCAGCGCAGCATCCGCTACCTATACCCCATCACCTGCCGGAATTGAAACATCCCCGGATTACCGCCCTGCAAGCTTCTGATGCAATCGAAGACTTGTGACCCGGTGCGTGTATTCACTCGTTTATTTTTAACGCCGTAACAGGCTATGCTGTATCTACAGGTGACCAGCCACACCGCCTGTCCCCGGGGCCGGCACCCGCCCGGCTCCTGTTTCAGATGGCATCGAGGAGGCGAGTACCATGAACCAACCGATGGCAATTGAAGAACTGATATCCGTAGCGCAGGCCGAAGCCATGGGGGAACTGGATGCGCCGATCATGGCCATCGTGCTCTCCAGCGAACAAAGCTACGACCTTCCCATCAACTCCCTTGAAACGGATGCCGACAAGGCCCGCTGGGCGCTGATTCTGCGCGCTGCCCGGGAACACGTCGAAGCGGATGCCGTGGCCGTGCTCTATCCGGCCTGGACCACCATTCGCCACCGTAATGGCGCGGAAGCCGAAGCGCCAAAAGAAGCGGACGACACGCCCGAGCCCATCGATACCTTGTTTGTTCAGCTGCACACCCGCGATCGCATCTACTGGCGCGGCTTCGAGCAGATCCGTGATCCGCGCCACCAGCGGATTATCGGCTTTCGCAGTATTGGCGCCCTGTCCAACGACTATGAGCGCGAAGAAGCACCGTCGGTCACTGCCTGGCTAGACACCCTGTTTGAGCCCTTACCGGAAGAAGGCGAAGAAACCGAGGTCGACCGGGGACTGGCTGCGCTGCTGGAAGAGCCGGAAGTCAGCGCAGCTCTCTATCCGCGGCAGATGCGGGCCCTCCACTAACCACCGCTTTGCAGAGCGAGTCAGCGCTTTTCCGCCGGGCCTGTGTGGCCGCCCGGCGGTAAGCCCTGCCTGTGCTGATACAAAAATGAACATTCGGGTTTGATGGGTGATTGCGTTATAATCAGCAGCTTTTCGTGCCACACCCACAAGGTGCCGGCCAGTGCCTGACGAAAGGTTTGCGATTTGTGATTGAACTCGACCAGGTTCAGAAGTCCTACCAGGTAGACGGCCGGGCGATCCCCGCGCTTCATGCCACGGATCTGTTTGTCCACGCCGGGGAAGTCTTCGGTATTGTGGGGCATTCCGGTGCTGGCAAGTCGACTCTGGTGCGCCTGATCAATCTGCTGGAACGGCCTACCGCTGGCCGGGTGCTGGTGGGCGGTGAGGATGTGACCGACTACGGCGCTGCGGATCTGCGCGCCTTCCGCCGCAAGGTGGGCATGATTTTCCAGCACTTCAATCTGCTTTCCTCCCGCACCGTCGCCGATAACATCGCGTTTCCCATGAAGCTGGCGGGCATCTATTCGAAAGCCGAGATCCGGACCCGTGTTGCAGAGCTGCTGGAACTGGTTAGTCTCACGGATCAGGGCACAAAATATCCTTCGCAGCTCTCAGGTGGGCAGAAGCAGCGTGTGGGCATTGCCCGGGCGCTGGCCTGCCGGCCCAGTATTCTGCTGTGTGACGAGGCGACCAGTGCCCTTGATCCGCAAACCACCCAGTCAGTGTTGCGTCTGCTGGCCGACATCAACCGGGAGCTGGGGCTGACCATTGTGCTGATTACCCATGAGATGGACGTGGTGCGCCGCATCTGCGACCGGGTTGCGGTGATGGACGGCGGCCGGATCGTGGAGATGGGGCCGGTCACGGATGTGTTTCTGCACCCGGAACATCCGACCACCCGGGATTTCGTGTTTGAAAGTGAGAATATCGAC
>CAZHAY010000089.1:0-2225 GCA_964530545.1 uncultured Marinobacter sp.
GGTTTTCCCCTATTGCCCGGGTAGGCGTACAATCGTTGGCCCAGGCGGAATCTGGACGTTGTTCAGCCAGTTCATGGTTGAAACATTCTGTAAACTTGTATTAAATCACCCGTCTGTTTCGCTGAATAAAACTCTATTTCATGCTTTGTACCAAGGAGGATCTAAATGTCCGACGTCGTAACCTATAACCGCGAAGGCGCCGTGGGCGTCATCACCGTTAATTATCCACCGGTGAACGCACTGGGGCACGCGGTTCGCTCTGGCATCAGGAACGCCGTACAACAGGGTCAGGATGATGCGGACGCCAAGGCACTCCTCATTGTGGCTGAAGGCCGCACCTTTATGGCTGGTGCTGACATCCGTGAGTTTGGCAAGCCGATGCAGGAGCCGGGCCTGCCTGAGGTGGTGAATTTTGTTGAAGCTTCCGATAAGCCCGTGGTCGCTGCCATCCATGGCACGGCGCTGGGTGGTGGCCTGGAAGTAGCCCTCGGTTGTCACTACCGTGTAGCCGTACCGAGTGCCAAAGTGGGCCTGCCCGAAGTCAAGCTGGGCCTGCTGCCCGGTGCTGGTGGTACGCAGCGCCTGCCGCGCCTGACCGGTGCCCAGAAAGCCCTGGAAATGATCACCACCGGTGATTTCGTTGCCGCCAAAGACGCTCAGGCTGCCGGCATTATTGATGAAGTGGCCAGCAGCGAAGACGTGAAAGCGGCAGGTCTGGCGTTTGCACAGAAGATCATTGATGAAGGTCGTCCGGTACGTCGTGTCAGCGAGCTGAATGACAAGCTGGAAGCCGAGAAAGGCAGTGATGTCTTCGATAAGTTCCGCGACGGCCTGAAGAAGCGGTCCCGCGGTCTGATCGCCCCGTTCAAGTGCACCGACGCGGTGGAAGCCGCCTTTACCGCCTCTTCGTTTGAAGACGGCATGAAGCGCGAGCGCGAACTGTTCGGTGAGCTGATGGAATCCGACCAGCGTTCCGGCCTGATCCACTCTTTCTTTGCCGAGCGTGAAGTTTCCAAGGTTCCCGGGCTGCCCAAGGACACACCGGTACGGGAGATCAAAACCGTTGGCGTTATTGGCGCAGGCACCATGGGTGGCGGTATCGCCATGAACTTCGCCAACGTTGGCATTCCGGTCACCATTGCGGAAGTGAAGCAGGAAGCCCTGGACAAGGGTCTTGCCATCATCCGTCGCAACTACGAAAACACCGCCAAAAAAGGCCGCCTGACCATGGAGCAGGTGGAAGAGCGCATGAGCCTGATCAACGGCACGCTCACCTATGACGATTTCGCCGATGTGGACCTGGTGATCGAAGCCGTATTCGAGCGGATGGATATCAAAAAGAGCATCTTCAGCGAGCTGGACGAGAAGTGTAAGCCGGGTGCAATCCTGGCCTCCAACACGTCTACCCTGGACATTGACGAGATTGCCTCCTCTACCAAACGCCCGGAAGATGTGATCGGCCTGCATTTCTTCAGCCCTGCCAACGTCATGAAGCTGCTGGAGATCGTCCGCGGCGAAAAGACCTCTGATGAAGTCAAAGCCACATCCATGGCGCTGGCCAAGCGCATCAAGAAAGTCGGCGTTCTGGTGGGCAACTGCCACGGCTTCGTCGGCAACCGCATGCTGCACAAGCGCGGCGCAGAGGCCATGTCCCTGGTCGACGATGGTGCTACCCCGCAGCAAGTGGACAAGGTGCTGACCGACCTGGGCTTCCCCATGGGGCAATTCGCCATGGGCGACCTGGCGGGTATTGATATTGGCTACAGCATCCGCGAAGAGCGCCGCAAGGCCGGCGATAACGTACCGCCGAGCTGGATGGACAAGCTGGCTGAGCAGGGCCGTCTGGGTCAGAAGACCGGCGCGGGTACCTATCGTTATGAAGAAGGCAACCGCAAGCCGATTCCGGACCCCGAGACGGACAAGCTGATCGAAGCCTTCCGCAAGGAGCAGGGCATCACTCCCCGTGAAGTGACCGACCAGGAAATCCTGGAGCGCTGCATGTACGTGATGATCAACGAAGGCGCCAAGATTCTGGAAGAAGGCATTGCGGACCGTTCGCTGGATATCGACATCACCTGGATCTACGGCTACGGCTTCCCGGCCTACCGCGGCGGCCCCATGTTCTGGGCTGACCAGATTGGTCTGGACAAGATTCTGGACGCTGTGAAGAAGTACCAGAAGGAAGTCGGCGGTACCCAGTGGGAGCCTTCACCGCTGCTGGAGAA
>CAZHAY010000089.1:2325-11165 GCA_964530545.1 uncultured Marinobacter sp.
CACGGAGCAACACGGAACAACACGGAAAGTAAAGACAAAAGATCTTTTCATTTTTCCGTGTTCTTCAGTGGATTCCGTGGCAATCCTGTCTTACAAGAGGACAACGCAATGTCTGATGCAGTTATCGTCTCCACCGCCCGTACCGGTCTGGGCAAGTCCTACCGGGGCGCTTTGAACAACACCCACAGTGTTGATCTCGCAGGCCACGTTATCAGGCACGCGGTTGAGCGCGCTGGTATTGACCCGAATATTGTTGAAGATGTCATTCTTGGCGCAACTTTCCACGAAGGCGCCCAGGGCAAGAACATGGCCCGTCTGGCGGCTATCCGCGCCGGCCTGCCGGTAACCACTGCCGGCATGTCCATTAACCGCTTCTGCTCCTCTGGTCTGCAGTCCATTGCGATTGCGGCCCAGCGTGTGGTCTCTGAAAAAGTACCGGCGATCGTGGCTGGCGGTGTTGAGTCCATCTCCCTGGTGCAGAACGACAAGCTGAACCAGTTCCATGGCACCAACGAATGGCTGATGAAGAACAAGCCGGAGCTGTACCTGTCCATGATCGAGACTGCTGATATCGTAGCCCAGCGCTACAACGTCAGCCGTGAGGCGCAGGACGAGTACGCGCTGGTTTCCCAGCAGCGCACCGCTGCGGGCCAGGAGTCTGGCAAGTTTGATGACGAGATTGTTCCGTTCGACGCCACCATGCTGGTGAAGAACAAGGAAACCGGCGAGGTATCCGAGCAGCAGGTCACCCTGACTAAAGACGAGTGCAACCGCCCGAACACCACCCTGGAAGGTCTGCAGGGTCTGGACCCGGTGCGCGGTGAAGGCAACTTCATCACTGCTGGTAATGCCTCTCAGCTCTCTGACGGCGCTTCCGTCTGTACCGTCATGAACAGCACCTACGCCGAGAAGAACAACATCGAGCCGATGGGTATCTTCCGTGGCTTCGCGGTTGCCGGCTGTGAGCCGGACGAGATGGGTATCGGCCCGGTCTTCGCCATTCCGCGCCTGCTGGAGCGCAACGGCCTGACCATCGACGACATCGACCTGTGGGAGCTGAACGAAGCCTTCGCCTCTCAGGTTGTCTACTGCCGTGACCGCCTGGGTATTCCCATGGAGAAGCTGAACGTCAACGGTGGGTCCATCGCTGTGGGTCACCCGTACGGCGTAACAGGCTCACGTCTGACCGGCCACGCCTTGATCGAGGGCAAGCGCCGCGGCGCCAAGTACGTGGTCGTCACCATGTGCATCGGCGGCGGCCAGGGCGCAGCCGGCCTGTTTGAAGTGGTATAAACAGGCAGAACAGAAAGGGGCGGGCGAGAGTTCGCTCCTTTTTTGTTTTTAGCCACGGAATCCACGGAAGAACACGGAAGGATAAGGGAAAAAAAAGTCTCTTCTTTCCGTGTTCTTCCGTGGATTCCGTGGCCAAACAGCTATTTATTTGAAGGCTCAGAAGCGTGCAACAGAACATCATCAACACCCGTGATCTCGAATTTCAGCTCTTTGAACTCCATCAGGTCGAAGACTTTCTCAACTACGACCGCTACGCTGACCATAACCGCGAAACCCTGCAGGCAGCGCTGGACCTGGCGTTGAAGGTAGCGGCGGAAGAGTTTGCCCCCCATGCCCGGGCGGTGGATGAGGAAGAGCCGACCTTTGAGAACGGCAAGGTGGTGATGCGCCCGGAGGTCAAACAGGCCCTGGACGTGCTGCGGGAAACCGGTTTGCTGGCTGCCAGCCAGGATTACGAGCGGGGCGGCATGCAACTGCCCAGCGCCGTAGGACAGATGTGCGTGGGTATGCTCAAGGGCGCCAACGTTGGCACTCAGGCGTACGCTGGCCTGACTATCGCAGCGGCCAACCTGATTCTGGCCCAGGGCAGCGATGAGCAGAAAACCCGTTACGCTGAGCCCATGCTCAACGGTCGTTTCTTCGGCACCATGTGCCTGACGGAACCCCATTCCGGCTCCTCCCTTGGCGATCTGCGTACCCGTGCTGAACCCGCCGGGGATGGCAGTTATCGCCTCAAAGGCAACAAGATCTTTATTTCCGCCGGCGATCACGAGCTGAGCGACAATATCATCCATATGGTGCTGGCCCGGTTGCCGGATGCGCCTGCGGGTGTGAAGGGTATTTCGCTGTTTATCGTGCCCAAGTACCTGGTCGATGACGACGGCAGTCTGGGTGAGCGCAACGACGTGGCGCTGGCGGGCCTGATCCACAAGATGGGTTATCGCGGCACCACCTCCACCATGCTTAACTTTGGTGAAAAAGACGGTGCTGTCGGCTATCTGGTGGGTGAGCCCAACAACGGTCTGGCGGCCATGTTCCACATGATGAACGAAGCCCGCATCGGCGTGGGGCTGGGCTCGGTCATGCTGGGGTACACCGGTTACCTGCATGCGCTGGAATACGCCAAAGAGCGTCGCCAGGGGCGTCCCGTGGGCAACAAAGACCCTCATACACCGCAAGTACCACTGATTGAGCACGCGGATATCCGTCGGATGCTGCTGACCATGAAAGCCTACGTGGAAGGCGGACTGTCGCTGGCATTGCAGGGCGCGCGGCTGGTGGATGAGAAAAAAGTGGCCCGGACGGATGAAGAGCGGGACATGGCCGCGGGTCTGCTGGATCTGCTGACCCCGCTGATCAAGTCCTGGCCATCCCAGTTCTGCCTCGAGGCCAACAGCATCGCCATCCAGATTTACGGCGGTTACGGTTACACCAGAGAATATCCAGTCGAACAGTTCTATCGGGACAACCGCCTGAACCCCATCCATGAGGGCACCCATGGCATTCAGGGTATGGATCTGCTGGGCCGCAAGGTGTCGATGGCGGGTGGTCGTTACTACGAAGAGCTGCTGCGTCGGATTGCGGCCACGGTGGAAGAGGCCCGCGGCAGCGAGAGGCTTCAGGATAACGCCAACCGGCTGGCCGAGACGGTATCGGCGCTGACCGACGCTACCGATCGCATTCAGGCGGTTAAACAGGAAGGACAGGTGGAACGTGCGCTGGCCAATGCCTCATTGTATCTTGAGGCGTTTGGCCATACCGTCGTGGGCTGGCTCTGGCTGCGTCAGGCGCTGGCCGCAGAGCGTGGCCTGGCCGAAGGCGGCCCGCAGCCGGGCGCGTTTTATGAAGGCAAGCTGAAGGCCTGCGATTTCTTCAGCCGATATGAACTGCCCCGGGTGCAGGGGCTGACGCAGTTGCTCAGGGAAGTGGACGCCACTGCCCTTGAGATGGAAGCCGAGGGCTTCTGATAGCGCAGGACAGTCTGAAAATCCGAACATAATCAGAAATCAGGAGGGATACACCATGAGCCGTCAGGCAAAAGCAGTGGTATGCCGTGAATGGGGCAAGCCTGTTCAGGTGGAAACGATTACCGTCGACGGACCCAAGCGGGGCGAAGTGACCATCAAGGTTGCGGCCTGTGGCGTCTGCCATAGTGACCATTCCGCTACGACCGGCAAGATTCAGTATCCGCCACCCCTGGTGCTTGGCCATGAAGCCGCCGGCGTGGTGGTAGACGTGGGCGAGGGCGTGACCACCCTCAAGAAAGGTGATTATGTGGTGAGTACGTTTATCACCATGTGTGGCAAATGCCGTAACTGCGTTCGCGGCCGGCCGGTGTTGTGCGAAAACGCGAAAAAATCACTGGTGACCCTGCCGGATGGCACGGTTCGTACCCATGGCAAGGACGGTGAGGACCTGTACGTGTTCGGCGCCTGCGGAGTCATGGCCGAGTACGCCACCCTCCATGAAGACAACTGCGTAAAAATTGACGAAGACCTGCCCATGCCCAGCGCGGCCCTGGTAGGTTGCGCTGTGATTACCGGCGTTGGCGCGGTCTTTAATACCGCTGAGCTTGAGCCGGGGTCCCGTGCGGTGGTCTTCGGTATCGGTGGTGTCGGCCTGAACGCGATTCAGGGCTGTGTCACAGCGGGTGCGGAAATGGTTATCGCTGTGGATACCAACAATACCAAGCTGGAAATGGCAAAAGAGTTCGGCGCGACGCACACCATCAACACAAATGAGGTGGAAGACGTCAGCAAGGCCATCAAGAAACTCACCGCCGGTGGCGTAGACTATGCCTTCGAATGCGTCGGTAATGGCAAGGTTGTGGAGCAGGCGTACAAAGCGCTGGGCCGGGCCGGCACGGTTGTGGTGGTCGGGGTTGCGGACATGAAAGACCAGACCGCCATCAGCACTTTTGCCCTCACGGCGGACGAGCGCACCCTCAAAGGCAGCTGGCTGGGTTCCGCGCGGCCTCAGTATGACTTCCCGAAAATTCTGAACCTCTACAAGGCCAACCGCCTGAAGCTGGATGAGCTGATTACCCAGACTTATACCATCGATGAGGCCCCCCAGGCGTTTGAGGATATGTTGTCCGGCAAGAACGCCCGTGGCGTGATCGTTTTCGATTAAATCGGATTGACTCCCGTAAGGAGCAGTACCATGAACAACCTGAGCAAGAACTACATCAACGGCCAGTGGGCTGACTGGTCCGGCGACACCATCGACGTGCACGAAGGCACCAAAGGCGAGGTGATTGCGAAAGTCCCGTCTGCCGACCGAGCGACCATGGAGCAGGCGATCGAAGCAGCCGACGCGGCATTCGAAAGCTGGAGCGAGACGCCTCTTGAGAAGCGCATCGAGGTTATCCGCCAACTGCACGCCGGCCTGAAAACCCGCGCACCGGAAATCGCCCAGGCGGTAGCCCGGGAAGTGGGCATGCCCATCAAGCTGGCCGGTATCATCCAGGCTGGTATGCCAATTAAAGTCACCGAGACCTATCTGGACCTGCTGCCCAACTATCCGTTTACCGAGCAGTCCGGTAATTCTGAGGTTCAGTATGCACCGGTAGGTGTCGTGGGCTGTATCACGCCCTGGAACTATCCGTTACACCAGGTGATTCTGAAGGTGGTCCCAGCGCTGGCGGCGGGTTGCACCATCGTGCTCAAGCCCAGTGAGGTTTCACCCCAGAGCGCGTTTATCCTGGCGGAGATTCTGGACAGCACCGATCTGCCCAAGGGCGTGTTCAATATGGTGTGCGGTCTGGGCCAGGAAGTGGGCGATACGCTGATCAAGCACCCGCAGGTGCATATGGTGTCGTTCACCGGCTCCACCCGCACCGGTCATCTGATTGCCCACGCGGCGGCGGATGATTTCAAGCGGATTGCGCTGGAAATGGGCGGCAAGTCTGCGTCCGTCATCCTGCCGGACGCGGATCTGGAGGCTGCCGTCAAAGGCACCTTTATGAACTGCCTGCAGAACAGCGGCCAGACCTGTACCGCACTGACCCGTATGCTGGTTCACAAGGATCAGCACGACCAGGCCTGCGAAATTGCCGGTGCCATCGCCAAGGGCGTGAAGCTGGGCGACCCGCTGGACGAAAACACCCGCATGGGCCCGCTGGCGTCCGCTGCCCAGCGTGACATAGTACGGGACTACATCAGGGTGGGCATCGAAGAAGGTGCGACCCTGGTGGCCGGTGGTGCCGAGGCACCGGAAGGGCTGGAGCAAGGCTACTTCGTCAAGCCGACCGTGTTCGGCAACGTGGACCCCAACAGCCGTATCGCCCAGGAAGAGATCTTCGGGCCGGTACTCTGCGTGATTCCCTATGAAACCGAAGAAGAAGCCATCCGTATTGCCAACGGCACGGCTTACGGGCTGTCTGGTGCGGTGTTCTCTGGGGACCAGGACAAGGCGAAGAAGGTCGCCGGCAAGATGCGCACCGGTCAGGTGTTCGTTAACGGCGGTGCGTTCAACCCGCTGGCTCCGTTTGGCGGCTTCGGCCACTCTGGCATTGGCCGTGAATTCGGCAAGTGGGGACTGGAAGAGTTTCTTGAAGTCCGGGCCCTGCAGTTGTAAAGCCGGTGCCCGATAGGGTACATATTGGAAACTAACGAAAGCGGGCATTCATCCCCAGGGAGAATGCCCGCTTTTCGTTGGGACAGGCAGGCCCGTGCTGGCGCGGGCCTTGACCCCGCACATTCGAATAAAAAGACCAATCGAGGAATTATCGTGAGCAGCATCTGGACGGTTACCCCAAACCTTGAATCCATTCAAAAGCAGAACGAAAACACTGCGGTGCAAAGTCTCGGCATCGAGTTTACAGAGGTCGGAGACGATTTCCTGCGGGCACGGATGCCGGTAGACAGCCGCACAGTTCAGCCCTTCGGCATTCTCCACGGCGGATCATCGGTGTTACTCGCAGAAAGCCTGGGCAGCGTCGCGGCGAATCACTGCATGAGGAAGGACAGTACTGTTGGTGTGGGGCTGGAAATCAATGCCAACCATATCCGTTCGGTCAGTTCCGGCTGGGTTTATGGTACCGCCCGCCCCCTGCACATCGGCGGGTCAACTCAGGTATGGGAAATCCGGATTGAGACAGAAGACGGCAAGCTGAGCTGTGTCTCGCGTATTACCATGGCGATTATCGACCGCTAAACGGTTGCCATGGAAGAGCGCTGAAATGCCCGCTGAACTCCGTGGCCGACCTTCGGCCCCGGGGGTTCAGGGCTCCCCGCCAAGCAGGATCCGAACCGCCAGGCAGGCCTCTTCGACCTCTTCAATGTTGGGTTCCCGGCCAACAATAACGTCGGAATAGAGGCAGGCTTCCGCCAGGCGCACCATAAAGTAGGACAGGCTTTCGACCCGCATGGGGGGCTTCTTCAGGTGGCCTTTGTCGATCTGTTCCTGAATCATCACGGTGTTGGCTTCTACTACCCGGCTGTGCATGCTGGAAGCGGAGGACGTCAGCACTCGCAGTGCATGCTCCGCGTCCTGCCTGATGAAGTCCCGCAGTGGTTTTGCCCGTACCAGCTCGATGGTAATCCGCCGGTAGACCCCAACGATATAATCTACCCCGGTGCCCGGAGTTGAAGCTACAATGGAAGCACGGATGGGCGCGTACAGCGACCAGAGTATGTCTCCCAGCAGGAGGTCTTTATTACCCACCCAGCGGAACAGCGTGGCGCGGCCAATGCCCAGCTCTTCGGCAAGATCAGCCAGATGCAGGCGCTCGCCTTTCAGCCAGATACGACGGGCGCGGCTGAACGCCTCAGCGGGTGTCGTTCCGGAGGAACGCTTTCGGGTTTTTTGCAGTTCACGCTGCAACGGGGAATGTGTAACTGCCACAGGTGTCTCACTTCTCGTACTCAAAAGGCGCAAAAAGCATCCCTGTCGCTACCTTTTTATGCGTTATTTTTGTTCCATGGTCTCGGGGGACGGTCCATTAACGAGCTTTTGCTCTATAAAAAGTCGATACCATCCCCGGAATGTCTCGGTTCTTTCCGTAGACGCGTAAGACTTTCCAACATATCGACGATAAAAACAATAACCTGTTTGGCAAACTGAACCCGGAGCCGGTGGATGTCCTATATTGCGGCACTGTTTCTATCCTGCGTGTTAACGCTGTTTCTGGCCCGTTATGCCTGGGCCCGGCGCGAGATTCCTGCCGCCAAGACCGTTGCTGTGATGATGGTAGGTATCAGTTGGTGGACGCTGTTTTTTGCTATGCAGCTTCTGCAGAGCGCCGCGCCCGAGCTGGTTCCCCAACCCGAGAGCATGCCACTTCTCTGGTTTCGCCTGATGTTTATCGGGGTCTGTATTCTACCGGCCTCGTTTCTGGTGTTTGTTTTGCAATACACGGGCATACGAGACCATATCAGCCGGCGGCTGGTCCTTTTGCTGGCCATCCAGCCTGTTCTGGTCCTGGCGGTAGCGCTCACCGATGGTTTCTTTCACGATTGGTTCCTCGGCGGCTTTCGGCCCGGTACGGGTGATCAGTTCCTGGGTGGGCCGGCATTCTGGTTGCACACGCTCTATTCTTACTCGCTGGCAGTAGTCTCCTACACCATCATGATCCGGTTTATCATTCGTTCCCGAGCCTATCGGGTGCAGGCTACCCTGGTATTGATCGGTGGGTTTATCGCCTCTGCAGCGAATGTCATCACCATTCTGAAACTGCTTCCACCGGCGTTGGAAGGCATGGATATCAGTCCGTTTGGCTTCTTGGCTACTGCCATCTTTATGTTGCTGAATATCCGCAAGCAGGGTTTCCTGGACGTGATGCCGATTGCGCGATCACTGGTGTTTCACCACATGCTGGATGGTGTGCTGGTGACAGACGCCCAGAGGCGCCTGGTGGACGCCAACCCGGCTGCCCGAAAGCTTCTGGAGCGGGCGGGAAAGACGTTCACGCGGGGCGAGCCCGTAGAAGAGTTTGTACCCGGGCTGTTCACGGGGCGAAAGGTGGTGGATGAGCTTCGCCTGGATGACCGTGTGCTGAACGTTCGGATGAATGTCTTTCACAGCGCCAGTGGACATGTACGCGGCGCGATCTACAGCCTGCGGGATGTGACAGAATTCAAGAAAATCGAAGCGGACCTGCGGGAGAAGCTCGAACACATTGAAGAGCTGCGGAAGGCCTTAAAGGAAGAGTCCATCCGCGACCCGCTCACGGGATTGTTCAATCGTCGGTGGCTGGATGAAGTGCTCGAGCATGAGATCCCCCGGGCGTTGCGTGAAAATCGCCCGCTCACTGTCTGTCTTATCGACCTGGATCACTTCAAGCGCGTCAACGATCAGTGGGGGCATGAGATGGGGGATCGTGTATTGACGGCGCTGGGCGAGTTGCTGCAGGACGGCAGCCGCAAGCAGGATGCAGCGGCGCGAATGGGCGGTGAAGAGTTTGTGATGGTGTTGCCGGGGTTGGATCCGACCGGTGCCGCTATGGTGCTCGAGCGCCTGAAAACGTCGTTCAAAGCATTCGATTTCGGCCCCGAAGGGCCAGCAGGCTTAACGTTTTCCGGCGGGCTTGCCTGTGTCCCTGACCA
>CAZHAY010000090.1:0-1732 GCA_964530545.1 uncultured Marinobacter sp.
CTCAGCCAGTGGACCTTCAAGGGGGGTGTCAGCCGGGGTTTCAAGGCGCCGACCGTTAACCAGCTACACGACGGTATTTCGTCAGTGAGCGGGCAGGGTAGAACCATCGCGTTTGGTAACCCGGACCTGGAGCCGGAAATTACCACCAACACCGAGTTGGGCGCGTATTACGACAATCTGGATGGCTTCAAGGCGAATGTGACGGCTTTCCACAACCGCTTCAAGGACAAGATTGATTCGGGGCCGTCGATCCCTAACTGCTTCGCTGCCGATGATCCTGGACTGCCCGGCTGTATCAGCTACGGCCCAGGCTTTACGCAGGAAGACTTCAGTCAGGACATCAATATCGGCAAAGCGGAAACCCGCGGTATTGAGCTGGGTAGCAGCTGGCAGTTTGCGCAGAACTGGAGGCTGTCCGGTAATTACACGTTCACCGACAGTGAGCAGAAGAGTGGTGACAATGAAGGACGGCCGCTGACCAATACGCCAAAACATCTGCTGAACGCCGCGATCAACTGGCAGGCAACGCCGGTACTGGACCTGTGGTTCAAAGGCGAGTACCGCAGCGAGCGTGAGCGCTTTACTGACCGGTACGAAAACCTGACAGCGGCGAATCAACTGGTCGCAGACCAGGTAGGGGATCTGGATGCCTATTCCGTGTTCCATCTGGGTGCGTCGTACCAGGCCGCCGAGAATGTGACCGTCAAAGCCGCGATCTACAACCTGTTTGATAAGGACTTCACCGAAGGTGAGCGTTATATCAATGCGAGTGGTGATGAGGCCTGGGTGTCCAGTTACATTCAGTCCGGACGCTCCGTCGATGGAACGCTGGAAGACGGCCGCCGGCTATGGCTCTCGGCAACCGTGAGTTTCTGATTCCGAAAAATCTGCTTTAAAAGCATGGAAGTACGAAAAAAGGGAGGCCGCGGGGCTTCCCTTTTTGCGTTTATACGGGTGTTTCTTGTGTTAGATCAATTTTACGGACGATAGTCACCAGTTCACATTATGGAGAACCCGGGTCGCTGCTACTATGCTTCGTAAATCACTGCAATGCTCGGGATTCAAGGAGAGCTGTTATGAAACTGTCTACTGCAGTCCTGTTGACGGCGGGCCTCCTGGTGGGAGCCCAGGGTGCCTTCGCCAACAGTGAGTTACGGGATCGCGCATCGACCCTGTTCAGTGCCGTACCCAAGTACCCGCCCGTAATTGATGGTAATGAGTTGACAGCCTCCAAGGTGGAGCTGGGCAAGATGCTGTTCTTTGAACCGCGTTTGTCCTCCAGTCACCTGATCAGCTGTAACACCTGCCACAACGTGGGTATGGGTGGTCATGACTATCTGCCGACCTCCATTGGTCACGGCTGGCAGAAAGGTCCCCGTAACTCGCCCACGGTCTTTAACGCCGTGTTTAACAGCGCCCAGTTCTGGGATGGCCGTGCCGCTGACCTGGCCGAGCAGGCCAAGGGACCGGTGCAGGCGGGGGTCGAGATGAGCAGTACCCCAGAGCGGGTCGAAGCCACGCTTGCGTCCATGCCAGCGTATGTAAAGCAGTTCCGGGCGGCGTTTCCGGGTGAAGATAACCCGGTGACCTTTGACAACATGGCCATCGCCATTGAGGCTTTTGAGGCCACACTGATCACACCGGATGCGCGCTTTGACCAGTTCCTGCGGGGTGAAGATGACATCCTGAACGAGCAGGAACAGGAGGGTCTGGCCCTGTTTATCGACAAGGG
>CAZHAY010000090.1:1832-10720 GCA_964530545.1 uncultured Marinobacter sp.
ATGACATCCTGAACGAGCAGGAACAGGAGGGTCTGGCCCTGTTTATCGACAAGGGTTGTGCGGCCTGCCACGGGGGCGTCAACTTTGGTGGCCAGGGCTATTTCCCGTTCGGTCTGGTGAAAAAGCCAGGCGCAGATATTCTGCCCGAGGGTGACAAGGGCCGTTTTGAAGTTACCCAGACGGCGTCTGACGAATATGTATTCCGTGCCGCGCCTCTGCGTAATATCGAGCTGACCGCGCCGTACTTCCACTCTGGCGCGGTCTGGAGCCTGACCGAGGCCGTGTCCGTCATGGGTACCGCCCAGTTGGGCACTGAACTGGGGGACGACGAGGTGGAATCCATCGTTGCCTTCCTCAAGACGCTCACCGGCAAAGTGCCTGAGGTTCGCTACCCCGAACTGCCACCGAGCACTGACGAGACCCCGCGTCCGGCGCCCATGTCTTCGCTGGAGTAAGGGTAACGTTATTAGAAAAGGGAAGCCTTCGGGCTTCCCTTTTTGCGTTTGGGCGACGGAACAAATCTCGGGCTTGCCGGGCTTGGTAATCGTCCCTTCGGAATGGAGAGTATCGGGGTTGTTTTCCCAGTCGCGCAAATCCTCACGGAACCGCGCGACCATTTCCTGGTCCAGAACGTTTGGAAAATACCGAAAAACGTCCCGTTCATAGCGGGTCGGCCAGGGAGTTATAAACAGTAGGTTGTAAACAGCGGACTTACGGCAATGTAAAGGTTGTGCAAACCGTGGTAAGAGCACGGTTCATTGCTGGTTTCGGCGGGGAGATGTCGGTATTTTTACGGTGTCGGCTAGAATTGTCATTTTGACGGCTACACCAGTCCAGCTGCCGTCTGGGTAACATGTTGAGCTTGACCCAGGTCCGGCAAGACCTGGTCGAGATAGGTACTATCTTCATTTTGCTGTAGGCGCACGGCCTGAGCAATCGAACGCCATGACAATAATGCATCAGCCGCCGAGGACGCCTAACCCGGATGTCTCCGGATGAGCTGGTAATTTAACGAGTGTAGAACAGGTAGTCGTTCCTATGTGGAAACAGTGGCTGGTCGCCTTGGTGTTGGTGGTAATTGCAGTGGCAGGCATGTATGGCTGGCGTCACCTGGACACGGGTCCGGAGGTTGGTCAGAGCCTGGCACAGTCCGCCAGTGTGGTGAACGTGGTGACGCCACAGCGGGACATCGTGCGGGATCAGGTGCAGTCGGTCGGCAGTTTGCAGGCGGTGGAGGCCGTAGAGCTGACCACTGAGGTCAGTGGGCGGGTGATACGCCATAACCTGGCTGCGGGCCAGCGGGTTGAGAAAGGTGCCCTGCTGCTGCAACTGGATGACCGTCAGGCAGAGGCTGACCTTCGGGTGATCGAAGCGCGCCTGGCGGATGCCCGTCGCCAGCTTGATCGGGCCACCAGTCTGCGCAGTAACAACAGCGTATCCCAGTCTCTGGTGGATGAGTTGCGTACCGCGGTAGATGTCGCATTGGCCGAGCGGGAAGCCGCCCGGGTGCGACTGGAAAACCACCGGATTGTGGCGCCTTTTACCGGCGTTGTCGGGCTTTCTGACCTCAGCGTGGGCGCGTACGTCACGCCAGGAACCATTGTCACCACTCTTGATGCGGTAGATCAGATGGAGCTGACCCTCTCCGTACCGGAGCGGTTTCTTGGTCAGGTATCGCTGGGACAGATGGTGCGCGGAAATTCTCCCACCTGGCCTGGCGTCAGCTTCGAAGGCCAGCTGGTGGAGATGGGTTCGCGGATCAGCGAGCTGAGCCGCTCGCTGCCGGTGCGTGCGTTGATCGACAACGCGGATGGCCGGTTACGCCCCGGCCAGTTCATGTCAGCGAGTCTGACCCTGCAGGAACGTGAAGCCCTGGTCATCCCCGAGCAGGCGGTCCTGATCCGGGGCGATAACAAATATGTGTTCATTGCCGAAGACGGGGTTGCCCGTCGTACCCTGGTCACCCTTGGGACCCGCATGCCAGGCCTGGTCGAAGTGGTCAGCGGCATCAACGATGATGATCAGGTCATTATTACCGGTCAGGACCGTCTAAGCAGCGGCGACCGGCTGGAAGTTCGACGGGACGAAGACGCGATACCGGATAATCGCTTCCTGACCCTGGAGTCCTGACATGTTACTGACCGACGTCTCCATCAAACGGCCGGTATTCGCCACCGTCATGAACCTGCTGGTTCTGGTCTTTGGTATTGCCGCGCTAATGGGCCTGCCGGTGCGGGAATACCCGGATATCGATCCCCCCATCGTTTCTATCTCGACCACTTACACCGGCGCTGCAGCAGAGGTCGTTGATACGCAGATCACCCAGATTGTCGAAGGGGCCATCAGCGGTATTGAAGGCATTCGCACGATCCAGTCGTCCACGGAACAGGGACAGTCTCGTACCAGCATTGAGTTCAACATTTCCCGGGATGTAGACATCGCTGCCAACGATGTCCGCGATGCCGTTGCACGAATCGTGGACGAATTGCCGGAAGAGGCGGATGCCCCGGTGGTGCGCAAGGCGGACTCGGATGCCCGTCCCATGATGTGGTTAACCCTCCGCAGTCAGGCCTGGGACAGCGCTGAACTCAGCGATTTTGCGGATCGTGTGCTGGTTGACCGGCTATCGGTACTCGATGGCGTGGCGGATGTGCGCATTGGCGGAGAGCGCCGCTACGCGATCCGGGTCTGGCTTGACCGGGACCGGCTGGCTGCGCGGGACATCACGGTTGCGGATGTCGAGCGTGCACTGCGCGCTAATAACGTCGAGTTGCCGGCGGGTTCGGTGGATTCCTCCACGCGCAATTTTACCGTGCGTGCTGAAGGGCGCCTCAGTAATGTGGAGCAGTTTAACAATCTTGTGGTCAGGCGCGACGGCAACAACCTTGTCCGGCTGGGCGAGGTCGCCAATGTGCAGATGGGCGTCGAGTCGGATGTCAGCCGCTTGCGGGGCAATGGGGAAACTGCCATTGGTATGGGCGTGATCCGCCAGTCCAAGGCGAACACCGTGGCGGTTTCGGATGGGGTTCGGGCCGAGCTGGAGCAGATACGGCAAACCCTGCCCCCTGAGGTGACGATTACCGATAGCTACGACGAATCGATCTTCATCCGGGCCTCCATCAGTGAAGTCATGATCACGTTAATCATTGCGGTCGCACTGGTTATTCTGGTTATTTTCCTGTTTCTGCGATCCTGGCGGGCTACCCTGATTCCGGCCGTCACCATTCCAGTTGCGGTGATTGGTGCCTTTATCGGCCTTGGTTACCTGGGCTTCTCCATTAATGTGCTGACTCTGCTTGCGGTAATTCTGGCCATTGGTCTGGTGGTGGATGATGCCATCATCATGCTGGAAAACATCCAGCGCCGTATTGATGACGGTGAACCACCGCTGCTGGCCACCTTCCGCGGTGCCAAGCAGGTGTCCTTCGCTATCATCGCGACGACCCTGACCCTGGTAGCGGTGTTTGTTCCCATTTCTTTTATGGGCGGTAACGTCGGCCGCCTGTTTGCCGAGTTTGGGTTTACTCTGGCGGCGGCGGTGGTGTTCTCCAGTTTTGTCGCCCTGACCCTGGTGCCCATGCTGTGTTCCAAATGGCTGCGCCCCAGTCGCGAAGGTGGCGACAAAGGGAAACTGTGGCTCGCCAGTGAAAAAGTGCTCAATGGCATGACCCGTGGATACGCGCGGGCGCTTGGTTTCTCGTTACGCCAGCCGGGACTGATTATCGGGCTGGGCATGGCGAGCCTGATACTGGCGTTTGCGCTTTATCCTCAACTGCCCCAGGAACTGGCACCCATTGAAGACCGGGGCACCATTATCATGCCCACAGACGCACCCCGGGGGTCCACCGTTGAGTACACCGACCACTACGTCCGGCAAGCGGAAAAACTGCTGTTGCCCTATATCGACGATGGTATCGCCAACCGCCTGCTGTCCATCGTCGGGTTCCGTGATGAGGAAGACAACGCGTTCATGATCATGGGGCTGGAGCACTGGAGCCAGCGGGATGTGAAACAGCAGCAGATAACCAGTGAGATCCGGGCCAAAATGGTGGATATCTCGGGGGTTCGGGTCATTCCCGTTAACCCCCCCGGGCTGGGCCAGGGTGGTTTTAACCAGCCGGTGGAGTTTGTTGTGGCTGGTCCGGATTATGAGTCGGTGCAGCAGTGGAGTGAGGAAATCGTCAGCAAAGCCAGGGAAAACCCAGGCCTTCTGAACGTCGATACCGACTTTGAGCTGACCCGCCCGGAGCTGCGGCTCACCATCGACCGTGAACGGGCAGCGGACCTGGACATTACCGTGCAGGATGTCGGTCTGACCCTCCAGACCATGCTTGCGTCCCGGAAAGTGACAACCTATATGGATCGGGGCCAGGAATACGATGTCATCGTACAGGCCAGCGATGCGGACCGTGCCACACCCTCTGACCTGAGCCAGATTTTCATGAGGCCCCGGGCCGGTGGCGATCTGATTCCGCTGGCGGCGCTGGTGGATATGGACGAAATCGGCACCAACCCGGACCTGCGCCGGATCGATCGGTTACCCGCCGTGGTTATCAGCGCGTCGCTGGCGGATGGGTATGACCTGGGATCCGCGCTCACCTATCTGAACAACCTGGCGGCTGAAACCCTGCCGCCTGAGGCACGGATCAGCTACCGGGGGTTGAGTCAGGAGTTTCAGGAGTCGTCCAATGCCATTTACGTGACCTTCGGGCTGGCGTTTGTCATTGTGTTCCTGGTACTGGCGGCCCAGTTTGAAAGCTGGATCCACCCGCTGATTATCATGCTGACCGTGCCGTTGGCCGTAACGGGAGCGCTCATCGCCCTGTTCTGGTCGGGAATCAGCCTGAATATTTACAGCCAGATCGGCATCGTAATGCTGTTGGGGCTGATGGCCAAAAACGGCATCCTTATGGTGGAGTTTGCCAACCAGCTCAGGGATGAAGGCTACAGTGTACGGGACGCCATATTCGAGGGTTCCATTCTGCGTTTCCGGCCGGTACTGATGACCACCATCTCCACAGTATTCGGCGCCATACCGCTGGTTATCGCCTCCGGTGCGGATGCCGAAAGCCGGGCTGCCATTGGTATCGTCATCATGGGTGGCCTGACCTTCGCCACCACCCTGACGCTGTTCCTGATTCCCGTGCTCTACAACCTGCTGGCCCGGTTCGCCAAATCAGCCAATGCGGTTGAAAAGGAACTTGAGCAGCTGACCGCAGAGCCGGGAGCCGGACCGGGTTGAGTCCTGCCGACGCCAGATCCTGTTAATCCCCAATCCTGACGCTGCTGCCGTTGCTCCCTGAGGACAACGGGAGCAGTGTTTTTGGCGTTTCCCTACTGCGTTTCCTGCGCCGGACTTCACTCCGAAGCCCTCCCGCCGACCCTGGCCCATGTGGAGGAATCCGCCGGTTACGGCATGACCATTGCCGAATTCCCCACTACCCTTGAAGCGGCACGGGCCTCCCACGAGCGCGGCCTGAAGGTCATGATGGGCGCGCCCAATGTGGTCCGCGGCGGATCCCACTCGGGAAATATTGCGGCGTATGCTTGACGCTGCCTTCCGCCTGGCGCGCATGGAAAGCAACGACTACGACCTTGCCAGAGCCATCGCTACGGTCACCGCCATTCCAGCGCGCTGTGCGGCACTGAACGATCGCGGTTCCATTGCGGTGGGCAAGCGCGCCGATCTGGTACTGGTCAGTGAGTGCGGCCAGCAGCCGTTGATTGAAACCGTCTGGTCCGCGGGCCGGTATATCACCCGCCGGCCCGAGTCCGGCGGTGAGAACCATATGTCATTGCCGGAAGCGGAATTCCGTAAACGACAGGCGATGGGTCTGTTTGCCATGGACTGGCAGGCCAACGGTTATCTGTATGGGATAGGCAATGAGATCGACCTCTGGCTGGCCCGGGGTCACCACGTGCTGATCAATGGTTCCCGCAGTTACCTGGGGCAGGCGCAGGAGCGCTATGGCAGTACACTGGTACCCGTGCTGATCAGCGTAACTCCGGAAAAACTCCGCCAACGGCTGATCCAGAGAGGCCGTGAGTCCGTCGAAGAGATTGATGCCAGGGTGAGAAGGGCGAGCCAGTTTGCCTACGCCATACCGATGGGTACGGCCGTTGTCGACAACAACGGCACCCTCGAGGAAGCCTTTGATCAGTTACAGGATCTGATCACCATGGTCCAGGAATCTGTGGTTGCCCATGGCTTTTGAGCTGGAGTTTCTGGGCACCGCCGACGCCCGTCGGGTGTCGGTCTATGGATGCCAATGCCGGGCCTGCCAGCGGGCGCGGTATGGACCATGTGATGGGGCTGTTGGAAACGCCACGAAATCACAACGACCTCAACCTGGCACTCCACCTTGTGGAGCAGGTCGCCCCGGACAAAACCCTGCTGACCCATGTGGGCCATACCTTGGATGAGTATCTGATGTTGTCGCCGTTGTTGCCTGAGGGCGTCGAGGTTGCCTGGGATGGGCGGATAGCACGGCCCTAGCTTGTGGATAAAGGTCTGAACAATCTGGGCGCGAGTTTTTATAAATCTCCCTGATATGATTAAAAACAATAAGTTAGACTGTGAATAGTTGGTTTTTCAGGGGCTTTTTTCTGTGGATAACTTTATTGAAAAGTTTTTCAACAAAGCTTTTCAAGCCCATGAATTGACTGGCAAATTTACGTAGTTTCCCGTAACCCGAAGGGATAGCGTTAACCCTTTACCCGTTGATCTGGTTAAAATTCACCCACTGCCACTGCAAAACAGCCCTTCTAGCAGGTATACTGCCCTGCTGATTTTTGCACTCCGCTCCGAGGTGATTTTGTGGATTTTCCGACCCGTTTCGACGTCATTGTCATTGGTGGTGGCCATGCCGGCACCGAGGCCGCTCTGGCCGCAGCCCGCATGGGGTCACAAACCCTGCTGCTGACCCATAACATCGAGACCCTGGGCCAGATGTCCTGTAACCCGGCCATTGGTGGCATTGGTAAAAGCCATCTGGTCAAGGAAATCGACGCCCTTGGCGGCGCCATGGCAAAGGCCACCGATCTGGCCGGTATCCAGTTCCGGGTGCTTAACAGCCGCAAGGGGCCGGCGGTACGTGCTACCCGTGCCCAGGCGGACCGGGTGCTTTATAAGGCTGCAATCCGGGAGATGCTTGAGAACCAGCCCAACCTGATGCTGTTCCAGCAGGCCGCCGACGATCTGATTGTGGAAAACGACCGGGTCACCGGTGTGGTGACCAACACCGGCATACGCTTTCGGGGCAAAACCGTGGTGCTGACGACCGGGACTTTCCTGGGCGGCGTCATTCATATCGGTCTGCAAAACCACGCCGGCGGCCGTGCCGGTGATGCGCCGGCAAATGCGCTGGCCCGGCGATTACGGGAATTGCCTTTCAATGTGGGCCGTCTTAAAACCGGAACACCACCCCGTATTGATGCCCGTACCGTGAACTTTTCGGTAATGGACGAACAGTGGGGCGACAACCCCGCGCCGGTGATGTCATTCATGGGCTCCCGGGACCAGCACCCGCAGCAGGTATGCTGCTACGTGACCCGTACCACCACCGAAACCCACGATATCATCCGCAGCGGTTTTGACCGCTCCCCCATGTTCGCCGGTGATATCGAAGGCGTTGGGCCCCGCTACTGCCCGTCCATAGAAGACAAGGTCAACCGCTTTGCCGACAAGGATTCCCACCAGGTCTTTGTCGAGCCGGAAGGCCTCAACACTCACGAACTCTATCCCAACGGCATATCCACCAGTCTGCCGTTTGATATTCAGCTGGCGGCAGTGCGCTCCATTCCCGGCTTCGAAAACGCGCATATCACCCGGCCGGGTTACGCCATTGAGTACGATTACCTGAACCCTCAGGATCTGCGCCATACGCTGGAAACCAAATTCATTGGTGGCCTGTATTTCGCCGGCCAGATCAACGGTACCACCGGTTATGAAGAAGCCGGTGCCCAGGGTCTGCTGGCCGGCCTCAACGCAGCACTTCAGGCTCAGGACCGCGAGCCCTGGTACCCACGCCGGGATCAGGCCTATATCGGTGTGCTGGTGGACGACCTGATCACCATGGGTACGTCGGAGCCTTACCGGATGTTTACCAGCCGAGCGGAATACCGGCTGATCCTGCGGGAAGACAACGCGGACCTGAGGCTCACCGAAACCGGCCATCAGCTGGGGCTGGTGGACGAGGACCGCTGGCGTCAGTTCAACGACAAGCGGGACGCCATCGCCGTTGAGCGACAGCGGCTGGAAACCACGCGCATCCATCCCGATACGGAGCAATCGGCGATTGCTGATCGCTACCTGCGCCAGCCCATGCACCGGGACAATACCCTGGCGGATCTGCTGCGCCGGCCGGAAATCAGCTATGCCAGCATTGCAGAAATTGGCGGTGAGCGCGCCGGGCCTGAGGCGGTTGAGCAGCAGGTGGAAATCGAGATTAAATACGAAGGCTACATCTCCCGGCAGGAAGATGAGATTGAGCGGCTGCGGCGCAATGAAGAAACCCGCCTGCCGGACGATCTGGACTTTGACACTGTAGGTGGCCTGTCGAATGAGATCCGACAGAAGCTCAAGGAAGTCCGGCCTGAGACCATTGCTCAGGCGTCGCGCATCCAGGGTGTCACCCCGGCCGCCATTTCCCAGTTGCTGGTGCACCTGAAAAAGCGGGATCTGCTCCGCAAGCAGACGGCCTGACGGACAGGATATGAGTGAATCACTCTGGCAGCGGCAGCTGTCTGAAGGTCTCGCCGGGATGGATCTGGCGTTATCCGTCGATCAGCAACAACAATTGCTGGCGTTTCTGGCCCTGCTGAATAAGTGGAACCGCGCCTATAACCTGACCGCCGTGCGGGAACCCCGCCAGATGGTGCCCCGTCAG
>CAZHAY010000091.1:0-10294 GCA_964530545.1 uncultured Marinobacter sp.
TTCTCCACCAGCTCTGCGTTGGGGTTGGAGTTGTCGCACAGGGAGTAGAGGTCGCTCTTGCAGAAAAAGCAGCCACCGCAGGAAATGGTGAAGGGCACCACCACGCGATCGCCTTTTTTCAGGTTCTTGACGTCTTTCCCCAGGTCGACCACTTCACCCATAAATTCGTGGCCCAGGATGTCGTGCTTCTTCATCGCAGGAATGCGACCGTTATACAGGTGCAGGTCAGAGCCACAGATGGCGGTGGAGGTCACCTTCAGAATGGCGTCCCGGGGGTTGATGATCTCCGGGTCGCGAACCTGCTCAACCCGTACGTCCTGGGTACCGTGCCAGCATACCGCTCTCATTGGTCACCTCCGTTTTGCCCGTGTCGAACGGAGTTATAACGGCGGGCCGTGGCGATCTCGCCAGCCTCCAGTTTCGACTTGAGATTTCGCAGATTTTTATTCAGAACGGTGCTTTCCAGCCCGGACAGGAATTTGAGCGCAGCCCCGGTCGCATTGGCTGGCGGACAGAAGGTGAAGTTCACGGCAAGCAAGGTACTTTCGTGTTCCTCATTGGGCTCAAACGTCACCTTGCCCCATGTGTGCAGGTCAGACCCTTCAACGGAGCGCCAGGCCAGCCGCTTGCCCGGATCATCTTCAGTGATTTCTGACATCCATTCGAACGCCGGGCCGACCGGTCCCCGTGCCCGCCAGCGGTAGAGGTTCCGCTCGCCGGGCCCGGCGTATTCCAGAAAGCTCATGACCTCCGGCAGGTTCTCGAACCGGCGCCAGAACTGGTACACCTCTTCCGGAGGTCGGTTAATGATGACGTTCCCGGTGAGGTTGACCTCAGAACGGGACGACCGGCGTACCCGGGGCACTACGGAACTCGCCAGCAGCCCGGCGGCGGCAGCGCCAAAGGCAGCCATCAGCAAATGGCGGTACTCAAAGCCCCCGCGTGACTCTGCGCCCGTTGGAAAATGGTGAGTGCGGGATCCCCGGTGTGTTAGCGTCCGGTGAGTCTGCGAATGCGGCGAGAAAACATGTTTCTTCAGGCACCAGGCGGTCCCTCCCACGAGGGCCAATAAGCCCAGGCAACGGCCGATGTCGTGGCACCCGGACGAGCGTCCGCCGGGGTGGTGCCCGCGAGAGCGTGTGTGGGCCATAAGCATCTCCTGTCCGGTTCCGTGGTCACTGCTGTCTACCGGTTGCAGCATGTGTGCCAGGCACCAATCCGTGGGGTAGCGGTTTTAAACCCGTCCTGGACCGAAACAAGGTGATGCAAAGCCCGGGCGGCAAAATTCCCGTTTACAGAAAAAGCAGCAGCAGGTCAGTTTTACAGCCACGCCGGCAGGTTTTACCGAAAATGCCTCGCTAAACAGGGAATCCGTACCGGTTATTGTCCCGAACCCCTGGCCTGGGGATTGCAGATCCCGGGTGTACCTGACTAAAGGACCCGTGTATGAAAAATATCTTTGTACTTGCCATGGATGATTTCCAGCGGGAGGAAATGAAAACCCTCCGCAACGCCGAAAACTACAGGTTCCATAGCGTACTGGACGTAGCCACCCTGGTTGAGGCGGAAAGTATCGATTTTGATGAGCTGCTGGACGCGTGCCGGAGAGAGATCAAGGCCGCTGACGTGCCTGTTGATATGATCGTGGCCCACTGGGATTTCCCCACCAGTGTACTGGCGCCCATCCTCTGTGAGGAGTTCGGCGTGCCCTCGCCAAGCCTGGAAAGTGTTCTTAAATGTGAGCATAAATACTGGAGTCGACTGGAGCAGCAGAAGGTGGTTCCGGAAGTGGTCCCGGAGTTCTGCCACTTTGACCCGTTTGATGAGCATGCCATCGATAAGATCCCCCTCGCGTATCCTTTCTGGATCAAACCGGTAAAAGCTTTCTCGTCGCAGCTGGGGTTCCGGATTGAGTCCCGGGAACAGTTTCTGGAGAGCCAGGCCATTATCCGGCAGGAGATCGGCCGTATCGGAAACGCCTTTGATCAGGTATTACGCCGGATTCAGCTGCCCGACGAACTGGCGGGCACCAGCGGCTGTAGTTGTCTCGCCGAGCAGATCATCAGCGGCGAGCAGGTCGCCCCGGAGGGCTCGGTCTGCAGGGGCGAATTCAGTGTCCACGGCATTTTCGATATGGGCCGGGGCAGGGGTGGTACGTCGATCGAAAGCCTGATTTATCCAAGCCAGCTACCTGATGACATACAGCAACAGCTTGTTGACGTCAGCGAACGCCTGATGAAACAGATCGGCTTCGACAACGGCTGCTTCAACGTGGAGTTCATGTGGGACAAGGCCAGCGACAAGCTCTGGCTGATCGAGATTAACTCCCGCCTTTCCCAGTCCCATTCCGAGATGTTCATTCTCGTCAACGGCATGAGTAACCATGAGGTCGCGATTGACGTGGCCCTCGGCGGCGGCGAAGGCTTACCTGAAAAAGCCGGCCCGTACAACGTCGCCGCCAAGTTTATTCTGACCCGGCCCGAGGATGGCCTGGTGCGGCGTGTTCCGGAACCCGACGAGATTGAAGCGCTGGCCAGGCGTTTTCCGAAAACCCGGCTGAAGCTCGAAGTGGAGCCGGGTATGGCCCTGAACCAGGTGCCCAATCAGGACGCCTACAGCTTTGTGCTGGGCGAACTCTATCTGGGCGCAGAAAACCGTGATGCGCTGATGGCGCGTTACCAGGATTGTCTTGACGCACTGACATTCGACATTGTTCCGTTAACCGACCCGGAACCTGCTTCTCCAGGAGGTGAACATGAAGATCGTCGAGCGGTTTCCCTATCCGGTGAAAACCATTGAAAACGTCTTTATTCCCATGCGGGATGGCAGCCAGCTGGCGGCCCGGGTATGGATGCCCGAGCAGGCAGAAAGCCAGCCTCTGCCAGCTATCATGGAGTACATACCCTACCGGAAACGGGACCTGACCCGGAACAGGGATGCCAATAACCACGCCTATATGGCCGGGCATGGCTACGTCTGCATCCGGGTGGACATGCGCGGCAGCGGGGATTCCGACGGTGTACTGACCGACGAATACACCCGGCAGGAACAGGACGACGGGGAAGATGCCATCGCCTGGATTGCAGACCAGCCCTGGTGCGATGGCAAGGTGGGCATGATGGGGATCTCCTGGGGCGGCTTTAACAGCCTGCAGGTGGCCGCCCGCCGCCCGCCGGCGCTGAAAGCCATCATGACCGCCTGCTCAAGCGATGACCTGTACGCCGACAACATGCATTACATGGGGGGGTGCCTGCTGGGGGACAACCTGTCGGAGGCCACCGTGATGTTTGCGTTCAATTCGCTGCCGCCGGACCCGTTGATTGTCGGCGACCGCTGGCGGGACATGTGGCACGAGCGTATGGACGGCAGCGGCCTGTGGCTGGAATCCTGGCTAAAACACCAGCGCCGGAGCGACTATTGGAAAGCCAGCTCCATCTGCGAAAACTACGAGGCCATCCAGTGTCCGGTGATGGCTGTTGGGGGCTGGGCCGATGGCTTCACCAACTCGGTGTTCCGGTTAATGGCGAATCTGCAGGTACCCCGCCAGGGTCTTATCGGCCCCTGGGGGCACAAGTATCCTCACCATGGTATTCCCGGCCCCGCCATCGGTTTTCTGCAGGAAATGCTGCGCTGGTGGGATTACTGGCTGAAGAGTAAAGACACCGGCATTATGGATGAACCCATGATGCGGGTATGGGTGCAGGACTCGGTCCCGCCCTATACCTCTTATGCCGAACGCCCCGGCCGGTGGGTGGCTGAGGCCAGCTGGCCTTCGGATAACATCGCCCGGACCCGTTACGCATTGCAGTACCCCGGCAAGATCGGGGCTCCCGATACCGACTCTCAGAGTACCCGCTGGATGGATCTGCAGTCCCCGCTGTCCCTGGGCATGGCCGCCGGCAAATGGTGTTCCTACGCGGCCACGCCGGACTTGCCCGGTGACCAGCGTCAGGAAGACGGCGGCGCGTTAACTTTCGACACGGAGCCCCTGGAAGCGCCGCTGGAAATCCTCGGCGGTGGCTGGGTAGAACTGCAACTGAAGGCCGACCAGCCTGGCGGCATGCTGGCAGTGCGTTTATCGGATGTGGCCCCCTCCGGAGAGGCAACCCGGATCACCTACGGGCTGCTTAACCTGACCCACCGTGACAGTGATCAGGATCCGACACCCGTGGAGCCTGGGCAGACCTATAACGTGAGGGTCTACCTGAACGGGATCGGTCAGCGCTTCCCGACCGGCCACCGGCTGCGGGTTTCCATATCCACCTCTTACTGGCCACTGGCATGGACACCGCCCCGCAAGACCATGGTCAGCATCAATACGGCAGAGAGCTATCTTCACCTACCGGTCCGGGATAGCCGCAAGGATGATCGTGAGATCTCGTTTGAGGCACCGGAACAGGCGCCGGATCTGGAGGTCGTCCATCTGGAGCCGAGCGACCACAACTGGCTGCTGACAAAAGACCTGGCCTCTGACCTGTCCATTCTGGAAGTGATTAACGACCAGGGCAGCTTCGTTATCGAGGAGACGGATACCCGGATCACCCGGTCCACAAAGGAGTGGTATTCGTTTCAGGGCAACGATGAGACTTCTGCCAGGGGCGAGACCTGGACCCGGCGCTGTTTCAAAAGGGACGACTGGGACGTGGAGGTGCTGACCCGCACGGTGCTGACATCCGATGTGGACAACTTCCATGTGCATGCCCAGCTGGACGGCTTTGACCAGGGCAGGAGGGTCTTTTCACGCAACTGGTCATGCAAGATTCCGCGGGACCTTGTGTAAGCTCCGTTATCGGCGGAAAAAAATACATGCGGGCGGAAAGAATTACCGACTGAAAGCTCAAGAGAATATTGCAACAATTTGATTTTACTGGGGTTATAGGGTTGGCCCAGCGATTGCAAAACCTGTATTAGCAATCCGCCAGGAGGCAACGCCGCTTGCGGTTGCTGTTAACCGACCACAATAGTTTGGAGGTTTATTATGGCTAACAAAGGCACTGATAACCGCGGTTTCGGTTCCATGGACGAGAAAAAGCAACGGGAGATCGCCAGCAAGGGAGGCAAGGCGGCTCATGAACAGGGCAAGGCCCATGAGTTTGATTCTGAAGAGGCCCGCAAGGCCGGACAGAAGGGCGGTAAGGCAGCTCATGAGTCCGGTAATGCCCACGAGTTTGATTCTGAAGAAGCTCGGAAGGCCGGCCAGAAAGGCGGTCAGCAGAGTCAGAACCAGAACCAGAATCAGGGTCGGAATCAGAACCAGAACCAGAATCAGGATCGTGACCGCTAAAAACCTCTCACCTGAATAGGTGCACTCCCGGCTGGGTCAGACCCTCCCGGGAGTTTTTGTTTCTGTCGGGGGACTGAGGCTCAAAAAAGCCGTCGCAAGCGGTGTCTACCGATGCTCAGGCCGCGGCGATCATTGTTTCCTGGCTTTCCAACAGATCGTTAGCGACGATCTGATCAACGAACAGCTCGTCAGCGAACAGGGTGACGGTTTCCGGATGACCACGGAGTGAACCGGCAACGTCCTCAAAGCCCCGAAGTGACAGTGGCTTCATCCTCGCCGGTGCCCGGTTATCCTTACGCAGCACAGGAAACCCTTCCGCCAGTTCGCCACGGACCCTGAGCACGTATATTCCAGCAGGATCATGCAGTTGGGCGGCTGTTCTCTGCAATTGGCTGATATCGATTGCAGCTTTGGAATGCAGGCCATAAATCATGCCACGGCCGCTTTTCAGCGTTACCACCAGCAGGTGGCGCGGGGGGATCCGGTCGTGTTCGTACAGATGGTTGCCAAAATGCGACGTCACTGCGATGTGGAGTTCAGGCCACTGCCGGTTAAGGCGCTCCACTTCGCCCAGGAAATACGCGCCGTGGTCTGCATTGACGAAGGGCTCGCCGGCAACGGGGTGCTCGTCAAGATAGAAGGCATTACCGGTCTCCCGGTACTTCTGATGCGCCAGCATATGGATCATTTCGTGAACCAGCGTACTTCGCAAAGCGCGGGGGTGATCAGCCAACCGATAGGAAATGTCGATGGCCCAGTCCTCGTGCGTCTTAAGGTCGTAGCGATAGCATCCGAACAGCTGCGTCGAGCGACTGAAACGCAATGAGAAACCCTCAGACGGAACCAGCTCATTATTGAAATACCGCTGATTATAGGTCTGGAACAGTTCGCCAAGCTCGTCGGGCGACACCGGTTGTCTGCTGATATCTGGCACTCGCTGACCCCCATCAGTTCGTTTGCTAAATACTAACTAATGGGTCATCAGCGTCTGTTGGAATGTGGTTACTGCCAGTAACGGACTGTTTCCATGAGCTTCAGTGAGGGGTCGGTGGCTCTTTTTCGAGCCCGGCAAAAATGCGCTGCATACCATTGACTTCAGACCGACCGAAGATCAGGATTTAGCATCTCTTCAAGAGAACCATCATGGTCAACGCCCACAACCCTCATCGCCGGCCGGTTCGTGCACCTTCTGTAGTGCTTGGGCTGTTTGCGCTGCTGGTTGTTTTCTTTTCTTCGGTCACTTATCAGCAGACAGCGGCTCCCCAGGCGGTTCTGGGTTTCGTCGGTACTCTGGACCATCTGGTTGTCCCGGGTTATCAGGAAGCTCTCCGTCTTCCCACCAGCAACACTGATAAAGATTCGGGCGACAGCTCCGCACCGGATCTGTCTGACCCGACAGGAAGGCTGCCATTCCCGGTAATTGCGTCCTGTCTCATCGGGCCGCGCAGTACCTGTGCCGTAACCCAGCCTGGCCGCTACCTCTGCCCTCAGCTTCGCGCTCCTCCCCTGGCGTAATCCCGATCCGTTCCGTAGCTGCTGAAGGAAGCAGCTGGTCGATTCCGTTCTGAGGATTACCCATGAAATCTCTTGTTTCACGGGCCATTGTCTATGGCCTGGTGATCGTGCTCGGGTTGCTGAGTGCGTTACCGAATATTCTGTCGCCGGAATGGGCGAACGCGTTACCCCAGTGGTATCTGGACAATACCGTGTCCCTGGGGCTGGACCTGCAGGGCGGGTCTCACCTGTTACTGGAAGCTGATCTGGATGGCCTGTACCTCGGTGAACAACAGGCCATTGCCGAAGAAGTGCTCACAGCGCTTCGCAAGGAACGAATCTCCGCAGCCCGGCCCCGGGTTTCAGAGCAGGGGGTCGATATTGGCTTACGTCAGCCGGACCAGATATCTGAGGCTGTCCGGCTTGTCCGGTCGCTGGCAGGAACGTCCGCTGACGGACTGAGGTTCAGTGTCGAACTCAGGGACAACCGTCTCTGGCTTACCCTGACGGATAGCCGTAAGGCGTATCTGTCCCGGGACGCGGTTGAACGCAGCCTGGAAGTCGTGCGGCGTCGGCTGGACGAGACCGGGCTGGTGGAGCCCAGCATTACCCGCCAGGGCAGTGAAGGCATTCTGGTGCAGATGCCCGGCGTTGCCGACCCGGCCGAGATTCGCAGCCTGCTCGGCACAACCGCGAAAATGACCTTCCACTGGGCCGCCCGACCGGATGCGTCCGGAACATCCGGCACGACCATGGTCCTGCCAGGGGCGCACGATGACCATACCTATGAGCTGGAACGGCGGGTGGTCATGGCAGGCGAGCGCATTCGGGACGCCCACATGGCCTTTAACCAGAATACCGGCGAGCCAGTGGTTAACTTCGACCTCGACAGGGCCGGTGCCCGTCAGTTTGCCGACATGACCCGCAACAATATTGGCCGTCCGCTGGCGATTGTGCTGGACGACAAGGTGATCACCGCACCGGTGATTCGCAGTGAGATCGGCGCCAGTGGCGAAATCAGCGGCAGTTTTACCACCCGGGAGGCCAGTGAGCTGGCGCTGTTACTGCGGGCAGGGGCGTTACCTGCGCCGCTGGAGGTCGTGGAGGAGCGTACGGTAGGGCCGGACCTGGGCAGCGATGCCATTGCCATGGGACTGACCACTGGCCTGCTGGGCGCCGCCATGGTAATAGCATTTATGGTGGGCCTGTATGGCCGCTGGGGGCTGATCGCCTGTGTTGGCCTGACGGTGAATATCGGGCTGGTGTTCGGGGTGTTAAGTCTGTTTGGCGCGACGCTGACGCTACCGGGTATTGCCGGCATTATCCTCACCATAGGCATGGCGGTGGATGCCAACATTCTGATCAACGAGAGGATACGGGAAGAAGCCCGGCAGGGGAAACCGGGCTGGATGGCTCTTCGCGATGGCTTTGGCAGGGCCTACCGCACCATTATGGATTCCAATTTCACCACGCTGATCGCTGTAAGCCTGCTGTTCATGCTCGGCAGCGGGCCTGTTCGGGGTTTTGCGGTCACCATCGGAATCGGTCTGGTCACCTCCCTGTTTACGGCCATCGCTGTGACCCGCCTTATCATGGAGTGGCACATTCGCGGCCGCGAGCGGGAACCACTGCGGATTTCCGGCATCGCCTGGCTGGACCGCCTGAGTGGTAAGGGCGTGAACTTCATGCGGGGGCGGGTGGTCGGTCTGACCGTCTCGGTGGTGCTCTCCACGGCGGCGGTTGGACTCTTCTTTCAGCCGGGGCTGAAGTACGGCGTCGACTTCACCGGCGGAACCGTGGTTGAAGTGCAGGCGCAGGATCTGTCGCTGGAGCATTTGCGGTCCACCTTGCAGGATGAAGGTATGGCAGATGCTGGCATTCAGGAATTCGGTACGGAAGGGCGCTTCCTGATCCGTCTTCCCGCGGGCCCGGAGCAGGGCGCTACTACCGCTGATCAGGTGGACCTGCTCAAAAACGCGGTGCTAACCGCCGCGCCTGAGGCCAGCTTTCCCAAAGTGGATATGGTCGGTCCCAAAGTCAGCGGATCGTTCGGGGACACCACGATTCTGGCGATTCTGCTGGCGGGAACCGGAATGCTCGGGTACCTCTGGGTCCGCTTCGAGTCCCACTTCGCCGTCGCTGCAATCCTGACCATCGCCCTGGACCTGACCAAGACCATCGGCTTCTTCGCGCTGGCCGGGGTGGAGTTCAACTTGACTGCCGTGGCGGCGTTGCTGGCATTGATGGGGTATTCGGTGAACGACAAAGTGGTCGTCTTTGACCGGATCCGGGAGAATATCCGTGCGGCCCCGGACCAGCCCTTACTGGAATTACTGAACAGCAGTATCTCGTCCACATTGACGCGAACCGTTTTTACTTCCGTGACGACTTTCCTGGCGCTACTGCCCATGGGGATTGGCGGAGGGGCAGCGGTTGCAAGCTTTGCGTTGCCGATGCTGTTCGGCATAGTGATCGGGACGACGTCGTCCATCTTCATTGCGTCGCCCATTCTCTTCTACCTGGCGCAACGCCGAAGCCGGAAAGGCCTGACCCAACTCCGGCCCACGGCGGAAGAGATGCGGCGGGAGCTCGAGCTCATTCCATAATGCGGAACAAAAAACCCTGGGCCGTAATTCTTGCCCAGGGCTGTCTCACTCAGTCAGAGTTAAGGGAGCTTATAACCGGTCCAGGGTCTGCTCAAGCCAGGCCTTGTGCCGGCGCTCATCTGCCAGGCCCCGCTCCAGGATGGTCTGTATTGAGGCCTCGTAGCCTTTCTTGACGGCCTTTTCATACTCGGTGTTGGTTTGCTCCTCGTTGGATTTCATGGCGCTGAGGATGGCTTTATCCCCGGCCAGGTCCGCGAGAACCACTTTGCCCTTTGTGAGCAGCTTTTTGGCATCCCCTTTGGTAGCCGGGTCACCGCCTGCGCCGCGTACCGCCTGGGTCAGCTCTTCAATATGCCGCCGATGATCCCCCAGAAATTCCGTTAACTGCTGCTTGTAGGCCGCGTTGTCCAACCGCTCGATAGCTGCCTCGTACGCCGCGATGGCATCGTAGTCCAGTTGGATCAGGTCATTCAGATCTGACGTTACCTTGCTTGCGTCGGTTACGGTAGCCATAAGGTTCTCCTCTCATAATGGTCTCATCGGCTGCTGGTAGCCCGATGCGATGATCAGGCAATTACCTGAGCCAGAGCACTGGTAGACTTGCGAAGATCGGGCCAGATTCCCGCGGGTTACGGATAAGCGGCAAAGTGGCGTGGCTGCCAGGCGTTTGTGACGAAGCAGGCCAGGATGAAGGTGGGGTGCCAGGGCCGAGAGTGTGGCAGGTTTACTGGCAGCAGGTAAATTTTACAGGCCTTCCCCTTTGGCCAGCCTGGAGAGGGTTCCAGGCTAGCCGGTTTGTTGCAGTGCGTTTCGTAGTTCATCCTTGGTCATCTTACTGCGGCCTGAAATGCGCTTTTCCTGGGCTTTCGCGTAAAGCTCGTCCCGGCTGAGGTCTTCCATGCCGGGTTCC
>CAZHAY010000092.1:0-10183 GCA_964530545.1 uncultured Marinobacter sp.
TCCACCCCGGTGTACCCGGTTCCGCCGACGATGCCTACTTTGATCACCTGTATCTCCTGTTCGTCGTGTGTTCCTGCGAGGCCCGGCCTGGCATAGGTTTGTAATGACCGGCGCGAAGGTCTCAGTCAGCTCAAATGAGCCCATTAGTCTACCATGATAAAGCGCTATCTTATTGCAGCCGAAAGAAGGCCAGCTACAATGCATCGTAACTTGTTGAATCGGCGATGGACGGCGTCCCAGGGACCTGATGAAGCAACTGATACAGACCGTGAACGACAAGCTGATAGCGGGGTTCCGCCGACGACTGGCCGACGTTGATGCCCTCCCGCAGCTGGCGCTTCTGGGATTGCTATCCGGTGTTTTTACCGGTGCTGTGATTCTGTTGTTCCGCTTCGCGATCGAGTTCCCCCTGCGCTATTTCCTGCCCGGCAATGACGACGAAAACTACGAAGACCTGGCCATCGCGATTCGCGTTCTGCTTCCTTTCATCGGTGCCGTACTGCTGGGACTGCTGCTGCACTGGCTGGCCTCCCGTGACCGTAAGGTCGGTGTCGTGCACGTGATGGAACGGCTGAACTACCACCAGGGCTACATTACCTTTCGTAGCGCGGCGGTGCAGTTTGTGGTGGGTCTGGGCACAATTCTCTCCGGCCAGTCTGCCGGACGTGAAGGGCCTGCTGTGCACCTGGGGGCCGCGGTTTCAAGCCTTATGGGGCAGTGGATGCGCCTGCCCAATAATAACATCCGGACACTAGTGGCCTGCGGTTGCGCGGCGGCTATTTCCGCCTCGTTCAATACGCCCATCTCGGGGGTTATTTTCGCCATGGAAGTGGTGATGATGGAGTACACCATTGCCGGGTTTACTCCGATCATACTGGCAGCCGTCAGCGCGGCCATTGTGACCCAGGTGGTCTACGGCAGCGACCCGGCGTTCTCGGTGCCTGCCCTGACCATGAATTCTCTTCTGGAGTTACCATGGATTCTGGTTGTTGCTGTGGTTATCGCTATCGCTGCGGCCAGTTTTATTCATATCCTCTGCTGGGCCAACCGGTTCAGTCATCGGCCGATCTTTCTGCGAATTCTGGCTGCCGGCATTCTCACTATGCCCTTTGCCGCGTTGACCCCCGAGATTATGGGCATCGGCTACGATACAGTGTCGCTGGCCATTCACGGCGAGCTGACCTTCTGGGTTCTGCTGGGGGCGGGCCTGGCGAAGGTTGTGGTCACGGCCCTGACGGTGGGCCTGGGCATGCCCAACAGCGTTATCGGCCCGACCATCTTTATGGGTGCAACCCTGGGTGCGGCCATGGGGCTGATTGGCGCAGCCGTAGCGCCTGAACTGGCCTCCTCGGTCGGCTTCTATGCCATGCTGGGCATGGGTGCCATGATGGGGGCTGTTCTGCAGGCGCCCCTAGCTGCACTAATGGCATTGATTGAGCTGACCCGTAACCCCAATATCATCCTGCCGGGCATGCTGGTGATCACCACCGCGAGCCTGATCACCAGTGAGGTGTTCGGCAAGCGCTCAGTTTTTCTCACCATGCTGCAGAACCAGGGCCTGAGTTACCACAACTCCCCCATCATTCAGGCACTGAGGCGGGTATCGGTAGGCGCGATCATGGACCGCAGCCTGGCCCGCATTGACCGAGAGATCGCTTATAATGACGCCCGTGAGCTGCTTAAAAGTGAACCCAAATGGCTGGTGGTGGAAGGCAGCGCCGGGCCCGTCGCTTTATTGCCTTCAGTAGACCTCGCCCGTTTTATCGAGCATCTGGAAAACCGTAACGCTGAAGACGGAAAGCTATTGCCAGAGACCATTGACCTGATGGAGATGCCGGCCCACCGGCGGGATGTTGCGCCGGTCCAGTACCAGGCCACGCTGGAAGAAGCCCTGGATCAGTTCGAAGCCACTCAGGCCGAGGCGTTGTATGTGCAACGCCAGGTCGCGCCCATGATTCAACGCATTTACGGTATCGTGCTCAGGTCCGATATCGAGAGTCACTACCAATACCGACGGAGTTAACCATGCTGTGGGTCAAGGCCCTGCACATTATTGCCCTGGTTTGCTGGTTTGCAGGTCTGTTCTATCTGCCGCGCCTGTTTGTGTACCACGCGGCCTGCGAGGATCAGCCCGGGCGGGATCGTTTCAAAACCATGGAGCGCAAGCTGTACCGGGGAATCACCACCCCATCCATGATCGCCACGGTGATCTTCGGGTTCTGGCTGCTGAGCTTTAATCCGTCAGGCTACTTCAGCCAGGGCTGGATTCACGCAAAACTGCTACTGGTCCTGCTGCTGGTTATTTATCACTTTTACTGCGGACATCTGGTCCGGGTCTTTCAGAATGACCGTAACCAACGCACCCATGTGTTCTACCGCTGGTTCAACGAACTGCCGGTACTGGTGCTGATTGCAGTGGTCATTCTGGCTGTGGTTAAACCTTTCTGAGGAGAACTGCCATTAAACTACATCGACGCCCCCAGTTACTGATCATCTCGGGGCTGGACCCTTCCGGAGGCGCTGGCATTCAGGCCGACATCCAGGCAGCGACCGCGCTGGATGTCCACCCCCTGCCCGTACTGGGCTGCCTGACAGTACAGGACACCGCCAACGTCTACGATGCGGTACCTGTGGATGCCGAGCTGGTCCGTCACCAGCTGGAACGCCTTGCCGCCGACTGCCAGATCGGCGCCGTTAAAACCGGCGCCATGGGTAACGCTGCAGTGGTCGGGGTGGTGGCGGATTTTCTCGAGCAGCACCCTGAGCTACCGCTGATTCTGGACCCGGTCATCAAAGCCGCCGGCGGCGGTGACCTGGCGGATGACGCGTTACTCGAAGCCATGCAGCAACGGCTGTTTGCACGGGCCGAAATCATTACCCCCAACGGCGTAGAACTGGTGCAGCTTGGGGGAAGAGACAATGAGCGCGAGAGTGCCCACCGGCTGTTAGAGCAGGGTTGCCGGGGCGTTCTTGCCACCGGCGGGCACGGCACGGGGACGGTGATTACCAATATCCTGTACCGGCCAAGACAACCCGAATGTTCGTGGCAGATCGAGCGGGTTGGTGGCGAATATCACGGCACCGGATGCACCCTGGCTGCAGCCATTGCTGCTGGACGGGCGGCCGGGCTTCCCCTTGAAGCTGCGATTGAGCAGGCCCAGCGCTTTGTCAGCAATGCCATTAACCATGCCTTAGCCGTTGGCCACGGCCAGCCTGTACCAGACCGGGGCGCAGGCTGGACCCGGGCCCAGTGACCACGCCTGCCTTTTCCAAAGGGCTGCGCCCGGGCCTCTATGCCATTACGGACGGCCAGCTATTGCAGGACGATGACCAGTTGCTGGCCGGGGTCGCGGCCGCCATTTGCGGTGGCGCCGTTCTCGTGCAATACCGGGAGAAACACCTGCCGGCTGCCGATAAACTGCGGCAGGCCTCAGCTCTGGCGGCCCTCTGCCGGGACCAGGGAGTACCATTGCTGATCAATGATGACCCGCAGCTTGCTCTCGCCTGCGGTGCGGATGGCATTCATATGGGCCAGTCCGACGGCACTCTGGCGGCGGCCAGGAAGCTGTTGGGGCCCGAAGCGATTATCGGTATGACCTGCCACGGCGATATTGCGCTGGCTGAGCAGGCCAAGACTGACGGCGCTGACTACCTGGCCTTCGGTCGTTTTTTCAGTTCCGGCACCAAGCCGGCTGCCCTTCCGGCGGAGCCATCGGTACTGAAGGAGGCGGCCAGACTGGGTTTGCCCCGCACCGCCATCGGCGGCATTACCGTAGAAAACGCCGCGCCGCTGATCCAGGCGGGCGCCGATCTGCTTGCGGTGGTCGGCGGCCTGTTTGCCAGCCAGCCCGGGCAGACCGAGGCCCGGGCCCGGGCATTCACCCGGCTGTTCCTGGAACACCACCCGATTTTCAAACTCTGATAGGATTGCGAACTTCAAACGAGTCGTATCCTGATTCCCAGTTCATCTGGCGACACCAAGGAGCCACACCATGAGTCATTCCGAAACCCTGTTTGAACAGGCCCAGAAATACATTCCCGGCGGGGTTAACTCTCCGGTCCGCGCCTTCAAAGGCGTCGGTGGAACCCCGGTGTTCTTCAAGCGCGCCGAGGGCGCTTACCTCTACGACGAAGACGACCGCCGTTATATCGATTACGTGGGCTCCTGGGGGCCGATGATCGTTGGCCATTCCAATGAGCACATCAAAAAGGCGCTCCATGACCAGATCGAACTGGGCGTTGGTTACGGCGCGCCCACGGCCATCGAAACCGACATGGCAAAGAAGGTCTGTGAGCTGGTGCCGTCCATCGAACTGGTCCGCATGGTGAACAGTGGCACCGAAGCCACCATGAGCGCTATACGTCTCGCCCGGGGCTATACGGGGCGCGATAAGGTGGTGAAGTTTGAAGGCTGTTACCACGGTCACGTGGATTCGTTGCTGGTCAAAGCCGGCTCTGGCGCCCTGACTTTGGGCGTACCCAACTCACCCGGGATTCCCGCCAGCCTGGCCGAGCACACGATTACCCTTGCTTTTAATGACATAGACGGCGTCCGCAAGACATTTGCGGAAGTGGGTGACCAGGTGGCGGCGATCATTGTCGAGCCGGTGGCCGGTAATATGAACTGTATTCCCCCGGTTCCCGGTTTCCTGGAAACCCTGCGGGAGGTTTGCGACGAGCACGGCACAGTCCTCATTTTCGACGAAGTGATGACGGGATTCCGGGTCGCCCTGGGTGGTGCACAGGCTCACTTCGGCATTACACCGGACCTGACGGCATTGGGCAAAGTGATCGGTGGCGGTCTGCCCGTCGGTGCTTTCGGCGGCAAACGGGAAATCATGGAGCACATCTCCCCACTGGGGCCGGTTTACCAGGCGGGCACCCTGTCCGGTAACCCGCTGGCCATGACGGCGGGCCTGACCACTTTGAAGCTGATTTCCGAAGACGGCTTCCACGCCCGGCTGGAAGAAAAAACACGCACCCTGTGCGAAGGCTTCCGTAGGGTTGCCGACGAGGCTGGCATTCCCCTGACGGTACAGCGGGTGGGGGCCATGTTCGGGCTCTTCTTCACCAGTGAACCGGAAGTGACCCGATTTGATCAGGTGATGAACTGCGATGTGGAGCGCTTCAAGGCGTTCTTCCAGGGCATGCTGAAAGAGGGGGTTTACCTGGCGCCGTCGGCCTTCGAGGCTGGCTTCACCAGCGCCGCCCTGAGCGACGCGGATATTGAGGCGACCATTGCGGCAGCCGGCCGGGTGATGAAAACCCTTTAAAGCTCCGGGATACCCGCCGCACTTTCCTTCTCTGTCTGGCCCGGGCTACAGCGCCCGGGCTCTCCGCTCGGCCTGTTCCGCGCCGGCGACATTTCCCCGCTCATGACGGATGCTGGCCAGTAACTCCCAGCCGGCCTTCTGCAGACGCGTGTTGGAACCCGCCAGCGACAGCCCTTTCATGGTGAACTGCTCGGCGGAGCCCAGGTTGTCTGAGCGGGCATACGCTTCCGCCAGTTTGAAGTAGACCTGAGCCGAGCGCGGTGAAATCCGCTGTGCCCGCTCCAGCTGGCTGAGCGCTGCTTCCGGCTGCCCTTCTGCCATCAGGGTGTCCGCCCGCTGGATCAGGCTGACGGCCGCCGGAGACAGATCATCTCCCTGCTCCTGATAGCCGGGGGTGGGTGCGCGCTCCTGCGGTGTCCGCGGCTCGGGCTGCTCGGACAGTCGGGGCGAGCTGTCTTCATGGGAATCGTCCACTATCGGCGGTTGCGGTGCCGGCTCAGTACTGCGATCACCACTACCCGGGGGCGCATAGATATCGGATGCGCAGCCTGCAAGACTGGCGATCAGTACGCCCGCTGCCAAAAGTCGATAAATCTGAATCATTGGAACAATCCTTCAAACCAGCCACGCAAGCGGCGTGAAAAATCACCGCCGCAGCCCTCAAATGTTTGCGGCTCACTGCCGACGATAAACGGAATCAGACGGGCATTCTCGCAATGTTCGTCGGTAAGTACACCTTTCTCGCTGTTTACCCAGTGATACTGTACGCCGTCTGGCACTACTGGTGAAAAGCTGTGCTGGGAAATCCCGGCCATGAACCCTGTCCACAACGGCAAGGCTCCGGTAGCGCCGGTCAGGGAGGTGGGGCCATTGTCATCGCGGCCCACCCAGGTGATGGCGAGCAGGTCACCGCTGAAGCCGGCGAACCAGCTATCGCGACCATCATCCGTCGTACCGGTTTTGCCCGCCAGGCTCAGGCTTTCAGGAATCGTTCGGTAAACCGAGCGGCCGGTGCCCTCACGCATCGCTTCCTGCATTGCGTACTGCACCAGATGCACAGCTGCCGGGTCCGCCACCTGATTGACTTCCAGTTTGTAGCGGCTTAAAGCCTCGCCCTTGCTGTCAGCGACCTCACGAATGGTACGCAACGGCGTATTGAAACCGGAGGTCGCCAGCCCCTGATACGCCTGGGCGACCGCGACCGGCTCCATGGTAACAGCGCCCAGCAACATGGATGGGTAGCGGTTGATACTCGACGTAACACCAAAGTCCTGCAGGGTTTTTATCACCGCCGGCACACCCACATCCAGGCCGAGGCGTACTGTAGGCAGATTCCAGGAGCGGGACAGGGCCATATGCAGAGGCACATCGCCCCGCTGTTCCCGGTCGAAATTGCGGGGCTCCCAGCGTTGTCCGTTCTCGAACTCCAGGGCCAGCCCGGCATCCCGCAGGGGCGTAATCAACGTATAGCGCTCAGGCTGTGCCAGGGCTGTCAGGTAAACAAAGGGCTTGACCAGCGAGCCGATGGGACGCCGCGCATCCAGGGCCCGGTTAAAGCCGGCAAAGCTGGCGTCGCGGCCGCCTACCAGGGCCAGAACCTCGCCGCTGTCACGGGAGGTCACCACCATGGCGGCTTCCAGACGCGTGTTGGAGGCACCCCGGTCGAGCCCGTCCAGGGTCTGGGATGTTACCCGCTCAGCCCGTTCCTGAATCGTCGGATGCAGGGTGGTGAATATCCGCAAGCCCTCACTCTGCAGGTCTTCCTGCTTATAGTCCCGGGCCAGGTGGCGCTTGACCAGATCGATAAACGCCGGGTAGCGGTTCTCAGACCATGACGGCCTGCCGGCGACCCCCAGCGGCTCAGCGCGGGCCCTGTCCGCCTGATCGGTACTGATGGATCCGGCGGCCGCCAGCAGATCAATAACGAGATTACGCCGCTGCTGAGCACGCTCCGGATTACGACGGGGATCGTAGTAACTTGGCCCCTTTACCATGCCGACCAGTAGTGCCGACTCGTGGAGTTCCAGGTCCTGGAAGCGTTTGCGGAAATAGAACTGCGACGCCAGCCCAAAGCCATTGATGCTGCGGTTACCGGCCTGCCCGAGATAGACTTCGTTCAGATAGGTTTCCAGGATGTCATCCTTCTCGTAGTGCCATTCCAGCAACAGCGACATAAGCGCTTCATTGGCCTTGCGGACAAGCGTCTGGTCCCGGGATAGATAAAGGTTCTTGGCGAGCTGCTGGGTCAGGGTGCTGCCACCCTGGACCACCCGGCCGGCCTTAATGTTGGCGACCATGGCCCGGGCAATGGATAAGGGCGCGATACCGAAGTGCTCGTAGAAGCTGCGGTCTTCGGTTGTGAGCAGTGCTTCTTCGAACAACGGTGGCGCATCACCCAGAGTGACCAGCACTCGGTCTTCACGATGGGCCGGATATATGCCGCCAATTTCTGCCGGCTCCAGCCTGACGATGGGTGAGCTCTCCCCTTCCAGCACCCGAAGCCCCGAAACCCTTCCGCGGGACACATTCAGGGACAGGCGCCGCCGCGGCTCAATACCATCCGCAAACGCGAAGCCCCGGGTGCCGATAAGGAAACGATCGCCACTCTGTTGCCAGGTACCGGACCGGCTGCCATCCCCTGCCCGGTAACCCGCCAGCTCCAGTTCCTGTTTCAGAGACTCAGCAGTAACTGTGGCGCCGTCGTAGAGTTCCAGTGGCCGCGCGTAGACCCGCGAAGGCACCTCGAAGCGGCGCCCCTCAAAACGGGACGTGACAACGGCATCCAGATAGACCATCCAGCCTGCCAGCAACACCAGCAGAATAAGCCCCAGGCGCCAGCTCAGTGACCACAGGCGTTGCCTGAAGGTGGGACGGGACTTGCGGGGCGGACTTTTCTTTCGTCGGGAAGGTGATTTCTTGGACATCCGCGGATTATAACCAAACCGTACCTGTCAGCGTCATCAGGGCGTGTATTATTTGTGTAATGCGCCCGTTATCATAGGGCCGCCGTTCAACAACAAGGAGCCCACCGTGGACGACGCCCCGGCGACTAACCTGATCGACAACCTCCAGGACCCGGCCTTATACGACCATCCCGTTGAGAGTTTTCAGGTACTGGAAACCCATATCTCCCAGGTCATCCTCACCGGCAACTACGCCTACAAGATCAAAAAGCCCATGGACTTTGGCTTTCTGGATTTTTCGACCCTGGAGAAACGACGCCACTTCTGCGAAGAGGAAGTCCGGCTGAACCAGCGCTTGGCTGCCCCCCTCTATCTGGACGTGATTCCTATTACAGGCACGCCGGAAGAACCGATCATCAATGGCCCGGGGGAACCGTTCGAATATGCGGTGCGTATGCGCCAGTTCAGCCAGGATCACCTGTTTGACGGATTGCAGGAGCAGGGCCGGCTAACAGCGGAACGACTCAGCGAATTGGCCCGGCAAGTGGCGCGTTTCCACGATTCGCTGCCGCCGGTACCCGACGACAAACCGCTGGGCACACCGGAAGCCATTTATGCGGCCATGCAGGAAAACTTTGACCAGATTCGCCCCCTGCTCGACGGTGACCAGCAGCTGGAACATCAACTGGAGGCGCTGGAGGCGTGGACCCGCAGCACGTTTGAACGACAGCACGACCTGATCACCCAGCGCCGGGCTGAGGGGCTGGTACGGGAGTGTCATGGCGACCTGCACCTGGCCAATATCACGCTCTACGAAGACCGGGTGACGGTCTTTGACTGCATCGAGTTCAACGAACCCTTCCGCTGGATCGACGTCATTAACGACCTGGCTTTTCTGCTGATGGACCTGGAGTCCCGCCGGGAATTTACTCTCGCCAGCCATACCTTGAACGCCTATCTGGAGTGGCGCGGGGACTACGACGGCCTCTCCCTGCTACCCCTGTACAAAGCCTATCGCGCCATGGTGCGGGCGAAGATCGCGCTGTTTACCCGCAATAATCCGGGGCTGGCGGACGCCCAGAAGAACGGCTTGCAGCAGCAGTATCGGGACTATGTCAACCTGGCGGAACAGTACACCTCCATTCCCAATCCCTTTCTGTTGGTGACCACAGGACTGTCCGCCAGCGGCAAGTCGACGGTGAGCCATGCCCTGGCCAGTGAGCTGAGGCTGATCCGCCTCCGTTCAGATGTCGAGCGCAAGCGCATGGCGGGGCTGGAGCCGCTGGAGCGTTCCGGCTCCAATGTTCGTGAAGACCTTTATAGCGAAGCCACCAATCGCAAGACCTATCATCGCCTCGCGGAGCTCTCCCAACAATTGCTGCAGTCCGGATTGGGCGTGATCGTCGACGCGGCCTGCCTGCGGGAACACGAGCGGGCGCTACTAGGGTCCGTGGCGGAGAACCTGGCTTTGCCGTTCGCACTGATCCACTGTGAAGCACCCGAGGAGATGCGCCGTCAGTGGATCCGGGCCCGTACCGGCGACGCTTCCGAAGCGGATGAAGCCCTGCTGGAGCAACAGAAAGACTGGGAAGAGCCCCTGTCGGACGATGAAAAGACCCACACCATCCACATCCGCACGGACGAACCCATGGCAGCGGGAGAGTTGGCCCACCGCATCCGTCATCATTTCGGAGTAGACCCGGCAAGCTAGAAGCCTTCGGCCACTCGCGTTATAGCAGTACCGGCAGCTCTCGCACCAGGGTGAGGCTGCCGGTGGGGCCCTGCTCCCCCGCCAGGTCGGCCTGCCAGGCCATCAGCTCTACCCCCGCTTTGTCAGCCTCACGCAGTAATTCGCCGTAAACCGGATCGATCTGGTCCGCCGGCCGTACCTGGCGCGCGCCCGTGTGATTGACGCAAAACAGCAGTACCGCCCGATCGCCGGCGGCTGCCACTTCCATCAGCTCTCGCAGGTGCTTCTGGCCCCGCAGGGTGACCGCATCCGGGAAC
>CAZHAY010000093.1:0-10179 GCA_964530545.1 uncultured Marinobacter sp.
GCGGTCCCGGTAGGCGCGGGCATTAAACGCACCAGTGGGCGACTGTTCCGCCAGCTCCACCGCCAAGGCGGCCAGCCGGGTAACGGTCTCCGGTCGATAGAACCGGTTCGGGGCGACCGCTACCAGAAAGCCCAGGTGATGCATGCGCTGGAGGAATTCCACCATCTCGTCCCGCTCAAGGCCCAGAGCTTCGGCCAGCTCACCGGCGATGGGTGGTTTCAGACCGGTATCCTCCAACTCCGCCAGCACCTGATTCAGCCGCTGCTGATCGGGGACCGCCAGAACCGGCTGGTGCCCTGGCCGGCGATAACGAAATCCATGACGGACCACTAAGCCCCCACTCAGCAAGTCCCTGAGCAGATAATGCCCAAGTCCGGAGGCCAGCCGGGTACCGGTACCGCGGATCAGATCGGATCCTGCAGGGCCGACCTGATCAGGATAGCTCTGATGCCACTCATCCAGCCAGTGCATGACCCGTTCTTTCATAAGCTGCCAGTGAGCCGCTGCCACCGCGACGGGGCCGGAGCGGGTATTCATGACGATCACATCCAGCCCCGCCAGTAGCTGCTGCAGGCCATCACCTGGCAGGTTCTCTGCAGCCGCAAACGGCTTCAGGTCGACGCCCTCAGGATATGTCCTCAGCCAGGCTTGCAAGCGCATGCCCGCACTATGAGTGCCCCTAGCCCCAGAGCCGCTGGTGTGCAGCCTCTGCAGCAGTTCAATCCGCTCCGGGGAGCCCCGCCCCCGCGCCAGTGCAAAGGGATCCAGAATTTGGCCGCCACCCACGGTCTGGTTCACGGCCGGGTCCCGGATAAGGAGGCGATCGCGTACACAGGCCTGCACGGGGTTGTCTAACACGACCTGAGCCAATCCTTCGCCACCGTTCTGTCCCGCTTTCAGAATCGCTACCCGGCCGGTCCGCACTGCTGCGCCCAGATGAACCTGAAAAGTGCCCCGATGCAGACGCCTTCCGGGCAACAGATCCACACTGATATCCAGACGATGGGTAGGACGATGCAGCCGCGGCGCAACCAGCCAGTCGCCCCGGCGAATCCGGTCATGATGAATATCACCGACAAGATTGATGGCACAGCGCTGGCCCGGGGTTACCAGGTTCACTTCGTCGCCATGGGTCTCCAGTCCGCGAACCCGAGCCCTGCCCCCCATGGGCGATACGATCAGCGTATCCTGCCGGCCCAGTTGTCCCGCAATCAGGGTTCCGGTGACCACGCAGCCTCGTCCGGCGACCTGAAAACTGCGATCAACACTGAACCGGGTGCCGCCCACGGGCGCTCCGCTGTCCTGCAGTACAGTCGCCGCCTGCCTGGTGAGCCAGCCTTTCAGCTCAGGAATGCCCTCTCCGGTCATGCCCGAAACCGGAAAGAGCGGTGCACCCGCAAGGCGGGTCTCTGCCAGCATTTGCTGAATCTCATCCCGGACCGTTTTCTGACGGGTCAAATCCGCCCGGTCTATCCGGCTCAGTACAACGACGCCTTTTCGTACCCCGAGAAGATCCAGAATCGCCAGATGCTCCCGGGTCTGGGGCATAGGGCCATCGTCTGCGGCGATCACCAGCATTACCGCATCAATTGCGGCAACGCCCGCGACCATATTGCGGATAAATTTCTCGTGGCCGGGCACGTCGATAAAGCCCAGCCAGTCCCCCTGTTCGGTCTGGCTCCAGGCGAAGCCCAGGTCAATACTCAGGCCGCGGCGTTTTTCCTCAGCCTGGGAATCCGTATCCTGGCCGGTCAGAGCCCGGATCAGAGTGGTCTTGCCGTGATCCACATGCCCGGCGGTTGCAATGATCATCGATGATCCGCAGCTGCCCCAAGCTGGGCGACAAAAGGCCCTTCCTGCTCCAGGCAGCGGCAGTCCAGCAGCAGGGTCTCATCGGCTATGCGCCCGATGACGGGCACAGGAAGACTCCGTAGCCGGGCAGACAGTGCCCTGAGCTGCCGGTTCCGTTCGCGCTTGTTGCCCCTGGCCGGCGTCAGCCCGATCGCAGCACTGGGCAGCAGGTCCAGTGGCAGCGAACCACTACCTATCTGGCTGTGTACCGGTACCACCGAGACATTCCAGTCGTTGCCGGCCCAGGTTTCCAGCGCACCGACCAGGCTTCCGGCGGTGGCCCGGATGTCCGGTTCAGGGCGGGTCAGCAGGCGTAAAGTCGGCACTCTTTCCGCCACTATTTCAGGATTACTGTACAAACGCAGCACCGCCTCCAGCGCCGCCAGCGTCTGCTTGTCACAGCGCAGGGCCCGCTTCATCGGGTTCCGGCGAATCCGGTCGATCAGTGTCTTACGCCCGGCAATAATGCCCGCCTGCGGTCCTCCCAGCAGCTTGTCGCCACTGAAAGTCACCACGTCGGCGCCTTTCGCGAGGGTTTCCCTGACGGTTGGCTCAGCGGGCAGGCCCAGCGCGGTCATATCCACCAGACTGCCGCTGCCCAGGTCCACCGCAAGAGGCAGATCATGACGATGGGCAAGGCTGGCCAATTCGGCCTCATCGACATCGGCAGTGAATCCCTCAATGCGGTAATTGCTGGTGTGGGCCTTGAGCAGCAAACCAGTCCGGGCACTGATGGCCTGCTCGAAGTCGCGGGGATGGGTTCGGTTGGTGGTGCCGACTTCGTGCAGTCGGCAGCCGGCGCGGCCCATGATATCCGGCAGCCGGAAGGCGCCACCGATCTCAATCAGCTCGCCCCGGGATACGATGACTTCCCGGCGCTGAGCCAGGGAGTTGAGTACCAGCAGCACGGCCGCGGCATTATTATTGACGACGGTGGCAGCCTCGGCGCCGGTCAGGCGGCATACCCACGATTCCACATGGTCATCACGATCCCCCCGGGCACCCCGGCCCAGGTCAAACTCCAGATTGGAGGCACCGGTGGCCACCGCGACCATGGCCTCAATGGCTTCCGGCGGCAGCGGCGCCCGGCCCAGGTTGGTGTGTAGAACGGTGCCGGTCAGGTTGAACACCGGACGCAGGGACGGACTAACGATGCGAAGTACTGCCTGCTCGACGGCACCGGTAAAATCGGTAGCGTCAAACGGCCCGGCGCTCTGGCGCCACTGATCCAGACCACGCCTCACCGCATCCAGAATCAACGTTCGACCGTGAGCTCCGGCCAGTTGGGTCATTATCGGCCAGGCCATGATCTGCTCTACCGAAGGCGGTCGCGGTAATGTGCTGGTAACCGCGTCTGTCTGAATCGAAGTCATGGGCACCACCATCCCTGGTGGCACCAGGGCGCTATTCGCTATGGGTCAACGATCGGACGATCTCTGCGAGGGCCTCGTCCGCCAGCGCCCGCACCTCGTCATCGGTACGATCCTGGATCGGGTGAGCAACAAAGACCATTGCCGGTTCAAAACCCAGGGTTCGGGACTGGGCAGCGGCTGCCTGGATGAACTCCGTCGAGGCAACACCTACCCCGGGAATATTCCGGCCTTCGAGGTCTGCGATGTCATGTATACAACACGACGTACAGGAGCCTCAGTCAGCCAGACCTTCAACCACCAGGTCAACCTCACCGGCGATCTGTTGTCTGAGCTCTGTGGGGGCCGGCCGCGTAAATGTCGGTTTACGGTAGCGTTTGACCGTCACGTCCATTTCCACGAGACGATCCTCGATCCGGTCCAGAAACACATCGCCCCGGGGTTTGGAAATATCCAGCAGCCCGACAACCTTGCCGGCCAGGCTGTCAGGCCGGGGCAGTCGGGCCCGGCTGGCCGCAGACAGCTCGCCCGTGGGGTCGAGCAGCACATGGGATTGCGTCATGCCTTTACCTCTCTGGTGACAGGAATGGAGCCGACCGGACCGGACGCGGCCCAGCCGGCGATAACGGCAGAAAACAGGCCGGCGGTGCCGCCAGCCCTGACAATTAACAGTCCACCCGGGCGGAACTTGGGTATCGTCTTGTCACGGAAGGATTCCGGCAGACCTTCGGCAATGCCGCCGGCACCCGCGATCATTTCTTCCCCCGGATACTGCAGCAACTGCTCCAGCTCCTGCAGCAGTCTGGCCTTGCTCCAGCCCGCGTCGATGAAAACCCGGCTGTGCTCCGGCGACACCACCAGCACGGCATCACCGGCCATGGCCAGCTTAGGATGGTCCACAGCCCGCAGGGCAAGGGCGAAGGTCTTCGCCAGGGATTCCGGCGTGCGGGATTTCTGGTCCACAATGCCCTGCACGCCCTCACCGGCAAACAGGGTCACGGCGGATCTACCCGGGGCAATGCCCCGTTCCTCCGCCAGTGGCAACCAGTCGCTGTCTTCCGCTTCGGCGAAACAGAAGGTGTACTTGCCCGGCGTGCCCAGGGTGGCGCGGTCAATCTCACCGGGGCGGGCACCGCCTACGTTGCGGAGTATCAGTTGCAGCGCACGGCCGATGGTCGCGTTAGCCCGGTTACCCTGCCCCAGGGCATTTTCGCCCGAGTTCATGCCAGTCGCTTTCGCAACAGGGCCGTTGACGATAATCATGGGGCTGCAGAACATCGTGGTACACAGTACACCATGGAGGCCGAACTCATCGACAAGCGCGGCTTCCAGCGCTGCCAGCACCACCGGCATGTACTCCGGCTTGCAGCCGGCCATTACCGCATTGATGGCGACTTTTTCGACGGTGCAGGACGTCATGTCCGGCGGTATCAGGCCGATTTGTTCTGCGGGATCCCGCCCCGTTCCCCGCAGCATACGCAGCACCCGTTCCGGAGTCGGTGGAACCACCGGCAGGCCGTCGCTCCAGCCCCGCTCGAAACAGGCCTCCATCAGGTCCTCGGACTCCGTTTCAATCTTCCGGGACTGAAAGCGGATGGCACCGAACTGAAGCTCCAGCCTTTCGGCGGTACCGGGATCAAGGGTTTTTGAACCACAGCCGGGGCGCATCAGGGGCAGGTCGGCCCCGAGCTCCGGAAGACCGGTGAGCCGTTGCCAGTCCTCACGGTGCCAGCCGTAGGTGCGCTCGGACTCTTCACCTTTCTCGACGCGGATCAGGGTCGGGACGAACTCGGTTTTCAGCCGGAAGGACTGCTCAAGGGTGGAGTCGAAGTGGACGCCAGGCACACCGGCTGCGAAGGCAGGGTCGTCCTGGGAATAGACGGTGAGCGGGCCGGCCTGTTGTGCGATATCCGCCAGCAGCGGTTCGATCAGTTGGCAGGTGGGGCAATCGCGCTTGGCGACCACGATAAGGCCATCAGGTAAAGGGGGCATGTCACTGCTCCGCCCGGTTTCCGGGTCTTGTTGTGTCTGGACTCAGACTGACAGCTTAGCAGGTCGACGGCCCCAGTCGAGTATTGCCCAACTGACGGTGGACCGGATCTTACTCGATCCGGGTCCAGGTCGAAGTCCGCCCGAACATGGGCGCGCCGACGTAACCCCGCAGCTTCAGTGTGTCCTGACCGTCCAGAGTCACCCTGGCGTTATAGGTTTTGCCACTCTCAGGGTCGTAGACTTTGCCGTCTTCCCAGGTTTTGCCGTCGCCCTTGTCTTGCAGATCCCAGACGATTTTCAGGCCTTCGATGGGCCTGCCCTGCATTTCAGGCTCCGGGTTGGCGGCGTCCGTTTTTGGGTTACCGTCTTCATCCAGCGGGTCTTTCAGGGACACAATATGCCCGCACAGGTTATTACCACAGGTTTCCACCTGCACTTTGGCGCTTTTATCTTCGGTATGCCAGAGGCCCGTGGGGTCTGCGTAGGCTTCGCGAACCGTAAGGAAGGAAAGTATCACCGCCGTTGCGGTCAGCAGGTTGAGTCTGGTTCTCATGGATGTTTCTCTTTTGTTGTTGTTTTACAGCGCCTGGCGGCATTACCCGAATCATAGCCATACTGAACAGTTGAGGCCAGAGTAAAAGCTCACACTTTTATGCACCTGTCCGGCGACCACCCGGTCAGTGAAGGGTGGCCCGAACCAGGGTATTGGTGTCAGTCCCGAACCAGAGGCTCCGGGAAACGGGGTCAAATACCATGTGGCGCACGGTACCACCGCCACTGGGGATGACCGCTGGCTGGGAGAAGCTGCCGGATTCCGGGTCGAAGCCGATCAGGCGGTTCGGGCGCAGGCCGGTTTCCACAAACCAGGGCCGTCCCTGATCGTCGACCGCCATGGCGTAGGGCGCTGCGTCACTGCCGCCGGGTACGGGCCACTCCTCAATGTCGCCGGTGCCAATATCCAGCCGCCCCAGATACCCACCGGAATAATCTACGTACCAGAGCTTGCCATCGTCGGTAATGTCGAGCCGTCGCGGTCTGGCGTTTTCCCTGGGCAGCACGACTTCATGAACCTGGCCTCTGGCATCTACGGTCGCCAGTTTATTGGTGCCAAACAGGGTGACCCAGGGCCGCGTCTGATCGTGCACGGCCAGCCCGTATGGACGGGCCCATTCGGTCTCGACGTCGAACATGCGGAACGCATAGTGATCCACATCCAGCCAGCCGATGCGGTTGCCGCCCTGCTCGGTGAAGAAAATATCCCCGTTTGCGTCGAAGGCCAGGGTGTGCGCGTCTTTCGGGCCCTCGCCTTCCAGCCTGAACTTGCGAATATCGCCGGTTTTCGGGTCCAGCAAGCCGATGTGACCTGCCTGGTTGCCAGCATAGAAGGCACCCCGTTTATCGGCAATCACGTTGTGAGGGCCAGTGCCCGGGTCCAGCCGGTAGCGTTTCAGATCGCCGGTTTCGGGGTTCAGGGTTGCCAGGTAGTCACCGGCCTGCCCTACGAACCAGACGGTATCGCCCCCCGGCCCCACCCATGGGTCACGGGGCCGGGAGTTTTCCCAGGGTATGTCCCATTCCTTGAGGTGCGGCGTCGCGGGGGCCTCTGCCTGAACCGGCGAAGCAGAAAAAGCCAATGTCAGGGCCGCCAGGGCCCAGTGGAACCGTTTCATGACGTTCTCCTTGAGTCACGAATAGAGTCTGCCGATATCATAGCGCAGGCTGAGTTCTGACCGGCAACCCAGCAACTTCTGACCACAATGAAGATTGCTAATCGGAGGATTCGTTGTCCGGTGACGGGTTCTGCCGGGCCTTGAGTTCGCGCAGCTCTTCTTCAAGCGCCCGTCTCGCCGCCCGCTCTCTCATCAGCTGGAGGGTACTGCCGGAGAGTTTTCCGTAGATTTCCAGAATGGCCTGAACCATCACTGCGGTACTCCCACCCAGGGTGCGATCAGCCTCTTCTGCCGCCTCTTCAAGAGAATGCCCGGTCTGGATCGCAAAAGTCATGAGCGCCATCCGCCGATCCGATTCAAGGATATGAAAAGCCAGCCAGCGGGTCAGGAAATCGAGCATTTCCGCAAGCGTCGTCTCATTGCCCTGATGCCGGCGCTGCTGGTAATAGCGGACCTGCTCAAAGAAATGCTCGTGGGCTTTGTGGTGATTGGTTTCGATGCTGCTGCCGGCGAAATACTGTTTCCAGATGCCTTCCTCGGAGCGGAAGTGATAGTCAGCGTACGCCAGCAGCTCATCCAGTACCTGGCTGGCCTGCAGGTCGTCTTCCTCTGCCGAGAGATGCCACGCCAGCCGGTTGAGAATGGCCACGAGCATACGGTGCTGCTCATCAATGGTCGCGATACCGGTCTCGAACTGACTGCTCCAGGGGAAAAGTTCAAATTCCTGTATACGGGCAGCCCTGCGGATCATGACGCGGTTACCTTTTTCAGTTTGGCTACGACGGTCAGGTGACACAATTCCCGTTATGGGCGATGGGTCACCTTAACATGCATTGCGGATAGTGGAATAATAGCCGGGTATTCACTGAGAGTCTGGTGCTGATATGAGCGACGGCTACGAAGATATCGGATACGACGCCCCGGCGTCGTCACCTTGCCTGCTGGACTCCCTGCAGCCTGAGTTGATGCGCTTCGCGGCGCCGCCCGCGTCACTGGCTCTGACCAACAGCCTTGCCCGGGTATTCGGAATCCGACACGACCCTGACGACACCGATGCTCCGGAAAACCGTTTTCTGGCAGAGCTGTCCCTGCTGTTCCAGCAGCGCAAGGCAGAACCGGAAACCACACTGGAAGTGCACGATTCCCCCTGGAAACAGGTTTACCTGATCCAGCACGGAGTGGCGAGACTCTACCGCGAAGCCCCGTCAGGGCGCATTGCGGTCCATCATTTTTTTGCCGAAGGTGATCTGGTATGGCCGGTATTTGGCCGCACCCGGACCCCCCGCAACACCCTGTGCCTGACTACCGTTACTCATTGCACTCTGTGGACGGCGAGCTTCTCTGCATTCCGGGCGGCCGTTACCGCCAGAGGCGAAGGCGCGTGGGCGCGGTTTGCCCTGTCACTGACGGAAGAGCTGGCCGAACTGACCAGCATGCGGGAATTCCGCAAGCAGACCATGCCCGCGAGGGAGCGATATCAGTTATTGCTGGAAGAATATCCGGAGCTGGTCCAGCGGGTGCCGGACAATCAACTGGCCGCCTGGCTGGGGGTGGTTCCCGCTACCTTTTCCCGTCTCAAGAACGCAAAAGTCCGTTAGGTCGCCGGGCCCTTCTGAAAAAATTTCGCGCTGTTACTCATTCCCGAGGGCGGGCGGTGTTGACCGGGCTGGACCGGGATTGACCGGGATTGACCGGAAGAGTGCCTGGCCACCCGTGCGGATGACCAGGCGTCGGTAAGCGCTTATTTCAGCGGTGGGTGAGCGTTCTCCACCAGCTCCATAAACTGCTCGTGGAACCAGTGTCCGGCAGGCGGGGCGCCATCCAGTGCGCCGGTGGGGTAACCTGACTCCGCCGTGTACTGGGAACTGCACATCTGGTCAAAGCTTTTGCCTTCCTCATCCGGCGTAGTCTGACCGGCATCGCTGGTGCCGTCCGATTCGCCGGGCGGCTTGATCCATACGTAGGCGTCCAGATGAGCGCCTTCACCCAGCGGATTCACCTGCGGCAGCTCGCCAATGCCAGCACCGGCCGGGTTACACCAGTTGCCCCGGTGGTGACGCCGGTCCAGTCGGGCGGTATCCACGTACTGATTGATGTCCGCCACGCCCTGAGGTGCGCCTTCCGAGCGCTCTGAGCCTCCCCAGCCATTGCGGGAGGTGTCGATGAGCATACCGAGGGTGTCCGGGAAGCCGGCGTTGATAAACGCCTGACGCAGACGCTCGGTGTAGTCCAGCTCATCAAACAGCGGGTTCCACTCGTAGAAGTCTGCGGCCCTGACCGGATTACCACCGCCGGTGCGCTGCTCGGGATCCGGCAACCAGGTTTCCTCAGTCGGCGTGTAGTTGGCCACGTTGGACACAAAGCCGTCCACCACGCTCATATCGCCACCGGCCGCGCTCCGCACCACGTTGGTGTACAGCTGCACCGCCGGGTCGAAGTTACTGGACCAGCCCAGCCAGCCGGAATGGGCAATGTCCAGGTAGGTATAGACATTGGGCATATCAGCGAACTTCTGCAGGGCATAACGGATGCCGTCGACATAGGTGCCGTCCTGTTGGACCTTGGCACAGTCGGGGTCATCCAGGTTGGTCACCAGATTCGGCAGCGAGTCCGGCTCCACGATAGTCACAATGCGGATGTCCCGGTACTTCGGATCAGCAAAGGTTTCCGCGATCACATCGATATAGTCCGACTTGTAGATGGACAGCCCATTCTGGTCGGCATGCAGCGTGCCGTTGGAGGCCAGTGCGGCACAGTCCCGGTCGGGCAGGTTATAGACGACGAACGTCGCTGTGATGGGTTCACCTTCCGGCTTCTGCGCCAGCGCGTTGTCCAGATGCTCACGCAGACTCAGCCGGCCACCGTTGACGTCGCCACCATGAATGGCTTCGATACGGTCCAGCCACACGGCGGTGGGCTGACCGGCAACCTGGGCCATGGCCGGCACCAGCTCGCTGTCAGCCTGACCAACGGAGGCCTGTACCAGGCGGGCATAGTCGGGGTTGATATAGGCTGCTGCGCCGGCAAACGGATTATCCACGTGGTCCGCGGGGTCACCGTCTACGGGGTCATCGACGGCACCGTCATCACCATCGACCGGGTCTTCAGGCTGGTCCGGATCGATCGGATCTACGGGCTCTTCCGGATCGACCGGGTCAATCGGCTCACCCGGATCAACCGGTTCTTCCGGGTCAATCGGGTCGGTTGGATCCAGCGGATCTTCAGGGTCGATGGGCTGGTCGGGGTCAATGGGGTCCACCGGGTCGCCTACCGGCGGGTCTACGGGCAGGTCGGGG
>CAZHAY010000094.1:0-8791 GCA_964530545.1 uncultured Marinobacter sp.
CTGGGCATGAAGAAAAAAGGCAAGACCGGCGAAAAATGGACCCTTGAGAAAGCCTACGAGTGGTTCCCCCGCCTCAAGGAACGTGAACACACGCCGGCGGAAGTACTCTCCGGCGGCGAGCAGCAGATGCTCAGCACCTTCCGGGCCCTGATGGGCGACCCGCAATGCATGCTGGTGGACGAGCCCACCGAGGGCCTGGCGCCCAAGATTGTGGCCGATGTGGCCGCTATCCTGAAACAGATGGCAGCAGATGGCCTTGCCGTACTGCTGGTAGAGCAAAAGCTCTCCATCGCCCTGGATGTCGCCGACCGGATCTACATTATGGGTGACGGCAATATTGTCTTCTCCGGCACCCCGGAAGATCTGAAGAACCACCCTGAAATCCGCAAAGAATGGCTGGAGGTCTAGGAAGCCGCTCGTCCGGAGCACTCTGCTCCGGACGAGCGGCTCCGGAAACAATCAATGGCAAAACTGCTCAACGAACGCGATCTGGAATTCCAACTCTACGAAGTCCTTGATACTGAATCCCTGCTTCAACGCCCCCGCTATCAGGAACACGACCGGGCTGTCTTCGACGCCACGTTAAACACGGCACGGGACCTCGCCGCCGAGTACTTCGCGCCCCATAACCAGAAGGGCGATGCCAACGAGCCCACGTTTGATGGTCACAAGGTCACCCTGATCCCGGAGACCCAGGCCGCCTGGGATGCGTTTGCCGAAGCCGGCTTTCTGGCGTCCCACCATGATTTTGACGACGGTGGCTCGCAGCTGCCGGAAGTGGTGCTGCGGGCCAGCATGGCATTTTTCAACGCAGCCAATGTCTCCAGCACTGCCTACTCGTTTCTGACCATCGGCGCCGCCAACCTGCTTAAGAGCTTTGGCAGCGATGAGCTGAAACAGAAATACCTGCCAGCCATGCTGGACGGCAGATACAGCGGCACCATGGCGCTGACAGAGCCGGGCCAGGGTTCGGCCCTGGGTGATCTGCGCACAACCGCCCGGCCAGCTGCCGACGGCACTTACCGCCTGTTTGGCAACAAGATGTTTATTTCCGGCGGCGACCACGAGCTGACGGACAACATCATCCATATGGTGCTGGCCCGTATCGAGGGAGCGCCGGCAGGTGTCCGGGGCATCTCCCTGTTTCTTGTGCCCAAACATCACATTAACGACGACGGCACCATTGGCGGTCGCAACGATGTTTCGCTGGCAGGCCTGCTCCACAAGATGGGCTACCGGAACACCACTTCTACCGTACTGAACTTCGGCGAGAAAGACGGCGCCGTGGGTTACCTTGTAGGCGAGCCCCACAAGGGCCTGGGCTACATGTTCCAGATGATGAACGAAGCCCGGATTGGCGTTGGGCTCGGCGCAGCGGTGCTGGGCTACCAGAGTTATCTGGAAGCCGTGGATTACGCCCGGGAACGTCCTCAGGGTCGACTGCCGGGCAACAAGAACCCCGCTGCACCTCAGGTCAATATTGTTGAGCATGCGGATGTCCGCCGTATGCTGCTGACGCAGAAGGCCTATGCAGAAGGCAGTCTCGCCCTCTGCCTCTACGCCAGTACCCTGGTAGAAGACAGTCACACGGCGGAATCCGACAGCGAACGCAAAGCCGCTGGCGAGCTGCTGGACCTGCTAACGCCCATGGTGAAGAGCTGGCCGTCCAAGTACGCGCTGATCGCATCCGACCTGGGGATTCAGGTGCTTGGCGGCGCAGGTTATACCCGGGAATATCTGCTTGAGCAGCTGTACCGGGATAATCGCCTGAACCCAATTCATGAAGGTACTGAAGGTATTCAGGGCATCGATCTGCTGGGCCGCAAGCTGGGGCCAAAAGGTGGCGATGGCTATGCGGAATTCCTGCGACGCATTCAGTTCACGCTGGATCAGGCTGCCGGGCTTGAAGCCTGTAGCACCCTGGCCAGTCAGTTGACGCAAGCCCTGAACACCCTGAAGTCGGTAACCTCAGACCTGCAAAAGCAGTTGGCCGCCGACCCGGACCATGGACTGTCAAACGCAACCGCCTACCTGGACATGTTCGGCAAGGTGGTGGTGGGCTGGATCTGGCTGAAGCAGGCGATGGTCGCTGAGAAAGCGCTGGCCGCTGGTGCTTCCGGCTCGGAAGAGGCGTTCTACCAGGGCAAGGTGCACGCCGCCCGGTACTTCATGAACTGGGAACTGGCCCCGCTTGAAGGTTACGCACAACTGCTGAGCAATGGTAACCGCGACAATCTGGATATGCGGGTCGACTGGTTCTGATGAGGTGGCCTGCCGGAGCCAGGGGGTGGGGCAGGTCTTTCCGGGACACACCGTAAATACGTCCGTGTAGGTTCGTCGAAAAGGTCCCTCTTTTCGACGGTCCCGGAAAGACCTGCCCCACCCCTGACTCTCGACCTTGTGCAAGCCTCATCATCGCTCACACGCTCCTGCAAACAATTTTAAAGGAAACATCATGACAAGCCCCCAAGACCACTACACCCCGGAACAGCAAAAAGCCCTGGACCACGTAAAACAGGCTGAGAAAGTCGCCAGCGACATCCCCGGTATTAGCGCTGACGTTCAGCTGCGTCCCATTAAAAAAGTTGCCATTATCGGCGCCGGCACCATGGGCGGCGGCATCGCCATGAACTACGCCAACGCCGGTATCCCTGTGGTCATGCTGGAGCTCAAGCAGGAAGCCCTGGACAAGGGCCTGGATATCATCCGCAAGAACTACCAGCGCACCGTCAGCAAAGGCCGGCTCAGCCAGGACGAAATGGACCAGCGCATGGCCCTGCTCTCCGGCACCCTGCACTATGAAGATCTGGCCGACGTCGACCTGGTGATCGAAGCGGTGTTCGAAAGCATGGACGTTAAAAGGCAGGTATTCGGCACTCTCGACAACGTCTGCAAGCCTGGCGCCATTCTGGCGTCCAATACGTCCACTCTCGATGTGGACGAAATCGCCGCTGCCACCAGCCGGCCCCAGGACGTCATCGGCCTGCACTTCTTCAGCCCGGCCAACGTAATGCGGCTGCTGGAAATCGTTCGCGGCGAAAAAACCGCTGACGATGTGCTGGCCACCTGTCTGGATATGGCCAAAACCATCAAAAAGGTCGCCGTGGTTTCCGGTGTCTGCTTCGGCTTTATCGGTAACCGTATGCTCGAACCCTACGCCCGCGAAGCCCATCGACTGGTGCTGGAAGGCGCCACCCCGGCCCAGGTGGACGGCGTGATGACCTCTACCGGCCTCGCTATGGGTGTGTTGTCCATGTACGACCTGGCCGGTGTCGACGTAGGTTATCTGGTACGGGAGTCCCGGCGGGACGAAATCAGCCAGGACCCGGGCTACTGCAAGCTGGCTGACGAGCTTTATCATCTGGGCCGCTACGGTCAGAAAACCGGGCGCGGGTTCTATATCTATGAAGAGCGCGAGAAAAAAGAAGACCCGGAAGTTATCCAGCTGGCTGAGAAAATCGCCGCTGACCTGAACATTGAACGCCGCGAAATCAGCAAAGAGGAAATCCACGACCGTTGTCTGTACATGCTGATCAACGAAGGCATCCAGATTCTCGACGAGGGCATTGCCCTGCGCAGTGGTGATATCGACCTCGTGTGGATCAACGGTTACGGCTTCCCCGCCTGGCTGGGTGGCCCCATGCATTATGCCGAGCAGATCGGACTGGAGAAGATCCTCAACACGATCCGCCATTATCACGATACCCTGGGCGACTACGGCAAGATGTGGTTTGAGCCTGCACCGCTGCTGGAGAAGCTGGTTGCGGAAGGCAAAACAAGAATCGAAAAAATCTAACAACAACAATATGTTATAAAAACCAAAACGAACGATTATTAAATTCAACAGGAAGAGATCATGAGAGAAGCCGTCATTGTATCCACCGCACGTACCCCCATTGGCAAAGCCTTCCGGGGAGCGTTTAATAATACCAAGTCACCCACCATGGCCTCCTTCGCCATCAAGGCCGCCGTTGAGCGCTCGGGCGTTGATCCTGCTGAAATCGAAGACCTGGTGATGGGTACCGCGATGCAAGCCGGTACCGCTGGTATGAACCTGGGGCGTCTGGCAGGCCTGGCTTCCGGCCTGCCACTGACCGTTAGCGGCATGACCATCGACCGCCAGTGCGCCTCTGGCCTGATGTCCATCGCCACGGCTGCAAAGCAGATCATGTTCGACGGCCAGGACATTGCCATTGGTGCCGGCCACGAGAATATTTCCCTTGTTCAGCAGAAGAACTTCGAGTGGATGGCCAGCGAGCAGGACGAGACCGTGATCAAACATGCGACTCATGCCTACATGCCGATGCTGGAAACCGCAGAAACCGTCGCCAGGGTCTACGGCATCAGCCGTGAAGCCCAGGACGAATATGCCCTGCAGTCCCAGCAGCGCACCGCCGCCGCCCAGGAAAAGGGCCTGTTTGACGACGAAATCGTACCTGTTACCACCACCAAGGCGGTGATGAACAAGGAGACCAAGGAAGTCTCCTACGAAGAAGTCACACTCACCAAGGACGAAGGCAACCGTCCGTCTACCCAGCTCGAAGGCCTGTCAGGACTGAACCCTGTTATCGAGGGCGGCTGCATTACCGCCGGTAACGCCAGCCAGCTCTCTGACGGTGCCAGTGCCTGTGTGCTGATGGACTCCAAGCTGGCCGAACAGCGCGGCCTGCAGCCCCTGGGCGCCTATCGGGGCATGGCTGTGGCCGGCCTCAAGCCGGAGGAAATGGGCATCGGCCCTGTCTATGCCATTCCCAAGCTGCTCAAGCAACACGGCCTGAAAATCGACGACATCGGCCTGTGGGAACTGAACGAAGCCTTTGCGGTACAGGTACTCTACTGCCGCGACAAGCTGGGCATCCCCAACGACCGTCTGAACGTCAACGGCGGTGCCATCTCCATTGGTCACCCCTACGGCATGAGCGGTGCCCGGATGGTAGGTCACGCCCTGCTCGAAGGTAAGCGTCGTGGCATTAAATACGTGGTCGTCACCATGTGTGTCGGTGGTGGCATGGGCGCAGCGGGTCTGTTCGAGGTGCTGTAAACTGCCGAACTGGATGCGCTAGCGCACTCTTATCATGGCCACCGGGGTTCGGTGGCCATGTTTTCTGCTGTCTCACGCCCGTTAAACCTGCCTCATCTGCGCACCCTTCCAACGTGCAGCAACCTTACCGAATCATTAATCCCGCGCCACGCAACTTCCTTCAGGCGGATCCCGTTGCCATGATGTAGTAACGGATCACCGACCAAAGCAGGGACAGAATGCAGCGTCGTTCAGGCTCATCTCCATCACCCGGCGACGATAACAAGCCCAGGTCCGTTGCCGCGAACGCCATCAATTTCCAGCAGATTGCCCCCGTCGTTATCGCCGGCATGGGCTTTATCGTGTTTCTGGACTGGGCCCAGGATGTGTTACTGCCGCTAGTGGCGGGCATCATGATCAGTTACGCCTTGGACCCACTTGTGTCGCTTCTGGACCGTTTGAGAATCCCCCGCCCCATCAGTGCCGCACTGGTGCTGAGTGCCCTGCTGGGCATACTCGCGCTGGCAGCGCTTCCGCTACAGAGCGAGGCCATAAAGATGCTGGACCGGATTCCCGACGCGATCCAGCAATTCGAGCAGCAGAGCCGGCAACAGCCTAAAAGCGAAGGGCTGATGGAGAAGGCCCAGGAGGCGGCCAAGGAAATCGAGGAGTCCGCCGCCCGGACGGAAGACTCCCGGGACCGGGTTCAGGCAACTAACGTCCGCATCGTGGAGGAACCGTTTGATGTCCGGGATTACCTGATGGAGCGGGCATCCGGCGGCACCATGCTGGTCACCCAGCTCTTTTCGGTACTCTTCCTGGTGTATTTCGTGCTCGCCATCGGCACGTTGTACAAACGCAAAATCGTGCGCATGTCCGGCCCGCAGTTTCACAGTATGCGCAAGGCAGCTCGCATTCTGAACGAGTTTCACTACCAGATGCGCCGTTTCATATTCGTGATGTTTCTGAGCGCTGTGTTTGTCGGCGTTTTCACCTGGCTCGCATTCATACTGCTTGGCGTGGAACAGGCCTTGTTATGGGGCGTGCTGGCTGGCATTGCCTCGGCCATTCCCTACCTGGGCCCCTTTCTGGTTTTCATTGGTTCCGGCGTTGCCGCTTTTATTCAGTTCGGATCGATGGATATGGCCATTGTGGTAGCGGTGACCTCCCTTATCGTCACCAGCATTCAGGGCTATCTGCTGACCCCGTGGCTGACCAGTCAGCTGTCCAGCCTCAACGCCGTGGTGATCTTTATTGGTTTACTGTTCTGGGGCTGGCTCTGGGGACCGGTGGGGCTTGTGCTCGCGACGCCGATACTGATGATGACCAAAACCCTGTGTGATCATGTTGAGAACCTGCAGGGCCTGGGCGAGCTGCTGGGAAAATAGGCAGGAATCACCGGACCCGAACTGACGACTCCCGTGCGGGTACAAACACCGGGGCGCCGTCCGCTTCCACCGTTATCAACTTCTGACCGTAGAGCTTTTCCAGTACCGCTGGCACCAGCATGGCTTCAGCAGGCCCCCAGCAGGCCTCACCGTCGGGATAGAGCAGCAGCAGATGATCGCACCAGCGCGCGGCCAGATTCAGGTCGTGCAGGCACATGAAGACCGATTTGCCACCAACGGCTTGCTGTTTCAGCAGTTTCATCACGGCAACCTGATGGTGGAGATCCAGGTGGTTGGTGGGCTCGTCCAGCAGCCAGATGGCCGGAGCCTGAGCAAGAATGGTGGCAATGGCTACCCGCTGACGTTCACCGCCCGACAGGGTACTCACCAGCCGGTCCCGCAAGTGCCCAACGTCCAGCGCCTGCAGGGCGGCCTCTGCCCGGGTCAGGTCTTCACCCGTTTCCATCTGCCACGGCGACAGCCAGGGATGGCGACCGATCAATGCGGTCTCAAGGACCGTGGCCGGGAAGCCATCCTGCCGATCCTGAAAGACCAGGCCGAGCTGACGCGCGATCTTACGCCGTCCCAGATCGGTCAGCCTCTTTGCACCCAGGTGCACATCGCCGCTTCTCGATGGCCGTAACCCGGCCAGTGTATGTAACAGCGTGGTCTTGCCGGCGCCATTGGGCCCCAGAACGCCCCAGATCTGGCCGGAGGCCACGGAGAACTCCAGCGGATTCCCGTCGGCACGACCCGGAATATCAATCACCAGCTGGCAGGCTTGCAGCGTATCCATCACCGGCTCCGGTACAGCAGATACAGGAAGGCAGGCACACCCAGTAACGCCGTAATCACCCCAACCGGGAGCTGCTCCGGCGCAATCACCACCCGCGCCAGGGTGTCCGCCAGCACCAAAAGCACGCCGCCGCCCAAGGCGCAGGCCGGCAGGATAATACGCTGATCATTGCCCAGCACCAGCCGGAGCATGTGGGGCACCACCAGCCCCACAAAGCCAATGCTGCCAGCGGTGGTGACGGCTGTGGCTGTCAGCAGGCTGGCGCCAATATAGATCGACCATTCCAGCGGACGTACGTTAACGCCCAGAGCCGCGGCCTGCATCGGTCCCCTGGCCAGCACGTTGAGACTGCGGCCGACGGGCAACACCAGCAGGCACGCCAGCACCAGCATCACAAAGGCAGGCCAGGGTGTGCGTGCGTAGGCCACATCACCCATCAGCCAGTAGAGCATGCCTGGCAGTTCCCGGGTCGGCGCCACTGCCAGTAACAGAGTAATAATTGCTCCCCAGCCGGCCGCGACCACCACACCGGTCAGCAATAGTCGCGACGGGGTCCAGCTACCGGTGCCGTGGGCAAGCCCGAAAACCATCAATGTAGACAGTAGCGCGCCCCCAAAAGCGGACGCGCCGACCAATGCCCCGGCAAGCCCCAGCAGCATACTGAGCAACGCACCAACGGCAGCGCCGCCGGACAACCCCAGCACATAAGGATCGGCCAGCGGGTTGCGCAGCAGCACCTGCATCAAGGCACCGGCGACCGCAAGAAGACCGCCCGTGGCGAAGGCCGCCAGGGTTCGCGGCAGGCGCAGCTCCAGCACCAGTGTGCGGTTCAGCTCATTGCTGTCACCGGTAAAAACTGCCAGCGTATCCGCCAGCGTCAGACCGGCGCTGCCAACGCTCACCGAGAGCACCATGGCCGCTAGCCCGGCAAGGGCCAGCCACAGCAACGGGCGTAACGCTTTAGAGGCGGGCACGAGCCAGGTCCAGCAGGTCGCAGAGTTCCCGGGTGCCTTCCAGCATGCGCAAGGAGGCTCGCTGCAACAGATCCGGTGAAAGGTAAAACAGGTTATCGGCCGTTACCGCTGTGATGGAGGGCCAGGCCTGCCAGCGGTCCAGCCAGGTCTGATCGGCGTCGCCACGGGCGGCGGTTACGATCACTTCCGGGTCCGTTGTCAGCAGGTTTTCCAGGGATACCCGGGGCACCAGGCGGGGCAGCCCACCAAATACGTTGACGCCCCCGCAGAGCTGGATGGATTTGCTGATCAGTTCATCTCCGTTCACCGTCATCAGCGGCTGGTCCCAAACCTGATAAAACACCCGCACGGGCTCGGCGGACACGTATCGATCTTCGATCGCATCAAGCCCCGCCAGAAACGCCTGCGCCTGCTGCTCCGCCAACGGCTGGTGTCCCGTCAGCCGGCCGAGGGTTCTCACCGCATCAGCGATATCATCAAACGTCCGTGGCGCCAGCCAGAACACCGGCACGCCCAGCCCTGCCAACCGGTCCAGCTGGGCACGGGGGTTGCCATCCGTCCAGCCGATCACGAGGTCGGGCTTCAGGGTCAGAATCGTCTCAAGATCCACACG
>CAZHAY010000094.1:8891-10074 GCA_964530545.1 uncultured Marinobacter sp.
TCACTGCGCCCATAAGTCACCGCCCAAAATCATACCGCAGTGAAGCCATAAAGGTCCGGCCGGCGGCCAGATACTCGAAGGGTTCAAAGGTCACGCTGTCACTACCCAGGCTTGTTGCATACCGACGGTCAAACAGGTTATCCACCTTGAAGCTCGCGGACCAGCCCGGGAAGAAATTCCAGGTTGCGCGCACATCCACTGTCCCATAACCGGGCAGCAGGCTGGTATTGCCGGCGTCGTTATAACGGTCACTTTCAGCAATTAGGCTCGCGCCCACCGACCATTGATCAAACAGGCGGTCTGCATCCAGACGAAGGTTCTTGGTAGCACGGCGGGGCAGACGGGCGCCGGTATCCCGGTTTTCCGTATCCGCGTAGGTCACTGCCGCGCCAAGGTTCCAGTTTTCGGTTTCATAACCCGAACTCAACTCTGCGCCCCGGATACGGGCAGTCTCCACGTTTTCCATGGTGCCGTCCCAGGTTACCGGGTCCGAAACATACGTAATCAGGTCGTCCACGTCATTCTGGTAAAGCGCGATATCCCAGAACCAGGACTGGTAACGGCCGGAGAAGCCCACTTCCACCATTTCCCCCTGCTCCGCATCCAGATCCGGGTTGCCGCGGTAATAGGGTGTGGTCAGATAAAGGTCGTTGAATGTCGGGGCCCGGAACGAGGTCGCGTAACTGACCCGCATGCGGTGGGAACGATCAAACTCATATCCGTAAGCGATGCCCCCGGTTTCTTCCTTGCCGAAGGCTTCATTGTCATCCAGGCGCAGGCTGACCAGCAGCTCGCTGGCGCCAAAATCAAGCCGTCCCTGTCCGTAAACTGCCGCGTTTGTACGGCTGGTTTCAGCGAAGTCATCGGTGCCCTCAACCTCATCCACCATCAGTTCCGAGCCCAGTGCCAGCTCGTGCCGACCCGCTGCAAACGTATTGTCCCAGCGGGCAGACCGGGAAACCGTATCGTAAATGTTGGGATAATCGCCGAAGGTTTCCTGCTCGTCTCTCGCTTCAGAGAACTGGATCCGGGTGGTCCAGTAATCACTGGCCACCGCTTCCACAGACAGGCCAGCCGCCCGGATCATGAAATCCGTATCGCCGCCCTCAAACTCGGTATTGCCTTCCGATTGTAGAAATGTGAGCCCGACACCACCGCCCTGCTCGAAGCGGTGATTCAGTTT
>CAZHAY010000095.1:0-9936 GCA_964530545.1 uncultured Marinobacter sp.
GCCAAGATGCCGACGATCGCCGCCTGGTGTAACAAGTACTCCGTTGGCCAGCCGTTCGTGTACCCACGCAATGACCTGAGCTACGCAGAAAACTTCCTGCAGATGATGTTCGGTGTACCCTGCGAGGAGTACAAGCCTAACCCGGTGCTGGCAAAAGCCATGGACAAGATCTTCATTCTGCACGCCGATCACGAGCAGAATGCCTCCACCTCCACAGTACGCCTGGCGGGCTCTACCGGCGCTAATCCGTTTGCCTGTATTGCCTCCGGAATTGCTGCGCTATGGGGTCCGGCACATGGCGGGGCCAACGAAGCCGTACTAGACATGCTGGCTGAAATCGGTGATGAGAAGAACATCGAGAAGTTTATCGCGAAAGCCAAGGACAAGGACGATCCTTTCCGTCTGATGGGCTTTGGCCACCGGGTTTACAAGAATTTCGACCCCCGCGCCAAGGTCATGCGCGAGACAGCCCATGAGGTACTGCGGGAACTGGGGCTGGAAGACGATCCGCTGCTGAGCATCGCCCAGCGCCTGGAGAAGATCGCGCTGGAAGACGAGTACTTTGTGGAGCGCAAGCTCTATCCGAACGTGGACTTCTACTCTGGCATCATTCTCAAGGCCATTGGTATTCCAACCTCCATGTTCACCGTGATCTTTGCCATGGCGCGTACCATTGGCTGGTACAGCCACTGGAACGAAATGGTGTCCGGCGAATACCGCATCGGTCGCCCCCGTCAGCTGTACACGGGCTCCGACAAGCGGGACTATCCGACCAAGTAAGAAGGGCCAGCTCTCATACTCTGGCATCCGAAAGGCCGCAGGGGCTTCCCCTTGCGGCCTTTTTTTGTCCGGGCTTACCTGCTTGCCCCGCCCCGCTCCTGCCTAGCCTCGCCCCCTCTGCGCTCTTTAATATCACGGCGAGTTCTGCAATCATCAAACGCCAGACCAGCCACCGTTGAATAACAGAAGGATTGCACATGAAGAACCTCGCCTTTATCGGCCTCGGTGTAATGGGCTTTCCCATGGCAGGACACCTGGCCAATGCCGGCCTGACGGTAAACGTCTGGAACCGCAGTTCCGGGAAGGCAACCCGATGGGCCAGCGAATACTCCGGCACAGCCTGCGCCACCGTTGCCGATGCCGTTAAAGGCGCCGACCTGGTGTTGACGTGCGTAGGAGCCGACCCGGACCTGCGGGAAGTGTATCTGGGGGAACAGGGCATTATCGCTAACGCGCCAGAAGGTGCGGTGCTGGTGGACCACACCACCGCCTCCGCCGGAATGGCAGAAGAGCTCGCCACCGCCGCGGCAGCAGCTGGCCAGCGCTTTATGGATGCGCCTGTGTCTGGTGGTCAGCAGGGAGCGGAAAACGGCCAGCTCACGATTATGTGTGGCGGCGATGAGCAGGTGTTTGAGAGCGTTCGAAAGACGCTGAGTCTGTATGCACAGGCCATTAATCTGATGGGGCCGGCCGGTAGCGGTCAGAAGACGAAAATGGTAAATCAGATTGCGGTTGCAGGCGTCGTGCAGGGCTTATCGGAAGCGATTCACTTTGCAGAACAGGCCGGACTGGACGTCGTCCGGGCCATCGATGTGATTTCCCGGGGCGCTGCCCAGTCCTGGCAAATGGAAAACCGTTCAACCACCATGATCGCCGGCGAGTTTGACCATGGTTTTGCCGTGGACTGGATGCGTAAGGATCTCGCCATCTGCCTGGAAGAAGCCCGCAGAAACGGCGCCAGACTACCGGTTACGGCGCTGGTAGACCAGTTCTACGCCGAGGTACAGGACATGGGTGGACAGCGCTGGGATACGTCGTCGCTGGTCCAGCGATTGCGGTCCAGATCCCAGTGATTGTTTTGCCACGGAATCCACTTTCCGTGGATTCCGTGGCAAAAAAAGAAGCCCTACTTCTTCTTATCCCGGGGCACCCAGCGCCCGTTCTCGTACCAGGCGGACCAGCCGGTCGCCTTGCCGTCTTTTTCTGACATCACGTACTGCTCTTTGGTCTTGCGGCTGTACCGGATAACCGTGGGGTTGCCCTCCGGGTCTTTCTCCGGCGCTTCCATCAGGAACGCGTACTTTGGATCAATTTCGTCCCGATGGGGTTTGATCTCCATGACCAGCGGCGGACGGGTTTCCCGGTTCTTGGGAAACTTGCTGGCCGCCAGGAACAGGCCAGAGGCACCGTCCCGCAGCACATAGGTGTCGTCTACCTTCTGGCAGCGAAGCTCCGGCATCGGCACCGGGTCCATTTTTGGGGGGGCCGGCTCGCCGCTTTTCAGCAGCTTACGGGTGTTTTTACAAGTCTCACTGGTGCAGCCAAAGTACTTGCCGAAACGGCCCGTTTTAAGCTGCATTTCCGAACCGCACTTATCGCATTCCAGCGTAGGGCCGTCGTAACCCTTGATGCGGAAGGTACCTTCTTCCACCTCATAACCGGGACAATCCGGGTTGTTACCACAGATATGAAGCTTGCGCTTCTCATCCACCAGATAGCTGTCCATGGCAGTGCCACACTTGCCACAGCGCCGTTTCATGCGCAGCAGGCGACTCTCGCCCTCACCTTCCACGTCATCGTCGGCACTGACGACTTCATCGCCGGACACCAGGTTGATGGTGCTCTTGCAGCGCTCCTTCGGTGGCAAGGCATAACCGGAACAACCGAGAAACACCCCGGTGCTGGCGACGCGGATCTGCATGTTCCGCCCGCAACTGGGACAGGGAATGTCCGTCTCTGTGGGCGTATTGGCGCGCATGCCGCCCTCGGGCTTCTCGGCCTCTTCCAGCTGCTTGCGGAAATGAGCGTAGAAGTCGTTCAGGACCTTTTTCCAGTCCTCCTGACCCTCAGCAATTTCGTCCAGGTCGCCTTCCATGCGGGCGGTGAAGTCGAAGTCCATCAGGTTCGGGAACGACTCATACAACCGCTCGGTCACGATATCGCCCATTTTTTCCGCATAGAACCGGCGGTTCTGCAAGCGCACGTAGCCCCGGTCCTGAATGGTCGAAATGATGGACGCGTAGGTTGATGGCCGGCCAATACCCTGCTTTTCCAGCTCCTTGACCAGGCTGGCCTCGGTATAGCGGGGTGCCGGTTTGGTGAAATGCTGGGTCGGGTCCAGCTTGGCCAGGTCGAGTATCTCGCCCATCTGGATATCCGGCAGTGCGACATCCTCATCCTTTTTGGCGGACTGAGGCGCCGCTTTCAGGAAGCCGTCGAACTTGCTTATGCGACCTCGGGTCCGCAATTCATAGTCGCCGTTGCCCACCACAATGGACGTGCTCAGGAACTGCGCATCTGCCATCTGACAGGCCAGGAACTGGCGCCAGATAAGCTCATACAGTCTCTCAGCATCCTTCTCCAGCCCACTGATATCACTTGGCTTGCGAGTTACTTCGGTCGGTCGGATAGCTTCGTGGGCTTCCTGTGCGCCTTCCTTGCTGCCGTACACCCGCGGCGCATCCGGCAGATACTGATCACCAAACTGTTTGGCAATATAGGCCCGGGCGCTGTTCACCGCATCCTGACTCAGGTTGGTGGAGTCCGTTCGCATATAGGTGATGTAACCGGCTTCGTACAGGCGCTGGGCCAGCATCATGGTTTTCTTGACGCTGAAACCCATGCGGTTGCTGGCGGCCTGTTGCAGGGTAGACGTAATAAAAGGAGCAGACGGCCGCGACCGTGTCGGTTTGTCTTCCCGTTTCGTGACCTGGAACCCACCCTGCTTCAGCCGGGCAACATGGTCGTCACTCTGCTTCTCATTTTCAGGCCGGTAGGTCTTGTCCTGATAACGGGTGACTTCGAAACGGACCGGGTCGTTCTTCCTTTTAAGGTCGGCGTGCAGCTGCCAGTACTCTTCCGGCACAAAGCTGCGAATCTGTTTTTCCCGCTCGGCAATCAGTCGCACCGCGACCGACTGAACCCGTCCGGCAGAAAGCCCCCGGGCAATTTTGGACCACAACAGGGGCGACACCATGTAGCCCACCACCCGGTCCAGAAAACGGCGAGCCTGCTGGGCATTGACCTGGTTTCTATCAAGCGTGCCAGGCTCTTCAAAAGCCGCCTGAATCGCCTTCTTGGTGATCTCGTTAAACACTACCCGGCGGTACTTCTCCGGCTCCCCGCCGATGGTCTCCTTCAGGTGCCAGGCGATGGCCTCTCCTTCCCGGTCAAGGTCCGTTGCCAGATAGACGTACTCGGCATTCTTGGCCAACCGCTTGAGTTCACTGACCACTTTTTCCTTACCGGGCAGGATTTCATACCGTGCCTGCCAGTCCTGGTCCGGATCAACGCCCATCCGGGCGATCAGCTGCTCACGGGCTTTACGCTTTTTGTAAGCGGCCTTTTCTTCCGGGTCCATCTTGCGGGTCTTGGCGGCAAGACGAGCACGTTCCTTGGGGTCTGTGGTAGATCCGCTGCCACTGACGGGCAGATCGCGAATATGACCAACGCTGGACTTTACAATGTATTCACTGCCCAGATACTTATTGATGGTCTTCGCTTTGGCTGGCGACTCGACAATAACGAGACTTTTACCCATATCAGAGACGATACCCCTGGAATCTGTTCAATATACAGCGAAGGTCTGAACCGCAAAAAAATCAGTAAACTGGACTATCTGCGGTGACCTGCTGATGGCATAGGTGCACTGTTTTACAGTGTCAGCAAAGTCAAGACAACCCATTCTTTGATTTTTGGTAACCGGGCCGCTGATGAATCCGGGCACCGGTCTGACTTGCTGGAGCGGCCCGGAGTTTATCAGAAATTACCCTGTTCTGATGCCTGCTCAATGGCCGGTACTGCGGGTTCAGCGAAAAAGCCCGGCACTGGGCCGGGCTTGATCGGGACTGCATGGGGTCGGATTACACCCGTTCCCAGACGGTGGCAATTCCCTGGCCGAGACCGATACACATGGTGGAAACACCCAGGGTACCGCCACGGGCCTGCATGATGTTCAGCAGCGTGGTTGAGATCCGTGCGCCGGAGCAGCCCAGCGGGTGTCCCAGCGCAATGGCGCCACCATTGAGGTTGACCTTCTCGTCCATTACGTCCAGCAGCTTCAGGTCTTTCAGCACCGGCAGGGACTGCCCTGCGAACGCCTCGTTCAGCTCCCAGAAGTCGATGTCTTCAATGGCCAGACCGGCGCGCTTCAATGCCTTCTTCGTGGCCGGCACCGGGCCGTAACCCATAATTGCCGGATCTACGCCTGCCACCGCCATACCGCGGATTCGCGCAATCGGGGTCAGGCCCAAGTCCTGCGCTTTCTCAGCGGACATCAGCAGCATGGCAGAAGCGCCGTCGGTGAGCTGAGAAGAGGTACCGGCTGTCACCGTGCCGCTCTTCGGGTCAAAGGCGGGCCGGAGCTGGCCCAGAGACTCGGCAGTGGTGTCCGGACGGATGGTTTCGTCATTCTCGATCAGTTTGACGAATCCATTCTCATCGTGGCCCTGAATGGGCACGATTTCATTGCGGAAGCGTCCTTCAAGGGTGGCCTCGTGGGCCAGACGGTGGGAGCGTGCCCCGAACTCGTCCTGCTGCTGCCGGGTAATACCGTGCATCTTCGCCAGCATTTCTGCGGTCAGGCCCATCATGTTGGAAGCTTTGGCCGAATACTTGGACGACGCCGGGTTATGGTCGAAACCTTCTGTCATCGGCACGTGGCCCATGTGCTCCACGCCGCCGATCACAAACACTTCACCATTTCCGGTCTGGATAGCCTGAGCCGCGGTGTGAATGGCCGTCATGGACGAGCCGCACAGACGGTTTACGGTCTGGGCACCGGCTTCATGAGGCAGACGCGTCAGCAGGGAAATATGACGGGCCACGTTGAAGCCCTGCTCTTTGGTCTGGTTTACCGCACCCCAGATCACGTCTTCCACGTCTTTGGGGTTCAGCTTGGGATTACGGTCCAGCAGTGCATCAATCAGTGCAGCCGACAGGTTCTCTGCGCGAACGTTGCGGAAGCAGCCGTTCTTGGCACGACCCATCGGAGTCCGCACGCAATCCACTACGACAACGTCTCTCGGATTAAGGCTCATAGATCTTTCTCCGTTCGGAAATCTCGTTCAGGGTTCAGCCGAAGAACTTTTCGCCGTTCTTGGCCATGTCACGCAGCTTTTCGGTCGGATGGTACATCGGACCCAGATCTGCGTACTTATCTGCCAGCTCAACAAACTTGTCGACGCCCATATCATCGATATAGCGCAGGGCTCCACCACGGAACGGCGGGAAGCCGATGCCGTAGATCAGGCCCATATCCGCATCTGCGGGCTCTTCGACAATGCCGTCTTCCAGGCAGCGAACGGTTTCCATACACAGGGGGATCATCATGCGGGCAATGATGTCCTCGTCGGTCAGTTCTTTTCTGTCCCTGACCACCGGCTCCAGCAGCTTGTAGGTCTCTTCGTCGACGACCTTCTTCTGCTTGCCCTTGCGGTCTTCCTCATAGGCGTAGAAGCCCTTGCCGTTCTTCTGACCGTAACGGTTGTTCTCGTACATGACGTCAATGGCAGACTTCCAGTCGGTCTTCATGCGATCCGGGAAACCTTCGGCCATGACTTCGTTGGCGTGCTTGCCGGTGTCCATGCCGACCACATCCAGCAGGTAGGCCGGCCCCATGGGCCAGCCGAAACTTTCCATGATCTTGTCGATGCGCTGGAAATCAGCACCGTCGCGGATCAGGCCGGCAAAGCCGCCAAAGTATGGGAACAGCACCCGGTTCACCAGAAAGCCCGGGCAGTTGTTGACCACGATGGGGGTCTTGCCCATGGCGCGGGCGTAGGCCACGGTGGTGGCAATGGCACGGTCACTGGTCTTTTCACCGCGAATGACTTCCACCAGCGGCATCATGTGCACCGGGTTAAAGAAGTGCATGCCACAGAAATTTTCCGGTCGCTTGAGGTTCTGGGCCAGGGTGTCGATGGAAATGGTCGAGGTGTTGGAGGTAATAATCGTGTCCTCGGAGACCTGGTCTTCCACTTCGCGGAGTACGGCATCCTTGACCTTGACGTTCTCAACCACGGCTTCCACAACGATATTCACATTACCGAAGTCGCCGTAGGTCAGGGTCGGACGGATGTTGTTCAGCGCGTCAGCCATCTGCTCAGGCTTCATGCGACCTTTCGCAACACGCCGGGTCAACAGCTTTTTGGCCTCGTTCAGGCCCAGGCTGATACCCTCTTCGTTGATGTCTTTCATCAGGATGGGGGTGCCCTTGTAGGCAGACTGGTAGGCAATACCACCACCCATAATGCCGGCACCCAGCACTGCCGCCTGTTTAACCTCTGCGGCTTCCTTCTCCCACTGTTTGGACTTGCTCTTGAGCTTCTGGTCGTTCAGGAACAGTCCAACAAGGCAGGCGGCCACATTGGTTTTCGCCATTTTCGCGAAGCCCCGGGCTTCCACTTCGATGGCTTTATCACGGGGCAGGCTAGCGTGCTTCTGCATGACCTTGATAGCTTCCACGGGCGCCGGATAGTTCTTCCCGGCCTGGCCAGCGACAAAGCCCTTGGCGGTTTCAAACGCCATCATGTTTTCCATGTTGTTCAGTCGGATCTTGCCTTTCTTCTCTTCCCGGCGGGCCATGTAATCCAGCTTGCCTTCGTTGCACTGTCCGATAATGGCGCGGGCGGCATCCATCAGCTTGTCGCTCTCAACCACCGCGTCCACAGCGCCTTCTTTTAACGCCTTGTCGGCACGGTTCTCGGAACCCATGCAGATCCACTCAATGGCGTAGTCAACACCCACCAGACGGGACAGGCGAACGGTACCGCCAAAGCCGGGGAAGATACCCAGTTTCACTTCGGGCAGGCCCACTTTGGCCTTGCTGTCCATTACCCGGTAATCTGTCGCCAGGCCCATCTCGAAGCCGCCACCAAGGGCCAGGCCATTGAAACAGGTCACGGTCGGGAACGGCAGGTCTTCAATATCACTGAACACGCCGTTGGCAGTGAGGTTGTTGTCGATCAGCTCCTCTTCAGGACCGGCAAACAGGTCGGTGAATTCGGTGATGTCGGCGCCGACGATGAAGCTGTCTTTACTGCTGGTGACTATCAGCCCCCTGAGGTTGCCCTGCGCCTTCAGCTTGTCGGTGGCAGCGCGCAGTTCCTCAATGGTGAGGCGGTTGAACTTGTTTACGGACTCGCCCTGCAAGTCAAAGTTCAGCTGCGCAATTCCGCCTTCGATCTCTTTTACGGTGATGGCTTTACCTTCGTAAATCATCAACTGATCTCCAGTCTGTGTTGATTGCTGTGCCCTGCCCGGCTGTTATCGGAACCGGTACAACAGCGGATTGTCGGTCACTGCCCTGACATCCTGAACCGGCGGACGTCAGACTTGACGGACCGAAATTCATACGGCCGTTTGAATCCGATGGGGCACACCTTGTGAAAAAATGACGAACTTGTCAATCAATTTATGACCCTCGTCGCTCCCCTGCTCTCCCTTCCTTACCTGAAACCCCGAAGTCAGGTCCGAACTGTAAAATTGCGTAAAATCCCGGAACAGCGTCGCAAACTGCAACGCCGCGCTTGATTGACCCTACGGCTTAATTTAGCTTTGTGATCCGGATCCCGTCCATTCCAACAAAAAAGCGCATTGCCTTGGAGTACTGCCACGATGAAAAACCCTCTCCGCATATCTTCAGTTCTGGCAGCTCTGGTCCTGCTGCTGGCAGGCTCGCTGCAAGCTCACGCTGATGAAGGCGCGGCTTTCCTGCGCGAGCTTCACGAGTTCCGCATCAACAACTTCATGGCACTCAGTGCCTACTACCGTTACAGCGCCACCAAGGATGCAGACGCCGAAGCCTCTGTGCGGGAACTGATGGGTGTCGCCACACGCAGCCTTCAGACAGTCTCTGAAAGCGCCACTAACATCCTGACGAAAGACCAGCTTGCCTCTCTCCGGACCGAGTTCGGGTCGTTCAGCGAGCTTATGGCTCAGAACGTGCGGGACGTTACCGAAATCGGCTACCCGGACCTGCGACTGGTGGGTGAAATGGCCAACCAGACCGTCAGCATGAGCAACCTGACCCAGGAGCTTTACGCCCAGGCCAGAGACAGCTCCCAGGTACCCATCAAGCCGGAAGTGGAAACCGCCCGTTCAGCCTCCGTTCTGATGGCGCAGATGCTCTCCCGTTACGCTGCCCGGTCCTACAGTCCGGTGACCCAGACGTTTCAGGGCGCTGCCGGCCTGGTACCGCTGGATGAGCAGGCCCGTGAACTGGACGGCCTGATTACCGAGTTCGTAACGTCCACCGGTGAAGGAAACCTGAGGCACTCCGCGGTGGAAATCAAGACCAAGTGGGCTTTCATCCGTGATTCCTACATCAACTATAACAAGCAGAACGTGGTGTTCGTTATTGAGCGCTACTCCCGCTCCATTCTGGACCAGTTGAGCGCGGCCGTAGAAAGCCTGCAGAACGCCTGATACAGAAAACAAGCGACGTATTGACGACAACGGGCCATCTTCGGATGGCCCGTTTTTTGTTATTTGACACCGGTCAGTGTCCCGTGGTGTAAACTTGGTTAGTGTGGTGGGTATACATCCAGAACCTGGCACAGCCCTGTCTGCCTCAGGTTCTGCCATAACAAGGAGTTGTGCCATGTCTCTCTACAGCAAAATCCTGGTCGCCATTGATCTCACCGAAGAGGCGCCCCAGGTCCTCAAGAAAGCCCTCACCCTGAGTCAACAGAACAACGCCCAGCTGCTGCTGGCCCATGTGGTGGAGCCGGTAGGTTACGCTTACGGAGGGGATATTCCCATGGACCTCAGCGAGTTGCAGGATCAGCTCGACAAGGCGGCGCGGGAACAGTTGACCCTCTACGGTAAGGAATACGGCATCGCCGAGGAAAGCCTGATCGTCGCGGTGGGCCGGCCTGAATCCGAAATCCATCACCTCTCAGAGGAGCGGGGGGTTGATCTCATTGTGGTGGGCAG
>CAZHAY010000096.1:0-3006 GCA_964530545.1 uncultured Marinobacter sp.
GCCGGTGGCGGCGGCATGCTGGTACTGGAAGAGCTGGAGCACGCCCGCAAGCGCGGTGCCAATATTATCGCGGAGCTCACCGGTTACGGCGCCACGTCCGACGGCTATGACATGGTGGCCCCCTCCGGCGAAGGCGCTGCCCGCTGCATGCGTGAAGCGCTGGCCACGGTTAACGGTGAGATCGACTACATCAACGCCCACGGCACCAGCACACCGGTCGGCGATATGGCCGAGATGAAAGCCGTGCGTACGGTATTCGGTGACAAGGTTCCGACCATATCCTCCACCAAATCCCTGACCGGGCACTCGCTGGGCGCTACCGGGGCACAGGAAGCCATCTATTCCCTGCTGATGCTGCAGAACGGCTTTGTGGCAGGCACCGCCAACCTCACCGACCTGGATGAGGAACTGACCGGGTTGCCCATCGTGGGCCCTGCGTCGGAACAGGCCGAGCTGAACCATGTGATGTCCAACAGCTTCGGTTTTGGCGGTACCAACGCTTCCCTGGTGTTTAGCCGGCTAAGCTGAACCACAGGCCCCGGTCTGCCCGATCGGGGCCTTTTCAGGCTGTAAGGGGTTGCAACCATTGGCAAAGCCCGCGGCACGGTTTATGGTGTCACTTGATCTACATCAAGTAGGGTTTTCATGAATCAGTCTATCCCGGTACGTCAGGCTTCCTCCCTCAACAAGTCGTCCTGTCAGCACTGCAGCCTCAGCAATCTGTGTCTTCCTCTGGCCCTTCACAGTGACGACATGGGCCATCTGGATGAAGTGGTGAACCGGGACAGGATTTTCACCCGGGGTGAGCGGATTTTCACTCAAAGTGAGCCTTTCCGGTCCTGTTTTGCGGTGAAAAGTGGTGCCATCAAGACATCGGTGATTACGGAAGCCGGGGATGAGCAGATTACCGGATTCTTTATGCCCGGCGAGCTGGTTGGACTGGATAGCCTGGGCGATGAAAGCCATGCGTCGACCGCGAAAGCGCTTGAGCGCACCAGCGTCTGTGAGATACCGGTAGAACAACTGGAGCGTCTGGTGCAGACGCTGCCCGGTCTGCAAAATCACATGTTTCACCTGATGAGTCGGGAGATACGCAACAGCCAGCAACTGTCGGTACTGCTGAGCAAGAACACGGCCGAAGAACGCATTGCGGCGCTGCTGTTGTCGCTTTCAAGTCGTTTCCAGCGCCGCCGTCTGTCCCCCACCCACTTCAACCTGCCCATGGCCCGCAACGACATTGCGAACTTTCTGGGCCTGGCGGTGGAAACCGTGAGCCGGGTGTTTACCCGCTTCCAGAATCAGGGGCTGATCCGGGCCCGCGGTCGGGATATCGAATTACTCGAGCTTCAGGCCCTTCAGACCATGGCCCTCGGCAACCCCCAGACCTGATAACGCCAGCTCTTCTTTCAGGGTCTCCCGCCAGGAGAGCTGTTTTACACCGAAGGTATTACGGATCTTGGTGCACCCCAGGGTCGCATTCTCCGGCTCGACGGCGGCCCACTCTGGCAGCTCGTCAACCACATGCACCGCCCGCTCATCACCGGAATCCTCCATCTCCGGCAGGTCCGCCAGAATCAGCCCAAGATCGTACTGGCTGACCTCCTCTGCGCCGGAATACTGATAGGTTCCCCAGACTTCAGCACCGCAATCCAGTTGCAGGACCAGGGCCCGTAGCACCCGGGCCAGATCATTCGCGGTCACCGGTTGCCCCAGATGGCGACTGGATAAACGCAGTGCCTGCCCTGCCCGCGCTGCCTCCTGCACCTTGCGGATAAAGCGCTGTAAGCCCCAGCCGGTCCGCAGCAGGATATGCCGCGGCAGAACCGTGCGCATCACCTGCTCGCATTCCCACTGCCAGATGCCCAGTTGCCCGATGGGGTTGCCCGGGTTCGACGACAGGTAAGCACTCTGCTTGCGGCCGTCGAAGACATAGGAAGTGGATAACTGCACCAGTATCATGTCATTGGCTGACGCATATTCCGCCAATGCCATGGGTAACGAGAACGCCTTGGCTCTCGCCAGCTCCGGGTCTGCCTCGGCGGCTTCCGGATCGGTCAGCCACATGGCATTGAGGATAATATCGGTGGTGCGGGGCACCCACTGCTCAACCGCCGACAGGTCCAGTTCAGCCAGGTCGCTGATCAGCAGGGGTGTAACTTCAAGATGCGTATGGCTTAACTGATTCAGCAGCAGCCGGCCCAGTACGCCGTTGTCATGGACAACCAGAACTTTCACGAGACCAGATCCTGTGTTCCTGTCATATACTTCCCCCGGCTTCAACACGGGGCACTCGTCGGGTAACGCCGGTCAACAACTCGTAGCCAATCGTGCCGGCACAGGCGGCCACCTCATCCACAGAGATATTCTCGCCCCAAAGCTCTACCCGATCGCCAACCTGAGCGTCCGGCACGGCACCCAGATCGATCGCCAGCATATCCATGGATACCCGGCCGATCAGCGAGGTCCGTTTACCCCGAATCCAGACCGGCGTACCGCTGCCGGCGTGTCTGGGGTAGCCATCGCCGTAGCCGATACAGACGATGCCCATGCGTGTAGCTCGGGTTGAGCGCCAGGTTTCGCCGTAACCGACCGCCTCACCAGCGACCAGATGACGTGTCGAGACCAGCCGGGACTCCAAGGTCATGACGGCCTTCAATCCGAGCTGGGGCCCATGGCAGTGCAGCATGGGCGACGCCCCGTACAGCATGATGCCCGGCCGGGTGCGATCAAATAGCGGTTGGCCCTCACGGAAGTGGGCCGCCGAATTGGCCACGCTTCGGGTGATCTGACCGAGCCCCGCCGTGGCCTGTTCAAAGACCGCCGTCTGACACGCGGGACTTTCGCTGGCCGCATCGTCCGCACTGGCAAAATGGGTTATAGCGCCGCTCAGGGTAACGCCCGCACGTGTAAGACGATCATGGACCGCCTGAATCTCCGCCGGTGCGAACCCCAGGCGATTCATGCCGGAGTTCACCTTCAGCCAGACCTCTGGCCGGCCATGACCTG
>CAZHAY010000096.1:3106-9904 GCA_964530545.1 uncultured Marinobacter sp.
GTCAGCGGCCACGCGGAAGTTATGACGCAGATTGTCCAGATGAATACGAGCAATGGTGGGTCGCGGCATTAATAATCCCCGCCGTAATCGCCGTGGGCCAGATCCTCGAATTTGGTGAACTTACCAATAAACGCCAGGCGCACGGTCCCGATAGGCCCGTTTCGCTGCTTGCCGATGATGATTTCGGCAATGCCTTTGTCCTGGGTATCCTCGTTATAAACCTCGTCCCGGTAGACGAACATGATCACGTCCGCATCCTGCTCGATCGCGCCAGACTCCCGCAGATCCGAGTTCACCGGCCGCTTGTTGGGCCGCTGCTCCAGACTACGGTTCAGCTGTGACAGAGCCACCACCGGACAGCTGAGTTCCTTGGCGAGCCCTTTCAGGGAGCGGGAGATTTCCGAAATCTCTGCGGTTCGCCCTTCCGTGTTGCCGGGCACCCGCATCAGCTGCAGGTAGTCCACCATGATCAGGCCCAGCTTGCCACCGTTCTCTCGGGCGATACGACGGGCCCGGGAACGCATCTCCGTGGGGCTTAGGCCCGGGGTATCATCGATATAGAGGGGCTTGTCCTTGAGCAGACTGACGGCAGAGGTCAGCCTGGGCCAGTCTTCTTCCTCCAGCTTGCCGCTGCGCATGCGGGTCTGGTCGATGCGGCCGAGTGACGACAGCATACGCATGACGATAGAGTCAGCCGGCATCTCCATACTGAAGACCAGAATCGGCTCACCGGTGGACAACAGGGCATTTTCCACAATATTCATGGCGAACGTCGTCTTACCCATGGACGGACGCCCCGCCACGATGACCAGGTCCGACGGCTGCATCCCGGACGTCCATTCATCCAGGTCCGAAAACCCGGTGGTCAGCCCGGTCACCTTGTCACCGGACTCGAACAGCTCCTCGATGCGGGTCAATGCCTGGGTCAGAATCGGGTTGATGGGCTTGGGACCCGAGCCTTCGTTAGTGCGGGACTCGGCAATCCGGAAAACGTTTCGCTCGGCCTCGTCCAGCAACTCGGAGCTGGTCCGCCCCTGCGGGTTGAAAGCAGAGTCTACAATGCCGCCAGACACCTCGATCAACTGCCGCAGGATGGAGCGCTCCGCCACAATCTGGGCATAGGCCCGGATGTTCGCCGCGCTGGGGGTTTTCTCCGCCAGCTCGGCCAGATAGGACAGACCACCGGCGTCTTCAATATCACCGGCGCGCTCAAGGTACTCGGCGAGGGTGACCACATCCAGGGGTTCGCTCTCGGACGCCAGGCGTTCCACCGCCGCGTAGATCAGGCGGTGATCCTGACGGTAGAAGTCAGCGGCGGTGATCACCTCCGAGACCTCATCAAAACGCCGGTTATCCAGCATCAGCCCGCCCAGGACGGCCTGCTCTGCTTCTACGGAATGTGGCGGAATCTTCACCCTTGAGGTTTCCAGATCGCTGCTGGATGCCTTGAAACTGCTGGTGGCCATGGACTTTCTCGGATACCGGAATACGAATGGAGTTGCCCTGGCCGGCTCGGACTGACCTGGCGAACAGGGCAGTTCAAGGATACCAGAAACAGACAGGCCCGGAAGCTGCCTGAGCAGACCGGGCCTGTAAAAACGAGAACACAGCGGACCTGGGACTGCGCCCGCCGGTTCCTACCCCATGACAGTCAGCTTCAGTCAGCGACAACAGCCAGCTGAATGGTAACGGTCACGTCGGTGTGCAGCTGAAGTTCGATTTCGTACTCGCCGACGGCCCGGAGCGGACCCTCCGGCAGACGTACTTCGCTCTTCTCGACCTCGGTGCCGGCTGCGGTCACGGCATCAGCGATGTCACGTACGCCGATCGAACCAAACAGCCTGCCTTCATCACCCGCCTTGGAGCTGATGGTGAAGGACTGACCTTCCAGTGCTTCCGAGCGGGACTGGGCGTCAGTCAGCTTGTCAGCTGCGGCCTTCTCCAGCTCTGCACGACGCTCTTCGAACGCCTTCAGGTTGTCGGCGGTCGCAGGAACAGCCTTGCCGTACGGTACCAGGAAGTTCCGGCCATAACCGGACTTGACGTTGACCTTGTCACCCAGGGAACCCAGGTTTGCCACTTTTTCGAGCAGAATAACTTCCATCTCGTTAACCTCTTCGTGCTTTATTCAGCCGGACCGGAAGGCCTGATTCGGCCCCGGAAATCCAGCCAGCTATCTACAATTGCGAACAACATCACCAACAAACTGATCGTAAAACTCTGGACCACAAGCAGGGCGTAAAACACCACCAGCCACAGGTTACTGGCACCCTTGCGACCGACCACCCCGTGTGCAAGCGCGATTCCGGCCACCAGCAGGGGCAATCCCCCTACCCACCCCAGCAGGATCGGGTTGATACCGATCACCGGGGCCACCAGCAGTACGAGCACACAGAGCGCCGATGCACCACGGGACAGGCGCAGATCGTGAAACTCACGACGAAAACCGCCCCGGTTGTACAACGTGGCCTGCCAATACCTCGCCAGTATGGCAACGGCGACTGCCATCGCCAGGGACGATCCCGGCATAATGCCTTCGGCGACGCTGCGCATCACCGGCTCGAAATTTTCCCCGAGCTGCTGCGCTGCATCCGGATACGCCCACTGGTACAGCCCCATGAACGCTTCAGTTACCTGCTGAAACGTGCCTGGAAAAATCAGCGGCAACGCCAGCCCGATAACCAGTCCGAGGCCGGAGCCTGCCAGCAGGCTCTTTTCCCAGGAAACACTACGGCGAAGTACTGCGGTCATCAGAAATACCAGCAATAATACTGATATGACTGTTGGCTCATTGCCGATCCACGCCCAGCCAAGGGCTGGCAGCAACGCCCAGAGTGCAACATTCAGCCCCTGAGCAGTCCCCAGCCGCAGGACGACCAGACCAACAACCGCCGCACCTATCCATGACAGATAGGGTATGGCTGTTGCCAGGGCGGCAACACCGCCCGCCTGCAGGGGACCGCGCATTACATACTGTGCCAGTGCACGCATGGTCCCGGGTCCTGTACGATCTTAGTTGTCGTGACTGTCCGAGTACGGCAACAGGGCCAGGTAACGAGCGCGCTTGATGGCGGTCGCCAGCTGACGCTGATAACGGGCCTTGGTGCCGGTGATACGGCTGGGCACGATCTTGCCGGTTTCTGTGATGTAGCCTTTCAGGGTGTCCAGATCCTTGTAATCGATCTCTTTGACACCTTCTGCCGTGAAGCGACAGAACTTACGACGTCTGAAAAAACGAGCCATTGATTAACTCCTCAACTCCGGATGGGGGTGATTACTCTTCTTCGTCCTGGGACCGGGCCGGACGACGCTCACTGTTTTCAGTGTTGCGACGCGGACGGTCGTCAGAGCGACGATCTTCCCGGGACTCTGCCGCCTTCATCGGAGACATGTCAGTGTCCGGACCATCACGACGGATCACCAGATCACGGATGATCGCATCGTTGAAACGGAAGTTGTGAGCCAGCTCGTCCAGTGCGGTCTGTGAACACTCAACGTTCATCAGCACGTAGTGAGCCTTGTGGATCTTGTTGATCGGGTAAGCCAGGTGGCGACGACCCCAATCCTCAAGCCGATGAATCTTGCCGCCGTCATCAGTGATGAGGCCGGTGTAACGCTCGATCATGGCGGGCACCTGCTCGCTCTGATCGGGATGCACCATAAATACAATTTCGTAGTGACGCATGTTTTCTCCCTACGGTTTAAACAGCCTCCGACAGGCGTATTCGCGCTGCGGGAAGCAAGGAGTTGGCAGAACAGAAGCTGGACACAGGTGGTACAGATCCGACTGCCGGTTTCGAGGCCAGCCAGAAAGACGACAGAAGCCGGATTTCAGGCAATAGCACCCCGCCCCAGAATAATGGGGTGCCGTATTCTAGGCGGGTGAGGCCGGTGATGCAACCGATTCCGCTGGCGGCACGTCCGTATGGCGGTTACGTACGGGTGCTGCGCTGACGCACAGCTTCATACAGACAGACACCGGTAGCAACGGATACGTTCAGACTGTCCACCAGTCCCTGCATGGGAATATTGATCAGCATATCGCAGTGCTCCCGAGTCAGCCGGCGCATGCCCTTGCCCTCGGCCCCCATCACCAAACCGACGGGACCGGTAAAGTCGGCCTGATACAGGGTCGCTTCCGCCTCCCCGGCGGTACCTATCAGCCATACGCCATGTTCCTGCAGGGTTCGCAGACAGCGGGCCAGATTGGTTACCCGAACAAACGGTACCGTTTCGGCGGCGCCGCTGGCGACCTTTCTCGCCACCGGTGTCAGCGTCGCCGACTTATCCTTGGGCACAATCACTGCCGCCACCCCGGCCGCATCCGCCGTTCGCATGCAGGCGCCCAGATTGTGAGGATCGGTGACACCATCCAGAATCAACAGCAGAGGCGGCTCTTTCCGGGCGGCCAGCATCTGGTAGAGATCCTCTTCTGTCCACTCGCGGCTCTCACTGACCTGCGCGACCACGCCCTGGTGGGCGCCGGCGACCCGGGTATCCAGCTCTTTGCGATGGACGACCTGCCATTGCACGCCGAGCGAATCCAGCGTTTCAGTGATCTGTTTTACCCGGCGATCCTGCCGGCCCTGCTGAATCCATACCTGCTGCAGCCGCTCCGGTTGTTTTTTGACAACCGCATCCACCGCATGCCAGCCAAACACAAACTCTTCCGACACGTACCCTTCCTTTCTGTCTATCGGCTGGCGCCGCTTTTCTTACGACCGCCCCGGGAACCAGAGCCTTTTCGTTCCGCAGAGGCTGACTGACCGTCTTCTTTCTTCTTGCCGGATGATTTGCGGGAGGCCTCTCTCGCCGCCTCGGACGCCAGCTGTTCTTTTGCGGAAGGTTTCTTGCGGGAGCGACTCCTGCCGGGCTTGCTGCCTTTCTCGGCCTTGCTGCCCTTGTCGTCCTTTGCAGACTCTTTCCCGGCTCCGCTACGGTCGCCTTTTGCGCCGGACTTGCCAGAGGACTTACGGCCGCCGCGGCGACTGGGTTCGCTGACCAGCTCCAGGTCGATCTTGCGATCGTCCAGATCCACCCGCACCACCTGCACCTGCACCTCGTCACCCAGGCGGAAGCTGGTGGCGGTACGCTCACCAAGCAACCGGTGCTTGGCAGCATCGTGACGATAGTAGTCACCCCCGAGCGTCGAGATATGCACCAGACCTTCAATATAGATACCGTCCAGCTCCACGAAGAAACCGAAGGGCACTACTGCCGCGATCACGCCGCCGTAGGTTTCCCCCACATGTTCCCGGAGGAATTCACACTTGAGCCAGGCCATGACATCCCGGGTGGCGTCATCGGCCCGGCGCTCGGTCATGGAACAGTGCTCGCCCAGCTGCACCATGCGGGCCAGATCGTAGGGGTACTCGGCAAGCTCTGGGTCACGTACCGCCGGATGTTCGACGTCTTTTGCGGATTCCTTGCGGTGAATAATGGACTTGATGGCCCGATGTACGATCAGGTCAGGATAGCGGCGGATGGGCGACGTAAAGTGGGCATAACTTGAGTAGCCCAGGCCGAAGTGCCCGCTTTCATCGGGGCTGTATACGGCCTGGCTCAGTGAGCGCAGCATCACCATCTGGATGACATGGGCGTCCGACCGCTCGTGAATCTGCTCGAGCAACTGCTGATAATCCGCCGATGTGGGCTTGTCGCCACCACCCAGCTGCAACCCCAGTTCACCGAGAAACAACCGGACCGACTGCAGTCGCTCTTCCGATGGACCGTCGTGAACCCGGTACAGAGCCGGAACGCGGTATTTCTTCAGGAATCGTGCAGTGGCCACGTTGGCGCACAGCATGCACTCTTCCACAATCTTGTGAGCATCATTGCGATACACCGGCACGATTTCTTCGATCTTTCGGCTGGCATCGAAAATGACGCGGGTCTCAGTGGTTTCGAAGTCAATGGCGCCGCGCTCGGTGCGGGCCTGGCGAAGAACCTTGTACAGGCCGTAGAGGTCGTGAAGCTGAGGCAGAATATCGGAGTAAAGCTGGCACAGACTGATGCCGATATCCGTATCCGGGTGCTCCAGCATCTGACTGACTTTGGTATAGGTCAGTCGGGCATGGCTGTGCATTACCGCCTGATAGAATCTGTAGCTACTGATCCGGCCGGCGCCACTCACCGTTACATCCGCCACCATACACAGGCGGTCGACCCCCGGATTCAGGGAACACAGACCGTTGGAGAGCTTCTCCGGCAACATGGGTACAACATGGTCCGGAAAATATACCGAGTTGCCCCGGTTGAGGGCCTCTTCGTCCAATGGCGAACCCGGCCGCACATAGTGGGACACATCGGCAATCGCTACCATCAGCCGGTAGCCGCCACGCGGGCGCTGCTCACAGTAGAGCGCGTCGTCGAAATCCCGGGCATCCTCACCGTCAATGGTGACGAACGGGAGGTGCCGGATATCGACCCGGCCTTCTTTCTCTTCCGCCTTCACGTCCTCCGGAATGGCAGCCGCCTGTTTCCCGGCTTCCGGCGGCCAGGCATGGGGGATATCGTAGGAGCGAATGGCTACTTCAATTTCCATCCCCGGCGCCATGTGCTCGCCCAGCACCTCCACTATACGGCCAGTCGCCCGCGCCCGGACGGTGGGCGGGCGCAGAATATCAATCACTACATACTGGCCATGACGTGCGTCGCCGCAGTCTTCTTCGGCGATCAGAATTTCGTTGTTGATGCGGGGGTTTTCCGGCACGACATAGGAGATACCGCTTTCCCGGAAAAGCCGGCCCACTGTCTGGGTAGTGCGGTGCTCCAGCACCTTGACGATCTTGCCTTCCC
>CAZHAY010000097.1:0-9631 GCA_964530545.1 uncultured Marinobacter sp.
CTTCAACTGGACCCTGAACTTCCGTCAGCAGGTTTACGACGCGTGGAAAGAAGCCGGTAAGGACGTTTCTGGCTACGATCGCGCCAACCTGATGAGTGCCGAGTACGATAACACCGAGCTGTGCGACGAGGCTGACGAGTGGTGTCGTAACTTCCAGCGTGACGCTTCCCGTGAAGCGGGTGTATTCCACCACCTGATCACGCTGCCGACCTACCACACTGCCGCTCTGTCTACCGACAACCTGGCCAAAGGCTACTTCGGTGACGAAGGCATGCTGGCCTACGTTGCTGGCGTACAGCGTCAGGAAATCCGTCAGGGCATCGCCACTGTGCGGCACCAGGACATGGCCGGTTCCAACATCGGTGATGACCACAAAGAGTTCTTTGCTGGTGAAGCGGCTCTGAAAGCAGGTGGTAAAGACAACACCATGAACCAGTTCTAAGCGAACGGTTCAGATCCGGTCCGGGCTTCTCTCGTCAGAAGCCCGGCACCACCTGAAAGAAAAAGGCCAGCGGGAGTGATCCTGCTGGCCTTTTTCCTTGGCTTTTATTGAGCGGTCGTTGGCTACTGTTGCTCCCGGGCGGCCTGTTCGAATTGTTCGACCCGTTCATGGGCCGGGGGGTGGGATGACAGCGCTCCATCAATGTGTTCGTCCCACCAGTTACGGTCAGCATCATCAACTGGGCCGTGGATTGCGGCGAGGCGCCGCATAAGATTACTGAAGTGCATGGGATCGAGGCGCTCTGCGAGCATCAGCTCGAGGGCGTAACGGTCGGCTTCCCGCTCCATGCCGCGTGAGTAGGAGAGGCTCATCAGGACGGCCGGCGCCAGCACTACCATATCCGACGCAGCGGACAAATCCCCGGTCATCAGCACAATCATCCAGCCCACCAGCGATGACTGAACCACCCCTCGCAAGCCGTGGTTGGCAACCACATGTCCCATTTCGTGGGCCAGAACCGCAGACAGTTCGTCCGGATGCTCAGCCAGCTCGACAAGTTCGTCGGTAAAGACAATAGTGCCATCGGGAAGAGCAAACGCGTTTGCCCCCATTCTGGTGCCCGCACGGAACAGAACCTGGAACTGATAGTCTGGTTCGCTCGCCAGAAGAGGTGCGAAATGGGCCTGCAACCTTTGCTGTCGCTCCGTCGAGAGCTTTGAAGGCGACAGCAAAAAGTCATCCAGTTGTTGCAGTGTTTCCTGCGACATCTGGCCCGCCAGTTCAGAGGGAATCGCCCGGGCGGCCAGCGCCGACAGCGCCGGTATACCGTGGGTAAACACCAGCGACGTGGTCAAAACCGTCACCAGCGCAGCGACCAGGATCAACCCCAGATTATTCTCCAGGCGGTGTACAACCCGTGCCACTAACCCCTGCTGTATTTGCCGGGCAAGTACATCCACCAGATCATTTTCAGCGGTTTCGAAGACCCCGTCATCGGGCAGGTAAAGATAACGGGAGGTGTTCCCCACCCGTGGGCTCAGCGTGATCTCGCTGGTGCACAGTTCGCGGTTGTCTGACCCGGTTTCAAGTTGCAGCTGTCCTGCCGCAAACGCCAGGCGGGCAGGACGGCTGCCGGAGTCATTGCCGGTATAGAAGCGGCCGTGAATAACCATGTCTGCGTCAGATTGCGGCAAAGCCGACATCAAACGCCTCCCCAAGTTCCTCACCCAGAGCACTGGTGCGGCGGCTTTCCGCAGCCACAAAGTGGTCCAGACTTCCCTGAATGGTCATGCTGGTGCACTCGGCGCGGTACCGGGCCAGACGCACCTTGGCCCAGGGCAGGTAAAGCCCCAGCGTGATGCCGGTCAGGAAGTTATTGCTGATGAAAATCCAGCTGAAACGTATGGGGTCCAGTTCCGACGTCAGCTGGTGATCGGCGATTTCAGTGTGGCTGATCAGCAGGTTCGCCAGGCCCGCTCGGAAATAGCCGATCAAGGACAGGTAAGCTGCCATGCCGAGGATCAGGCCGAGAATTGGGTTAAGGGCCGCCAGGACCAGTGCACCCAGGATGACACCCACAATAATCGCCAATCCCAGCCCGAAAAACCGGTAATAAGGACCGGTTCTGCCATGCCACTGGAACGGAGTGGTACCGTAGCGGCTGCCTTCAGCAAGGAACTGATGAACCTTGCGGGCAATCAGCGGCGTCAGCAGGAACAGGCACAAGGCATTGGCGATGGGCCAGAGTAGTGTCAGCTTGAGGGCATCCAGGTAATGCCCCTTGAAGTCGAAGCGAACATTGCGGTATGCGCTATTAATGGCGAAAAATCGCAGTGACCGAACAATAATCCATGGTGTGACGGCAACCATTGCCAGCATCAGCAGTATGCCCAGTATAGGGAAGAACGAGAATGCGGCGGAGTAGAGGATTAACGCTGCCAATGCGATCAGCCGCCCTTTGAGGATGGTCATTGGGTTGGCTAGAAACTGGAAGCTGGCACCGTCCAGCTCGGTATTACCATAAAAATACTGGCGGTTGCGCACAGTTGCCCAGGCAGAATAAATGCCGAGAGTGACGATGGAGAGCAGAACGTTGACGATCCAGATACCGAAGTACTCTTTGCCCTGGCCATGGAATTGAAAGCCGGCAACACGGGTATCGCCCGGCGACGCAGCCACGGATGAGGTCGCGGGTTCAGCCGGAGGCGGCGGCGTGGTACCAGGTGTCTTCATGGTGATCCGCCGGGCGACGATGCCTGCTTGCTGCAGGCGGCTGATATACCGGTCGGCCGCTTCTTCGCTGAGGCCGGATTTCATGACCACGGGCTGACCCGAGAACAACTGCTCCGTTCTGGCTTCTGAGAGGCTGAACAGCGCCCGTATGTTTTCCCGCGCCTGTTCTGCCCCCGTTCCTTCGGCCAGTTGCCCGTCAAATACCACCTTGTATTGCTGATCCGGCATGATGTTCCCTTTCTCTTATAATTGCGTTTGCAAAGTACCCCTGAGTTGAGCGGTATATTAACTGATGGTCATGAATGAAGCGTGATCGCAGGCGCAGTTCTTTTAAGTGTCTCAGACGCTAGTAGCGATTTTCAGAGGTCTCAGGTGAGTCGGGTCATTGGCCGTTTATTGGGGAGTACCGTGGCGTAACAGGCCCCGGAAGATAATATCCACCAGTGCCGGCGCCTGCTCTACAAGATTCCAGCGATCGGGGGCCTTGAGCCACTGGGAATAGATGCCGACAAAGTGGCTGTTAAGGGCCAGCGCTGCAAGCTCCGGGGTAATGCCTTCCGCAAGCGTCTCGCATACCAGGGGAACACGGAAATACTGTTGCAGCAGCTGGATGGACCGATTGGATATTTCCTCCTGAGCCGCCAGCCCGGAGTCGGATTCCGTGCGCAGGAACAGAATGGAGAATACCCTGAAATGGTGTTCACTGGTGGCGAGCTGGCGCAGAGAGTCAACACAGATGTCCCGCAGGGCATTAATGCTGCGTTGCTGTTCCAGCAGGTCGACGAGCCTGGCCTCCATGGGGTTGCGGACGCGTCCAAGCATGGCTTCAAACAGAGCCTGCTTGTTGCGAAAGTGCCAGTAGATGGCACCACGGGTAACGCCGGCGGTGCGGGCAATCCGCTCGAGGGAGGTATGGCTGACGCCCTGTTCGAAGAACATCTGTTCGGCAGCATCAAGAATGGATTCGCGGGTGGCTTCCGCTTCTACCCTGGTTTTCCTGGCCATTATCTTCCCTGATGGTAATGAGAACTGACTAACGCTCTGTCGCTACTGTCAGTTCGTGATAACTCATTATAGTCAGTTCGCCGTTGCATACATACAGACATGTATGTATTTTTAACGGCCTTGCTTTCTTCTATTTCACGGGAGTCTCTCGATGTGGTCTGAAAACCGGTCAGGGTTTGCTTTTACCGGCGCACTGGTTACCACCGTTTCGCTGATGTTGACGGCCTGCGGAAATAATGACCCGACACCGTCCGCAGAGCGCGATAGGCAGCCGCTGCCTCAGGTCAGGATTGAGGTAGCGGAACCGACCCGGGTGGACGTCCTTGAAGAATACGCAGGCCGGGCCAGAGGTGCACGGGAAGTAGAGGTGCGGGCGCGGACCCAGGGCATTCTGGAAGAGCGGCTGTATAACGAGGGTGAGCTGGTTGAGGAGGGCGACGCGCTGTTCCGTATCGACCGGGCGCCCGCTCAGGCCACGGTAACAGGCGCTCAGGCCCGGCTTCAGGTTGCCCGCGCGGAACTGAGCCAGGCTCAGCGGGAATGGAGCCGGATCTCATCACTGTTTGATCGCGGCGCCATCAGTGAAAGGGAACGGGACACCGCTCAGTCCAACCTCGAACTGGCTCAGGCCAACGTGGCAGTAGCCGAAGCAGGGCTGTCCCAGGCGCAGCTGGACCTGGATTATACGGCGGTGACTGCGCCGGTATCCGGGACCACCAGCCTCGAGGATCTGCCAGAAGGCAGCCTGGTTCAGCAAGGCACCTTATTGACCACCATCATCCAGCATAACCCGGTTCACGTCCGGTTCGCCCTGCCTGAAGATGACGCGACCATCCAGCGCCGCGCCCGTGAGGCAATGACGGCATCCGGAGATCTCGACCACACCCTGACTGCGGAACTGATCATGGTGGACGGTGAGCGTTATGCCCATGAAGGTCTGGTGGACTTTACCGCCAGTAGCCTGGATCACCGGACCGGAACGGTGATGGCACGGGCCGTATTTCCTAATGATGAATATCTGATTGTACCCGGTCAGTTTGTACGGGTGCGGATTCAGCTGCAGACCCTGAATGAGGCATTCACCGTTCCGGAAACAGCTGTCGGCCAGGGCCCGGACGGCGCCCGGGTATTTGTGGTGGGCGACGATAATACTGTTGCAAGCCGCTATATCACTCTCGGGCCGGTGGTCGAAGGGCGTCAGGTCATTACTGAAGGGTTACAGGCGGGCGACCGCATTGTGGTCAGCGGCATGATATCCATGCGAGACGGCATTGAAGTCGAGGTGGCTGAGAGCCAGCCGGAAGGAGTCAGGTAATGCTGCGCGCATTTATCGACCGGCCCATCTTTGCGTCGGTTATTTCCATCGTCATTATGCTTGCCGGTGCTATCGCACTGCTGGGCCTGCCTGTCGAACAGTATCCCAACGTAGTACCGCCACAGGTCGTGGTTGACGGACGTTATCCGGGCGCCAGCGCGGCAGTGATCTCCGAGGCCGTTGTAGCGCCGCTGGAGCAACAGATCAACGGCGTGGACGACATGATTTACATGGAGTCCAACGCGACTGATTCCGGCAGTTTCCGAATCACGGTCTCTTTTGAGATTGGTACGGACCCCGACCAGGCAACCATCAACGTCAATAACCGGGTGCAGCAGGCGACGGCGAGTCTGCCCCAGGCCGTAAGAGATCTCGGAGTGACGGTAGAGGCCCGTTCAACCTCGACATTGCAGGTACTGGCCTTGTCATCGCCGGACGGCAGTCTGGATGTTGTCGAGATTTCCAACTACGCGTTGCTCAACGTGCTGGATGAGCTGGTGCGGGTGCCTGGCGTGGGCAACGCCTCGCTGTTTGGTGCTCAGGATTATTCGATGCGGATCTGGCTGCGGCCCGACAAGCTGGCGCAGTTTGAGCTAACGCCTGCGGATGTGGCCGCGGCCATCCGTTCACAGAATGCGCAGTTCGCCGCCGGGCGGATCGGGGCCGAACCGTCTCCCGAGGGGCAGGCCTTCACTTACAGCGTCTCCGTTCCTGGACGACTGGAAAGCACCAGCCAGTTTGGCAATATCATTCTGCGCAGTGACGAGGACGGTGCCAGTCTGCGCCTGAAGGATGTGGCCCGCATTGAGCTGGGCGCTCAGAACTACGATTTCGATGCGACTTTTAACGGCAAGCCCACAGTGCCTCTGGGGGTGTACCTCCAGCCGGGCGCTAATGCACTGGATACGGCAGAGGCAGTGCGGGCAACCATGGAGGATATCAGCAGTCGTTTCCCCGAGGGACTGGCTTACACCATCCCCTATGACACGACGCGTTTTATCGACATCTCCATCCGTGAGGTCATCAATACGCTGATTGCGGCTGTGCTGCTGGTTGTGGTGATCACCTTCCTCTTCCTTCAGAACCTGCGTGCTACCCTGGTTCCGCTGGTGGCGATCCCCGTGTCGCTTGTTGGTACGTTTGCAGGCATGCAGGCCCTTGGTTTCTCCATCAACCTACTGACCCTGTTTGGATTGATTCTGGCCATCGGGGTCGTGGTGGACAACGCCATCATCATTATGGAGAACGTCGAACGGCTGATGAAGGAGGAGGGGAAATCGGCTTACCACGCAGCGGTGGAGACCGTGAAACAGGTGTCCGGTGCGGTGGTGGCATCGACATTGGTGCTGGTCGCAGTATTTGCGCCGGTGGCGTTCCTTGGTGGCTTGAGTGGCGTACTCTACCGTCAGTTTGCGATAACGATTGCCGTGTCGGTCGTCATTTCCGGAGTTGTGGCCCTGACCCTGTCTCCTGCCATGTGCGCTGCACTCCTCGGGGGGCCGCCGAGAAAGCAGTTAGCAGTGTTCCGCTGGTTTGACCATGGTTTTGAAAAGCTCACCAATGGCTTTATGAGGGTGGTGGATTTTCTGCTGCGCCATGCGGTTCTCGGAGTCTTCCTCTTTGTTGCCATGCTGGCCGGCACCGTTGTGCTGTTGAATAGCATGGCGTCCGGCCTGGTGCCCAACGAGGACCAGGGCTTCGTGCTGGTAGCACCGTCGCTGGCGCCGGCTTCGGCGCTCAGCCGAACTGCGGATATGCGGGATGAACTGATTGAAGAAGTCATGGCCATGCCGGAAATCGCCCACGTGGTCGCCTTCGCCGGTTATGACATCATCGCCAGCGCGCTGCGAACCAACGCCGGGCTATCGTTTGTTACGCTGGAAGACTGGTCAGAGCGGGCGGGGCCCGGACAGAGTGCCAGTGAGATTGCGGGACGAATCATGGCGATCGGCGCGAGTATGCCGGACGCGCGTATCATGGCTTTCGTACCTCCACCGATTCAGGGCCTGTCCACCACCGGTGGGGTCGAAGGCTATGTACAGGTACGCGGAGGGCGTACCGCTACAGAACTGAAAGCAATCACCGACCGCTTTACCCAGGCGGCCAATGAACGGCCGGAGCTGCAAAATGTACGGGTGACCCTGGATACCGGGGTGCCCCGCTACGATGCAACCGTTGACCGGGAAAAGGCTCAGGCGGCAGGTGTACCAGTGGACCAGGTGTTCATTACCATGCAGAGTACCTTCGGCTCCCTGTACGTGAATGACTTTACTCTGCTGGGGCGTAACTGGCAGGTCAACCTCCAGTCAGAGGGTGAATTCCGCAGCCATCCGGATGATCTCAGAAAGGTGTTCGTTCGCTCCGAATATGGGGAAATGATACCCGTCAGTTCGCTGGTGGACCTGCAGCGCAGTGCTGGCGCCGATATCCTTAACCGCTTTAATCTTTACCCCTCAGCGAAGTTGCTGGCCGATCCGGCACCGGGCTACACCAGCGGCGACGCGATCCAGGCATTGCTCGCCGTGGGCGAAGAGGTTCTGGACCGTAACACCATGCTGGGCTGGACGGGTGAGGCCTATCAGTTGCAGGCTGGTGCAGGGACTGGCCCCGTCGCATTCGCATTGGGACTCCTGTTCGTCTTCCTGATCCTGTCTGCCCAGTATGAGCGCTGGGGTCTGCCATTAGCCGTCGCCACCGCGGTGCCCTTTGGTGTGTTCGGCGCCGCCGGTGCTTCATTGCTGCGAGGTTTTCCCAACGACATCTATTTCCAGGTGGGCCTGCTGGTGCTGATTGGTCTGGCGGCCAAGAATGCGATTCTGATTGTGGAGTTTGCAGCTCAAAACCGGCGTGCCGGCATGAGCAGCATGGAAGCGGCGAGTCAGGCAGCACGCCAGCGTTTCCGCGCGATCATGATGACCGCATTGACCTTTATCGTCGGCACACTGCCTCTGGCCTTCACCTCCGGGGCCGGCGCTGCCAGCCGGGAAGAAATCGGCACAGTGGTCGTGGGAGGCATGATTGTGGCGAGTTCCCTGGCGCTGTTCTTCGTTCCCCTGTTCTACAAACTGATCGAAGACTTCGGCGATTGGCGTCAGAGCCGCAAGCAAAGGTCCACGACCTGATGCTGATGCCAGCGGTGACGTGATAAGCAACCGGGATGTCGTGAGGTTGTTTTCGAATAGCGCCAGGGATGGCGCAGTGCACGGCTCCAGAATCCGCCGGCGGACTGACGAGCTATTCCTGGCTGTCAGGTACTGACATTCATTAAGCAGACCTTCAGGCCCGGGGCATAGGCAACTCAGGCAGCCCCGTTTCCTTCACCAGCCCCTGCATCAGCCGCCGACTGGCTTCCTCATCCCCCATATGGGCATTAAGCCGGCTTAGCTCCGCCAGGGTTTCCTGACTGCGCCGCAGATGCAGGCTGGTCTCAAAATACTCCCGCGCCTTACCCCAGAGCTCATTACGCAAGCTCAACCGCCCCAGCGCCAATAGCAACTCAGGATTGTTGGGCCGGTCCTGCAGCCAGCGCTCCGCCGCCAGCAACTGCTCGTCCGGTTTGGCGCCGCAGATGCGACCGTACAGATGGATCAGTTCGTCGCTCCAGTGATTGCGCAACACCTTGCGCAGCAATGTCTCCGCCATCGCCTCCTGGCCGGCCTTGGCGAGCAGTTCCGCGTAGACCCGGATGGTATGCTCGTCCCGACGCATGGAGCCTGGCAACTCATCCCATAGCCGGGTGAGGGGGCTCAGGTCCTGATTGCCCTGGCGGCGGCACTCCTCGGCCGCGCGCTGAAGCAGATTGTGCCACACCGTACGCTCCAGCCGGTCCAGCTCTTCCGGATCACCCAGCTGACGCTTGCGAAGCTCCGGCAACAGCCGGGACAGCTCACGCCAGTCCTCCAGGCGCAGATAGGTATTTTTCAAAAGCTTGAGCACAAACGGGTGGTGGGGAGCCCGCTTGCGCAGTCGCACCAGCGTCGCCAGCGCCTGTTCCAGCCGGTTGGCGTTAAGCTGCAACTGGGCCTGGGTGATGCCTACCGCAAGGTCAGATCCCGGTGTGCTCTCATAGGCTTTGCGCAGTAACTCCGCTACATCATCATGATCGCCAGCCTCGGAGGCGGCCTGGGCGGCAGCGAGATAGTTGATCAGTGGGGTATCGGCCTGGTCTGCTGAGGATTCGAGTTTTTTACGGGCATGGGGCCAGTTGCCTTCCGCCAGGGCTAACAGGCCCTCGGTGGTGCGTCGGCGGGCCCGGCGCTTCTGGCTGCGGGCCAGCCAATGGGTCACTGCGCCGGTGGTGCGGGTCAGCCGGTGAACGACGAACATCAGCAGCATCAACAGTAGCGTGAAGCCCACCAGCAGTGTAAGCCCCACCCAGAAATTGGTCTCGATCAGATAATGGCCCAGACTGATACGAATGTAGCCCAGGTCGTATTGCAGACCCTGGCTCAGGCCGACGCCCAATAGCAGCGCAACAACGAGAATGACCACCAGCCGCATCATGACGGGTCGTCCTCGCCGTCAGCATTTCCGCCGCTGGCGGCATCGCTTTCGTCTGATGCGTCGCCGTTACCATGGCGCCCGGCAATACGGCCCTTGAGCAGGGTAAGGGATTCGCTGATATCCGGGAGCTCGGG
>CAZHAY010000098.1:0-8216 GCA_964530545.1 uncultured Marinobacter sp.
ATGACTTCGTCTTTGCCGGAAGCACGCATGTTGTCGAGCTTCTTGGCCTTGGTGGGGTTGATGACGATGTCGTTGTCACGGCTGTGGATGCCACAGAGCTGGCCTTCATAGATTTCCTGACCCGGGTCCAGGAACAGCTTGCCACGAGCCTGGAGGGTTTCCAGGGAATAGGTCATCGCGGTGCCTTTCGCCATAGAGATCAGCACGCCGTTCTGACGACCGCTCATGGTGCCTTCCTTCAGCGGACCATAGTGACTGAAGGTCGACGTCAGGATTCCGGTGCCGGAGGTCATGGTCAGGAAGGTGTTACGGAAACCGATCAGCCCCCTGGCCGGAATGGTATATTCCAGGCGGATGCGGCCCTTGCCGTCCGGGATCATATTGGTCAGATCGCCTTTACGCAGTCCCATCTGCTCCATAACGGGGCCCTGGTGCTGCTCTTCGATGTCGACGATAACGTTTTCGAAGGGTTCCTGCTTCTGGCCGTCGACTTCACGGACAACCACTTCCGGCCGCCCACCCGCCAGCTCGAAGCCTTCGCGGCGCATGTTTTCGATCAGCACGGACAGGTGCAGTTCGCCTCGGCCAGAGACCTTGAACTTATCGGCAGAGTCGCCTTCTTCAATCCGCAGGGCTACGTTGTGCAGCAGCTCTTTCTCCAGACGTTCCTTGATGTTACGACTGGTGACGAATTTGCCTTCACGGCCAGCGAAGGGTGAATCGTTTACCTGGAAGGTCATGGAGACGGTGGGCTCGTCCACAGTCAGCGGCGGCAGAGCCTCAACCTTACTGGGATCACACAGCGTATCGGAAATAAACAGTGGATCGAGACCGCTGACACACACGATATCCCCGGCCTGGGCTTCGTCCACCTCAACCCGCTGGAGGCCGGAATGGCCCATGATTTTCAGCACGCGGCCATTGCGTTTTTTACCGTCGGTGCTTAAGGCGACAACCGCGGTGTTGGTGCTGATCTTGCCGCGCAGGATGCGCCCGATACCGATAACTCCCAGGAAGCTGTTGTAGTCCAGCTGGGAAATCTGCATCTGAAACGCGCCCTCGGGGTCTACGTCCGGAGCCGGTACGTGGTCAACGATGGCCTGGAAAACCGCGTCCATGTTGTCGCTCAGGTCCTCGTAATCCAGCCCGGCGACGCCATTTAGGGCGCTGGCGTAGACAATGGGGAAGTCCAGTTGCTCATCGGTGGCGCCAAGGTTATCGAACAGGTCGAAAACCTGGTCCACGACCCAGTCCGGACGAGCGCCGGGGCGGTCGATTTTGTTGACCACAACAATGGGTCGAAGCCCGGCGTCAAACGCCTTCTGGGTCACAAAGCGCGTCTGGGGCATGGGGCCGTCGATGGAGTCCACCACCAGCAGCACACTGTCGACCATGCTCATGACCCGCTCGACTTCACCGCCGAAGTCGGCGTGGCCCGGGGTGTCTACGATGTTGATGTCGTAGTCGTTCCATTTCAGCGCTGTGTTCTTGGCCAGAATGGTGATACCGCGCTCTTTTTCCTGGTCATTGGAGTCCATGACCCGCTCGTTTTCGAGCTCTTTACGGTCCAGGGTTCCTGACTTGCGCAGTAACTGGTCAACCAGGGTCGTCTTACCGTGGTCAACGTGGGCGATAATGGCAACGTTTCTTAACTTTTCAATCACAAAATAGGTCCTGTGGCATGGTGACCTGAGAGGGTCGCGTGTACGGGCTACTCCGGCAGATGCCCGGTCGCCTTACATGCCATCTCAAATCTGATAATGAATCGTCTCCCGGCGCGACTGCCGGTATCCCAGCCGTGGATATCTGGCAGGGAGGAGAAAATGCGGCCGCAGTATATAGGAAAAGCGGTTGCATTTATATGACGAGTAATGCCTATCACCCTCGCACGCCAGCCGGGATAACCACATGCGGCACGTAGAAGTCACCCCGATGGCTCACAGGTTCTGGTTCTTTTATGCCAGAATGGCGGCCTTGATTCTGGTGCGCCCAATGCAGAGCCGGGGGTGCATTGCCACTGTATTTGCACTATAAGCGCCCAGGGCAGAACCGCAATGCACCATTTTGGTGCTCCAATACAAGCGCGGTGGTTATTCCGGATGCGCAGTAGGCCGGCAAAAGCCGGTGGTTGCGCTGTTCTGGCGCGCGTGCCCGAAATTGGCAAGGGGCTTGCTTTGGTCTGGACAGCCGAATGTCTGAGCGATTCCACTCTCGCCAGGATCTGGGACCGCGGCAACATCTGATCGGACCGCAGCAACGCTGAACGATCCGGCACAATGAATATCGAGAATCACCCACAGCACGGGTTAACTTACGGAGTAAGCACAATGTCGAAGACCATGGACCTGATCAGGGAGCACGAAGTCAAATGGATCGATCTGCGATTCACTGACAGCCGCGGAAAGGAACAGCATGTCACCATGCCGGCCACCGAAGCCGATGAGGATTTCTTCACCGAGGGCAAGATGTTCGACGGCTCCTCCATCGCCGGCTGGAAAGGCATCAACGAGTCCGACATGATTCTGATGCCGGACGACGAAACCTCCGTGCTGGACCCCTTCACTGAAGAAACCACCGTCAACATTACCTGCGACATCGTCGAGCCTACCACTATGCAGGGTTACGAGCGTGACCCCCGCTCTGTGGCCCGTCGTGCTGAGGAATACCTGAAGTCTACGGGCCTTGCGGACAACGCCCTGTTTGGCCCTGAGCCCGAGTTCTTTGTGTTTGATTCCGCCCGGTGGGCGATCGACATGAAAGGCGCCATGTACGAACTGTACTCCGAAGAAGCCGCCTGGGTATCCGGCGACGACTTCGAGCGCAACAACATCGGTCACCGTCCGGGCGTCAAAGGGGGTTACTTCCCCGTACCGCCGGTTGACAGCCTGCACGACCTGCGGGGCGCCATGTGCGCGGCCATGGAATCCATGGGCCTGACCATCGAAGTGCATCACCATGAAGTGGGCACCGCTGGCCAGTGCGAGATCGGCGTTGGTGCCAACACCCTGACGCGCAAGGCCGACGAGGTACAGATCCTGAAGTACTGCGTCCATAACGTCGCCCATGCCTACGGTAAAACCGCCACCTTTATGCCCAAGCCAGTCGTGGGGGATAACGGTTCCGGCATGCACGTTCACATGTCCCTGAACAAGGACGGCAAGAACCTGTTTGCCGGGGATGGCTACGCGGGCCTGAGCGAGATGGCGCTGTACTACGTAGGCGGAATCATCCGCCATGCCAAGGCCCTGAACGCCTTTACCAACAGCTCAACCAACAGCTACAAGCGCCTGGTGCCGGGCTTCGAAGCGCCGGTTATGCTGGCCTACTCGGCCCGTAACCGCTCAGCTTCGATCCGCATCCCCTACGTGACCAGCCCGAAAGCCCGTCGCATTGAGGTTCGCTTCCCGGACCCGTCCGCCAACCCTTACCTGGCCTTTGCCGCGCTGATGATGGCCGGCCTGGACGGTATCCAGAACAAGATCCACCCGGGGGATGCCATGGACAAGGATCTGTACGACCTGCCCAAGGAAGAAGCGCTGGAGATCCCCACCGTGGCCGAAACCCTGCAGGAAGCCCTGGACCACCTGGCGGAAGATCACGAATTCCTGACCCGGGGCGGCGTATTCACCGAAGACATGATCGCCGGCTATATCAGCCTCAAGCGCGGGGAAGTCGAGCGCCTGAACATGACCACCCACCCGGTGGAGTTCGAGATGTATTACTCCTGCTGATACACGGGCTTGCTGGCCAGCCAGCACACCGCTGATCTTAAGCCCCGCCCCGTGCGGGGCTTTTTTGTGACTCTCGCCTCACCGTAACCCTTGGCGACGGGTGCGCCGTTGCATTGCACCCTGCCACTACCGATAATCGGGCCATGGTCCACAATAAGGTCCCCATTATGCGTTTACAGTTACTGATTGCCGCCGCTGCGGCGATGCTGTTTTGTCTGCCGGTACAGGCGGAGGTTTACCGTCAGGTGGATAAGGATGGCAATGTCACCTTTACCGACGACCCCAAGGGCAAGGCCGAGCGGGTGGAGGTCAAACCGGTAACGACCATCACCATGCCCAAGCCTGAAACCGTCCGCAAACAGATCAGCGATACCGATGGCGAGATTGGTGACCAGAGCGCATACGATTCCGTGACCTTCCTCGCCCCCGCCAATGATGAGGCGTTTCATAGTGGTAGTGGCAATGTGGAGTTTCAGGTCGCCAGTAATCCAGCGCTGCGCCGGGGGCATCGCTTTGAGGTGACTCTGGACGGTACGCCCGTGGGTCAGAGCACCTCGGGCTCGGTTTCCGTGACAAATGTGTTCCGTGGCACCCACAAGGCCGGCGTGAATGTGATCAATGCCGAAGGAGAGCGCGTGTTCACCGGCGAGACCATTCGTTTCACCATTCATCGTCCGTCCGCTCTCAATTGATCGCTCTCGACTGATGCCCGGCCGGCGCGGCCTGTGCTGCGCCGGCTCTGCTCCTGATTCACCCCGCTCGGCATTCTCTTCGCTTTATATGCACCGTTATGGTGCGCGCGCGCTATTTTGGTGCGAAACTGTGAGTGCGCATTTTCGCTCTGCCCCATGAAGGCCGCTTTCTGACCCTTGAGCGCACCGCTTGAGCCTTTGTATCCCGCTGGTTTCGTCACCAGGCCGCGTTCTGACGCAGAGTTTCGACCGGATCACAATTCTGGATCGGATCTTGCTGTCTCATGTAGCAGAATCCAGTACAGGGCGGCGCATCGGGAGACACCCATGCCAGGGGTTACGGACTACAGAAGCATTCTCGACAATCTCACCACTGCAGTGATTGTGGTGGACCGTAGTCTGCGCATTATTTATCTGAACTCCGCCGCCGAAAACATGCTCGAAACCAGCCTGTTACGTGTACGCGGATTGCGCCTGGCCGGCCTGTTGCTTGAAACCGACCGGTCAGTAGACACCCTGCAAACCGCAGCGGAAACCGGGCAGACATACACCCGTCGGGAGGCGAGCCTCCTGCTGGCCACCGGCGGCAGGCTGACTGTGGACTATTCGGTCACGCCCTTTGGCTCCCGGTCAGAACAGCTGTTACTGGAAATCCAGCCCCGGGACCGGCAGTTGCGCATCAGCCGGGAAGAAGACCTGTTGACCCAGCAGGAGGCCACTCGCATTCTGGTGCGGGGCATGGCCCATGAGATCAAGAACCCCCTCGGCGGCATTCGCGGCGCGGCCCAGTTACTGGACCGGGAGCTGACCGATACCGGCCAGAAGGAGTACACCGGCGTGATCATCGACGAGGCCGACCGCCTGCGCAGCCTGGTGGACAGGATGCTCGGCCCCAACCGGGCATTGCAGATGACGCCGATTAATATCCATGAAGTGCTGGAGCGGGTACGCACCCTGGTGGAAGCAGAAAGCCGTGGCAGCCTGACCTTTCGCAGGGACTATGACGTCAGCCTGCCGGAGTTCCCAGGCGACCGGGAACAGCTGATCCAGGCCTTTCTCAATATCGCCCGTAACGCCATGGAAGCGGCTTTCGAATATCGCGGCAGGCACCTGAACGACGAGCCGCCGACGATCACCTTCCGCACACGGGTACTGCGCCAGTTCACCATCGGTCAGCACCGCCATCGCCTGGTGTGCCGGGTAGACATCATCGACAACGGCCCGGGCGTACCACCGGAACTGCTGCAGAACATTTTTTATCCCATGATCAGCGGCCGTGCCAATGGTACCGGGCTGGGGCTCTCAATCACCCAGAGCATCATCGGCCAGCATCGCGGACTGGTGGAATGTGAGAGCGAACCGGGCAAGACCGACTTTATTATCTTTCTGCCGCTGGAGGAGACCGCCCCATGACCCAACCGGCAAATGTATGGGTGATCGATGACGACCGCAGTATCCGCTGGGTACTGGAGCGGGCGCTAACCCAGGCTGGAATGGCACCCCGGCTGTTTGAGGATGGCGATAAGGTACTGATGCGACTGGATCAGGAGGAGCCGGATGCCATCATCAGCGATATCCGCATGCCGGGCATTGATGGAATTGCCCTGTTGACCAAGATCGTCCAGCGCCATCCGACCGTGCCGGTGATCATCATGACCGCCCACTCTGACCTTGAGAGCGCCGTGACCAGCTACCAGAGCGGCGCCTTCGAGTACTTGCCCAAGCCGTTCGATGTGGATGATGCGGTGGCCCTGGTGCGCCGGGCCGTTGCGCACAGCCACGAACGCCGGGCCAAGGCCGAGCCGAGCCCTGAGGTCGTCCATCGCAGCGCCGAGATTATTGGCGAAGCGCCGGCCATGCAGGAGGTCTTCCGCGCCATCGGCCGGCTGTCACACTCCAATATCACCGTGCTGATCAATGGTGACAGCGGCACCGGCAAGGAGCTGGTTGCCCAGGCCCTGCACAACCACAGCCCCCGGTCGAGCCATCCTTTTATTGCCCTGAATATGGCGGCGATTCCCCGGGATCTGATCGAGTCGGAGCTGTTCGGGCATGAGAAAGGCGCCTTTACGGGCGCCGGCGCGGCCCGGCAGGGACGGTTCGAGCAGGCTAACGGCGGTACGCTGTTTCTGGATGAGATCGGCGATATGCCGGCGGAAACCCAGACCCGGCTGTTGCGGGTGCTGGCGGATGGCGAGTTCTATCGGGTCGGCGGAACCACGCCCATCAAGGTGGACGTTCGCATTATTGCTGCCACCCATCAGGATCTGGAGCGGCTGGTGAACGCCGGCAGCTTCCGGGAGGATCTGTTCCACCGGCTGAACGTTATCCGCGTCCACTTACCCCGGCTGGCGGAACGACGGGAAGACATTCCCCGGCTGATGCAGCACTTCCTGAAGCGGGCGGCCCGGGAGTTGTCGGTCGAGCCCAAAACCCTTCGGCCGGACGCCGAAGAATACCTGACCACCCTGCCCTGGCCGGGCAACGTCCGCCAGCTGGAAAACACCTGTCGCTGGCTGACCGTGATGGCCAGCGGGCGAGAAATTCACGTCGACGACCTGCCACCGGAACTGACCCAGCAGGCCGACGCCCCGCCTCTGGGCCAGACCTGGCAGGAGGGCCTGCGCCTGTGGGCCGAAACCGAACTGCGGCGGGGCCACAAGGGTATTCTTGAAAACGCCGTACCCGAGTTTGAGCGCATCATGATCGAAACCGCCCTCAGACACACCGGCGGCCGCCGCCGGGACGCATCCATCCTGCTGGGCTGGGGCCGGAACACCCTGACCCGGAAGATCAATGAGCTGGGACTGGATCACCCGGAGGTAGAGGAGTACTGAGGTTAATCGGTCACTTCCCGCCAGAAGATGATGCGGTCGTGGCCCCGGTAGACGCCGAAGGTGGCCAGCCCGAAGGGGTCGTCCAGCGTACCATCATTGTCGACGTCATCGGTAAGCCAGACCGGCACCGGGAAGGCCACCCGCACACTGCCCCGGCTGTCGTCCCCCGGCGCGGCCAGGACCATTTCGCTGCCCTGTGGCGCGGCACCGGCGTCCAGCGTGTTGGCGTTCGGCCTGACTGACGTACTGCCCCCACTAAGTCCGCTCTGATCCAGCTCTGCGCTACTGGTGTCAAAAGCCCAGCAACTGTCCGCCAGATTGCGAACAAATCTGCCGGCGGTGTAATACTCAGCCTGGAACGGCATAGACAGATCATTGGCGCCCGACCCGTAGGCGTTCTCCAGTTTCAGCCTGCCGTAACGCATCTGGAGATCCATATGAGGTGTGATGGCTACTGGCAGGGATGGCGCCAATATCCCATCCGCGTCGATCAAAGCCGTTAGCTCAATCCGGTACTCGGGAGAGAATGGCTCGACACGGGTCTCCGGCCGCTTTTCGTATTCAATCTCATCCAGCAGTGAAAACTGATACTGCAAGCGCCCGCCGGCGATGGGGGTCAACGCCGGTTGGCCGAGGTTAGCGGTGACAGGGAACGGACTGTCATTGGCATCAACGGCATCCTCATCAGTCGCCGCTGGCGTCCTTTCAAGGCTTTCTGGTGATAGCCGCTGAAAGGCCCCCAAAGTGTAGTTTCGAGTAATCGCGCCATGGGCGTTTAGCGCGTCCACCAGAATCACCGGCTCAGCGCCCGCTCGCCAGTTGAGCTTCTGGCCGAGATAGGCAAAAGCGTCGGAAACGTCACAGAAGGGTTCGATTTCCCCCTGCTCTGCCACGGCAACCCCAAACCGATGGGGGGTAAACCGGCCCACGCGGTTCGCAGTGCTTCCAGTGACGTC
>CAZHAY010000098.1:8316-9423 GCA_964530545.1 uncultured Marinobacter sp.
AGTCGTCCACAGGGCCAGGTCTCTGGTCTTCTCATCAAAACCCGGTACACAGCGCTGCGAGCTATCGTCCTTGCGAACGGCGGCAATGTTGGCCTGCACCAGAGTATCCGCAATGTGATCCGGCACCTGGATATCAAAGCCAGAGTCGAAAAACGTCATATCACACTGGCCGGTAGACGGTCGTCCAGAGCCGTTATCACAAAGGGTCTGCGAGAACGCAACGGTTCCCGGGACAGAGGACACCACCCCAAGGGTAACCGTTTCCGCTGACGTAACGGCCAGCGGACGGGTAGCGGTGCCTTCAACGACAAAGGTATTACCGCCGGTCCACCCCGACGGTGCCATGGTGACCTCTACCGGGTCCGGGAACAGTACGCTGCAATCCGCATTGCCACACGCGCGGATGGTGACGGGTTCGGGCCGGCAGGTCAGCCCGCTGCCGCTGTGGATAATCTCGAAGTGATCAACGCGCTTTTCGATCACCCCGACCCGGGCCGCGCAGATCTGAAGGTTATCCAGCTCATGGATATTGGTTGAGGCGCCGGTAGAACCTGTGATTGAAAGAAACAGGTTCTCTGGTACAACCGCCTGCGGGCCAGTTAACGTTGTCCGTATAACGGCTTCGTAGTTAGTGCCAGAACGACTGGTATCCCGCTCTACCACGAGAACCGGATTGGTGCCTCTTGAGTCAATGGTGATTCGGTAGCGATGAGGCCTGTCAGCGCCTGTGGCGTCGATGCCGGGAGAAAGTCGTCCCGAAGAAGCTATAAACTGGTAATTCTGGGCTGCGGCGCCACGCACTGCCACAGAGTGGGGCGCAGTTCCGCGATTTCCGCCCTGTCGCCCTTCGCTATTGTTTGAAAAGTTACCAAACTCATCAATACCAATGCCCAGCCAGCCGCCTGCAAAACCGCCGCTTCCGTCTGGCTCCTGGGCGTAGCCCAGGGAACCGCCATAGCCGCCAGCCTGAGGTGTAACCGAAGCATCTGAGAAAACTACCGCAACCCCGTCGGCACCGGAACCGCCGTAGGCGAAGTAATCGAACTCAACCTGAATCAGGTTGTCTGCACCGGGAAACGGGCGTTGATAACTTACCGCCGTCGCCTG
>CAZHAY010000099.1:0-2736 GCA_964530545.1 uncultured Marinobacter sp.
ATGGCATCGGAACTGGACATGAAGAAGTCGTAGAAATCCACGAAGAAGTCATCTTTTCGACAACACCGGCCATAACTCTGGAATACGCGGTCCGTACTGGTCATTTAAAAAAGTGTCCTGAAAATCGGCAGAAGGGTGTGGATAAAGGCGCGTATTCTAGACACACAGAAGAAAATCACCATAGCGGCATCCCGCTACGACCAACGGCTGGGATTAAAGTGCCATCACGGCGGCCCTAAACGAGCCAACTCAATAGGGTGCGGGACGGGGTTCCGAAACAGTCAGAAAAACGCCAGTTTTTCGTTTCGGAACCCCGTCCCGCACCCTTGCGCCCCTATGCCCGCAGGCTACCGTATAATCTGCCGTAGCCAGGAGCACAAGAAGGGCACGTCAATCGTCCTCAGAACGAGCCTTAAAAAACACCACCTGCTTAACCGTATGATCCTCCTCATTGGTACGCTTATTCACCCGCGTCTCCAACTCAGACGTTGCCGCCGAATTATCGCCCCCCTGACTATCGGCAAACCCACAGGCCACACACTCCCGGTGCTGCACCCCATCATCATCGGTAAACATCGTCAGCCGATCCATGGCCGCGCACCGGGGGCATACCGCCCCGGCGATAAATCTTCTTGGTGTACGGGCCATATCGTAACTCCTCAGGCGGCACGGCCTTGGTCAGACATACCAGACTGCCGCAGCAGGGCATCCACGTCCGGATCGCGGCCACGGAACGCCCGAAATAACTCTGCCGGCTCCCGGGAACCGCCCATCTCGAGAATATTTTCCCGGAACGCCTGACCGGTTTCCGGATCGAAAATGCCACGCTCTTCAAACAGCGAGAACGCATCCGCCGCCAGCACTTCCGCCCACTTATAGCTGTAGTAACCGGCTGCGTAACCGCCTGCGAAAATATGAGAGAAAGCGTTGGGGAAGCGATTGAATGCGGGCGCATCTACCACCGCAATCTCGTCGCGCACTTCCCGATGCATGGACAGCGGATCCACCGGATTCGCATCGCTGAACTCCGCATGCAGGCGGAAGTCGAACAGCGAGAATTCCAGCTGCCGCACCATCTGCATGCCCGCCTGGAAGTTTTTCGCCGCCAGCATCCTGTCGAGCAGATCCTGGGGCAGGGGCTCGCCGGTTTCGTGGTGGGCCGCGATCAGTTTCAACGACTCCGGGTTCCAGCACCAGTTTTCCAGAAACTGACTGGGCAACTCTACCGCATCCCAGGCCACTCCGTTGATGCCGGACACATCCGCCACCTCTACCTGGGTCAGCATATGATGCAGACCGTGGCCGAATTCGTGGAACAGGGTAGTTACCTCGTCGTGGGTCAGCAGCGCAGGCTTGCCGTCAACCGGAGGGGTGAAGTTACAGGTGAGGAACGCCACCGGCAGCTGCAACCGGCCATGCTGGTCTTTCCACCGCACCCGGCAGTCTGCCATCCACGCCCCGCCGCGCTTGCCCTGACGGGCGTACGGATCCAGATAGAACCAGGCAATCTCCTCGCCGTCCCTGGAAATACGATAGGCCGTGGCGTCTTCGTGCCAGGTTTTCACCTCGGGGCGCTGTTCAATCTGCACCCCGAACAGCTTCTCTGTCACCTCAAACATACCCGAGATTACGCGATCTGCCGGGAACCAGGGACGCAGGGTTTCCGGGGAGATGTCGTAGCGCTTCTGGCGCAGCTTCTCGCCGTAGTAGCCAAAATCCCAGGCTTTCAGATCGTCCATACCATGCTCTTCCTGAGCAAAGGCTTTCAGCTCCGCCACTTCCCTCTCTGCCATGGGCTTCGACTTCGCCGCCAGCTGGTTCAGGAACGTCAGCACCTCATCCACACTGGACGCCATCTTCGTCGCCAGGGAACGCTCAGCGTAGCTGTTGAATCCCAGCAACCGGGACTGGGCGTATCGCCGTTTGAGAATGTCCGCCATGATCAGCGTGTTGTCCCACTTGCCGGCATCCGGCCCCTGGTCCGACGCCCGGGTGACAAACGCCTCATGGACCTCACGGCGCAGCTCCCGGTTATCGCAATAGGTCATCACCGGATAGAAGCTGGGGAAGTCCAGCGTGATCACAAAACCGTCCAGGTCACGCTGCTTCGCCGCTTGCCGGGCACCGTCCAGTGCCGACTGGGGCAGGCCGGACAGCTCCTTCTCATCGGTAATGTGTTTGAACCAGTTCTGGGTGGCATCCAGTACGTTATCACTGAAGCGGCTGGACAGCTCCGCCAGCTCCCGGGACAGACTGGCGAAGGTCTGCTTTTTGTCCGTTGCCAGATCCACCCCGCCAAGACGGAAATCCCGCAGGGTATTGTTCACCATCTTCTGCTGGGCTTCCGTGAGATCCTTGAAATCCGGACGCGCCGCCAGCGTTTTAAAAGCCGCGCACAACTGCTCATTCTGACTCACCTCGGTGCCGTACTCAGTCAGCTTTTCCAGACACCGTTTATGAACCGCACGAATTTCCTCAGCGTTCCTCACCGCGTTGAGATGGGAAATCACCGACCAGACGTTATTAAGCCGGTCATCCAGCGCCTGCATGGGTTGCACCAGCGTATCCCAGGTCGGATCTTCCTGACGGGCCAGCTCCTGAATCCGGGCACGGTTATCGCCAAGGATCTGATCAACCGCCGGCTCCATATGTTCAACCCCGATCTCGTCAAATGCCGGGAGCAACTGGTCGGAAAGTAAGGGATTGTTCATGGGACCTCTCTAGTACTGACAAAAC
>CAZHAY010000099.1:2836-9253 GCA_964530545.1 uncultured Marinobacter sp.
CAACTGGTCGGAAAGTAAGGGATTGTTCATGGGACCTCTCTAGTACTGACAAAACAAAAGTTGAAAGCGGTGCAGACACCATCGGACAGCATCAGTGATATTGCCTGAAATATCTGTGAAGATAACCTCACGCAAATCCCCTGACTAATAGGTGTATGTAATGGCGAACATACGTTCTCACAAGGGCCACACGCCAAAATTCGGCCAACGCCCCTGGATAGATGAGTCTGCCGTAGTGATCGGCAATGTGGAAATGGGTGACGACTGCTCCGTCTGGCCCATGACCGTCATCCGCGGCGATATGCACCAGATCCGCATCGGCCACCGCTGTAGCATTCAGGACGGCTCGGTGATCCACATCACCCACGCCTCCGACTACAACCCCGGCGGCTGGCCAACCACGCTGGGGGACGACGTCACCGTAGGCCATAAGGCACTGATCCACGGCGCCACCATCGGCAGCCGGGTTCTGGTGGGCATGGGCGCTATTATCATGGACGGTGCCGTAGTCGAAGATGACGTCATCATCGGCGCCGGCTGCCTGGTACCACCGGGCAAAACCCTTGAAAGCGGCCACCTCTACGTAGGGGCGCCCTGTAAAAAAGCAAGAAGCCTGACAGAACAGGAAAAAACCTTCTTCCAATACACAGCCGCAAACTACGTAAAACTAAAAAACGACTACCTGACCGAACAATAGAAGAAGGCCACCAACAAACCAAATCGGCACAGAGTCCGAAGGGTCTTCCGGAACAGTCAGAAAAACAAAGTTTTTCGTTCCGGAAGACCCTTCGGACTCTGTGCCAGCCTCAAAACAGTGCTGGCCTCCGAAACCGCTGTAATTGCCTTTTAACGCCCGGTTTCAGGATAGCCTCTTTTTTTCTGATCCCGAAAAAAGGCAGAGCCGGCTGAGTACAAAGCGATCGAAATTAACGTCGCCTGATCCCGAACCTGTCTACCTCACAACGCAGCAGTGGAAGCTCAGGCTTCCACCTCCGCCGCTTTACTCGCCCCAGCGTCGAGCAACGCCTGAGCATACTCAGCCATGCGCCGATGCCGGGCTACATAATCCAGCATGGTCTCACCACGCTCGTCTGTTGCATTGATATTCCGGCCCGCCTCCACAAAAAAGCGCACGAACCGGGCAAAATCGTCCGCCCGCATGGCCTCATAGGCCTTCAACAGCACATACCGATCAGAATTTATGCGCGCATCAGGAGGACTCAGAAACAGGTAACTCTTTACCCGCTCATCGCTCCACTCTTCGCCGATAACTTTCGCCTTTTCCGGTCCACTCATGGTCTCTCTCGTTATAAGAATGATTAGAAACAAAGGGTATACAGTATAACGGTCCTGAAAAAAGTTACCTAGATCGATAAAGTCTTAGGGGTCAGAGACCGGGAATATCAGGGCAGAATTTCAAGCGGCAACTCCCGGGCTGGTACAGAATCTGAACACTCAGGGTCACGAATCGAGATCTCCACCCGCCGGTTACGGGCCCGGTTCTCTGCCGAATCGTTAGGCGCCAGGGGCCGCGTTTCCGCCCGCCCAGCTGCGATCACCCGCTCAGCCGGAATCTTGCGGTTCAGCACCAGCTCATGGACCACCGACACCGCCCGGGCCGCCGACAGGTCCCAGTTAGATCGGAAACGGCTGCTGGCGATGGGCACATCGTCGGTATACCCAGCCACCACCACATCCCCTACACATTGCGCCACCACATCAACCACCCGGTCGATAATCGGCAGCATCCCGGGCTTGATTCTGGCTTCACCGGAATTGAACGTGGCCCTTTCAGAAAACCGGATGATCACCTGCTGCTGATCATAATTGATGGAAAGAGACTCATCAGCCACCTCCTCCTCAAGCTCACGAATCAGTCGGGACGAGAGCTCAACAATATCTTTCGAAATGGTTGTAACCTGCGGCGAAGGAACCCGGTCGTCGATAAGCCCGGGTTCGTCCTGGGGGGTATCCGGCGGCTCCGGCAGGGAAACCGTATCGGACTCGATCAGCGTTAATGGCGAGCCACCGATATCGTCCGCCACGACGTTTGCTGTACCGAAGGCCACCGCCATGGATTGCGCCATAGCCCGGTACTTTTCCACATCCATTTCTGCGTAGGACAGCAGCAGCACGAAAAAGGTCAGCATCAGCGTGGCCAGATCCGCGAACGTCACCATCCATGAGGGAGCGCCGGACGGCTTCCTTCTTGTGCGGAACTCCCTCAGCTGCTGCGCCACCGCTTATACCTCGGGACGGGGTTCTGCCGGCAGCGGCTGGCCCGGGTTAACAAACGCCGACAGGATTTCGGTAATCACCCTCGGGTTCTGGCCCTGAAGAATGTTCTGGATGCTGGTGATGATCAGCAGCTGGTTACGCCGCTCATCATCCGCTTTGAGTTGCAGTTTGTCGGCCAGGGGGATGGCGATCAGCTGGGCGATAAACGCACCGTACAAGGTGGTCAGCAATGCAATGGCCATGGCCGGCCCGATGGACGATGGGTCGTCCAGGGAATTGAGCATCTGCACCAGGCCCACCAGCGTTCCCAGCATGCCAATGCCCGGAGCAGAATCGCCAATCCCCCGAAATACCTGCTCAGCCCTTTCGAGGCGTTCGCTGTTGAGCTGGACTTCCTGATACAGGGTTTCTTCCACCATCTCTGGCGGATGCCCATCCACACAGAGGTTGATCGCCTTTTGCAGAAACGGACTGCGGGACTGATGGTTTTCCAGCCCAAGAATACCGTCCTTACGGACCACCCGGGCCAGTTCGCTGACTTCCCGGATCAGGTCGTGCGGGCGCTCCAGCCGATCGGTGAACGCCGCCCGTAACGCCAACCTCATGGACGACGTGACGGTGGATAACCGGAAACGCACGAGGGTAACGGCAAAGGTACCGCCTAGCACCAGGGCCAGCCCCGGCAGGTTCATAAAGGTTAAGACCGTAGCATCCGCCAGCATCGCGATGATCACGATGGCGACACCCGCCAACAGGCCTACCAGGGTAAGGATATCCATGCCGCGCCTCAGATTGACTGTAAACCAGAGTCAGACTGAATCCGATCATAACCCAGATTTAACAATTGATACCGCTAACCCGGCCGGCATTCGGTAACGATGCGTAACCGGCTGTCAGTGTTGACGTAATTCGTGAATGACGGTGTTCGTAGCCGGCTTGACGCCCCGCCAGATCCGAAACGACTCCGCCGCCTGCTCCACCAGCATGCCAAGCCCATCCATTACCCGAACGGCACCCTGGGCTCTGGCCCAGGCATTGAACGCCGTATCTTCGGCGGCGTACATCATGTCGTAAATCACTGTCCCGGTCGTAACCAAACTACCGGGTATTGGTGGCAGGTCCCCCTGCAGGCTGGCACTGGTACCGTTGATAATGACGTCAAACGGGCCGGTGACCTCTTCAAATCCGCTTGCACTCAGCCCAGTGTCCCCGGCTTCTTCCTGAAACAGGGACACCAGCGCTTCGGCTTTCGATACCGTGCGGTTGGCGATGGTCAATACGGCGGGGCCTTCCGCCAGCAGGGGCCCAAGCACGCCCCTTACCGCCCCGCCAGCGCCCAGCACCAGAATCCGCCGGCCCGCAAGTGCAACGTCGGCATTGGTCATCAGGTCGGTCACCAGGCCGATACCATCGGTATTGTCCGCCACCAAACGGCCTTGCTCATCCCGGTAAAGAGTATTGGCAGCGCCGGTTTTCTCGGCGCGACGACTGCGGGCGTCAGCCAGCTGCCAGGCCTGTTCCTTGAAGGGAACGGTGACATTAAGGCCTTTACCACCATTGGCAAAAAACGTTTTTACGGTTTGCGCGAAGCCGTCCAGAGGTGCCTGGATGGCTGTGTACTCCACAGCCTCGCCCGTTTGTGCCGCAAACAGGCTGTGAATCCGGGGAGACTTACTGTGACTGACAGGATTGCCCACCACCGCGTAGATATCATTCGCCATCTTCGCCCTCCAGCCACTCACGACCGGTCAGAAAGTGCTCCGTCAGGCGGGCCTCTTCGGACCCCGGTTCCGGCTGCCGGTTGTAGTCCCAGCGCACCAGCGGCGGCAGTGACATCAGGATGGATTCGGTCCGCCCGCCGGACTGGAGCCCGAACAGCGTGCCCCGGTCGTGAACCAGATTGAACTCTACATAACGGCCGCGGCGATAGAGCTGGAACTCCCGCTCCCGCTCACCCCAGGGAATATCCTTGCGCCGCTGCACAATAGGCTCATAGGCGGCAATGAAGCTGGATCCCACGGACTGCATAAAACCGAAGTCGTCGGTGAAGCTGCCGGTGTTATGGTCGTCAAAGAACAGGCCTCCGACTCCCCGTGGCTCCTGACGATGGCTGAGGTAGAAGTACTCGTCACACCACTGCTTGTAGCGGGGGTAGATATCCGCCCCGAAGGGCTGGCAGGCATTACGGGCGGTTTCGTGCCAGTGAATGCAGTCTTCCTCGAAGCCGTAGTAGGGGGTGAGGTCATAGCCGCCACCGAACCACCATACCGGCTCGCCATCCTCGGGCCTGGCGATAAAAAACCGCACGTTCGCGTGGGACGTGGGCACATAGGGGTTTTGCGGGTGCAGAACCAGGGATACGCCCATGGCCTCCCAGGGCGCGCCCGCCAGGTGAGGGCGGTGGGCGGTGGCGGACGGAGGCATCTGCTGACCGGTTACCCGGGAGAAGTTGACGCCACCCTTCTCGAATACACTGCCGTCCGCGATCACGCGGCTGATACCGCCTCCACCCTCCGGCCGATCCCAGGCGTCGGTCTGGAACCGGGCCTTGCCATCGAGGGCCTCCAGCCGCTCACAGATGCTCTCCTGCAGTGTCAGCAGATAGTGGTGAACTGCCTGGGCGTCAGGCATTGCAGAACTGGTCATCGGGCCTCCTATCGCAGTGTCTGGCCGGTGGTGATATCAATGATCGAACTGGGCTGCTGAGCACCCCCCAGGGCCCCGGCCACCAGCAGATCGATACCTGAGGGGAAATAGCCACGAACCTGCCCGGCCGTTCGTGCCGGCGGTTGGCTGGCGGGGTTGCAGGATGTGGATACCAGGGGCATCCCCGCGAGCAGGCAGAGTTGCTGTACCAGCGGATGGGCGCTGACCCGGACTGCAATAGTCTCGTGATGGCCCCTTACCCAGGGCGGAACCTGCTGCTTCACATCCGGCACCACACAGGTTACGGGCCCCGGCCAGTAAGCCTCGGCACGGGCTCGCAGATCCGCCGGCAGGGGATCAAGCAGAAACCCAACCTGCGCCACCGATGCCGCCACCAGTATCAGCCCCTTGGACCTGGGTCGCTGCTTCAGGGTCAGTATGGTCCCGACTGCTGTTTCGCTCCAGGGGTCACAGCCCAGCCCCCAGACCGCTTCGGTGGGGTAGGCAATGACACCCTGGCTTCTGATTACGTCCAGCACCTGCTGGCGCCCGGATTCGATGGCAAGGTTGACGGTAGTCATGATGCTCCGCTGACAAAAGCTACGGCAACCGGAACCCCGGAGCATCAGACGATGGCCGGCAAGACCCGCTGAAACCCACCGGGAACGGACGCTATCAGCCCGTCCATCTCCAGCAGCAACAGGGACTGCATCAGCTGGTCAGCGGGCAGTCCCGTGGCATTACATAGTTGATCGGTTGAGCGGGGATCATACCCTAAAGCCTGTAGCACCGCGATTTCCCGGTCGGCCAGATGAGCAGGCATGGACGCAGCCGAGGGCTTGCTGGCAAACAGGTCCGGCGTCACTTTCAGGGTTTTCTGTACTGGGCGCGGCGGCGGTGGCGCCGGTGGCTGGTTCCACCAGGCTTGCAGCTCCTCCTCGATATCATCGACCGTCTCCACCAGCCGGGCACCCTGGCGGATCAGGGAGTGGCAGCCCCGGGCAAGAGGGTTATGGATAGAGCCCGGGATGGCGAACACTTCACGGCCCTGTTCAAGGGCCATTCGGGCAGTGATCAGCGAGCCCGACTTCAGGCCCGCTTCCACCACCAGAATGCCCCGGCTCAGGCCGCTGATAATACGGTTACGTTTAGGGAAGTGGCCGGATTTGGGACCGGTTCCCGGCGGATGCTCTGACACCAGCACCCCCTGGGCGACGATCTGTCGCGTCAGTTCGTCGTGGGCTCGGGGATAGACCACATCAGCCCCGGTACCGACCACGGCCACGGTATCGCCCCCGGCCGCGAGGGCGCCGGCATGGGCGGCGCCGTCGACACCCTGGGCCAGACCACTGGTCACGGCATAGCCCTTACGGGCAAGCGCGGCGGCAAATTGCCAGGCATGATCCAGCCCCGCCCGGGTAGCGTTACGGGAGCCTACGATCGCCAGCTGGGGCCGCAGCAGAAGCTCGCTCCGGCCGCGGACATACAGCACCGGTGGCGCGTCCTGAATCTGGCGCAGCGGCTCCGGGTAGG
>CAZHAY010000100.1:0-8996 GCA_964530545.1 uncultured Marinobacter sp.
TAGACTGGATTCACTTCCGAGCTACGCCGAAACAACGCCTGCCAGTCAGTCTGTTCCCCCCAGATATCCAGCCGCTCCATAGCCGCCAACAGGCTCTCCCGTATGGTCTCCCTATCGTCGCTGCGCTTTTTAAGGGCGGTTTCAAATTGCTCTGCGGCTTCCCGCAGCTCGGGTACGCCGCAGTAGCGGGTGGCGCCGTGGAGTTTGTGGACGCAGTCCAGTACACCTTCGTGGTCACCGGCGGACCAGCAGTCGCGGATGGTTTCCTGGTCCGGGCGGAGCTGCTCCAGCAGCATGCTGAACAACTCCTCCGCCAGATCACCCTTGCCGGCGGCCAGGCGGATGCTTTCGTCGACGTCGACAATGGGCTTCTGCCGGCGTCGGGTCGACGGGCGCAGGGGGCGCAGGGTGTCCCGAAGCTCTGGGATGTCGTGGCGATTTTGCTGTGCAGACGCGGCGCGGTAGCCGGTGAAGTCGGCCAGGGTGTCCAAAAGCTGCTGGCTGTTGACCGGTTTGGCCAAGTAGCCGTCGAAGCCCTGTTGCATCAGTCTGGTCTGTTCATCAGCCAGGGCGTGGGCGGTCAGCGCGATGATGGCAGTGCGGTGGTGGGCGTCATCCATATTGCGCAGGCGGGCGGTGGTCTCCAGGCCGTCCATGCCGGGCATTTGCAGGTCCATGAAGATCAGGTCGAAGTTCTGGTTGCGGGCCTTGCTCAGGGCTTCGAAGCCGCTGGCGGCACCGACGGCAGGTATGCCGCAGTCGTTGAGCAGGGTGAGCACCAGTTTCAGGTTGGCTTCGTTATCGTCCACTGCCATCACCCGTGGCACGTCCGCGCCGTTCCGGGGCGGTAGCAGGGCGTTGTTGTGTTCGGGCTGTTCCAGGTGGTGACGGGTGTCGATGCCGTGTACCAGCATCAGTAACTCGTCATACAGTGACTCGCGGGAAACGGGCTTGATGAGGTGGCCGCTGGCCAGGGTCGACAGTACGGCGTCGTGGGTTTCCAGCGTGGGGGTCAGCAGCAGGGTGCGGCAGTCCCGGTCGACTTCCAGGCTGCGGATCAGCTCCCGGTACTGGCTGGAATTGAGCAGATGGCGGGTAATGCCCACCATGGCCAGCGCAAAGCCGGACTGGTTCTGCTGGGCGGCTTCGACCTGCTCCAACAGGTCCGTTGGCGAGCGGGCCTGAACCACTTCAATGCCCCAGTCCCGCAGAATATGCTCCATCGCAAGGCCGGTGGTCTTTTGCTGCTCCAGATAGATCACCCGCTCGCCCCGCAGCGCGTCATGGGGCAGGGGCGTTTCGGCCCGGGTGGAGAGTTCGGTGGTGAGGGTGAACCAGAAGGTAGAGCCCTTGCCCAGCTCGCTTTCCAGGCTGATGGTGCCGCCCATTTCTTCAACCAGGCGTTTGGAAATCACCAGTCCAAGGCCGGTGCCGCCGTACTGACGGGCGGTGGAAGCGTCCGCCTGGCTGAAGGCGGTGAACAGTGATTGCTGCTGTGCCCGCGACAGGCCGACGCCGGAGTCGGTAATGCTGATGCGCAGGGAGACCTGGCTGGTTTCCGGATCTTCTGACTCCAGGCTGGCGCGCAGGACCACTTCGCCGGTCTGGGTGAACTTGATGGCGTTGTTCACCAGATTGGTGATCACCTGCTTGACCCGGAGCGGGTCGCCCATCAGGTGGTCCGGCACGTCGGAATACACCAGGTGCACCAGATCAAGGTTCTTGCTGTGGGCTGCGGGCGCAAGCATCACCATGACTTCTTCAATGATTTCCCGCAGGTGGAAGGGCACCCGGTCGAGTATCAGCTTGCCGGCTTCGATCTTGGAGAAGTCCAGAATGTCATTGATGATGGTGAGCAGGATTTCAGACGATTTGCGGATGGTGTTCAGGTGCTCTGCCTGCTGCTTCTGCATTGGGCTTTTCAGCAGCAGCTCGGTAAAGCCGATGATGCCGTTCAGGGGCGTGCGGATTTCATGGGACATGTTGGCCAGGAATTCCGACTTGATGCGGCTGGCTTCAAGGGCATCCTTGCGGGCGAAATCCAGCTCGATGTTCTGGATCTCGATGGTTTCCAGGGTTTCCCGCAGGTCTTCGGTCGCCTGGTCGATATTCTGCTGCATTTCCGCCTGGGCCTTGCTGAGCTCTTCCGCCATGGCATTAAGACCGGATTCCAGTTGCTCAAACTCCGGGCCGGCACCGGTGGTAACACGGGTATCCAGATGGCCTTCCTTGAGCCGCGCAACGGCACGGTTAAGCTCGAACACCGGATCGGTAAAGGCGCGGCTCAGGCGCAGGGCGATGATCATACTCAGCAGCACACCGGCGACCGTGACCAGCAGGGAAATAAACAGCGCCTTCCAGGTTTCCTTCTCAGTGCGGATATGGGACATCTCCACGGCGGTCCAGCCGATGGGTTCCATGGTGTCGACGGCGCGACGGCGCGACTCCGGCCCCAGCATGTTCTCCAGCATCAGGTCCTTCAGATACACCGGCGAGACGAAGACGGTATTACCATGGGACGGCCAGTGGGAAACCATGGATCGCGGGAAGGGCGCGGTCTGCTCCAGGGTAGAGGCGGGTCCGGCGTGGAGCAGGCGTTCCTGGCGGGAATCGTAGAAGGTTATGGAGCGGACATCCTGCTCTTCCAGCAGGGCATTGGACAGGCTGCTCAGCAGGCTCCGGTTGGCGGTGAACATGCCATACTCGGCGGCGGCTGCCAGTTGCCGGGAGAGGGAATCGCCGCGGTCGTTGAGCAGCTGGTTGATGTTCTGAACCCAGCTCCAGGTAAAAAAGAGCCCCAACAGCACGGTAGTGACCAGCGTTGGCAGCAGGGTGACCAGCAGGACTTTTTTTCGAATACCCCAACGACGCATATTATTTTTATACCTCTGTTCCGATCCCTGGTTTGCCTTTCGCAGGTGCTCAGCAGACACGAAATCGGCGGCATCCCTTATTGGGGATCACCCCCGATCCGGTTATGATGCGCACCCTGGTGCCGGTTCCCGAAAGGCTGTCCTGCGCCTGCTTCGAAAACGACATAAGTGTACCATAGGCAGACTGAAAACAGCCCATTCGACGAGGAGCGCGAACCATGCATTTTCCCACTATTGAGGACTACGTCGGCCATACTCCGCTGGTCCGTCTGCAGCGCATGCCGGGCGACACCAGCAATGTGGTTCTGGCCAAGCTTGAGGGCAATAACCCGGCCGGATCCGTCAAGGACCGGCCCGCCCTCAGCATGATCCAGGAAGCCGAAAAGCGTGGGGATATCCGCCCCGGCGACACCCTGATTGAAGCCACCAGCGGCAACACCGGCATCGCCCTGGCCATGGCTGCGGCCATCAAGGGCTATCGCATGAAGCTGATCATGCCCGCCAATATGAGCGAAGAGCGCCGGGCATCCATGCGGGCCTACGGTGCCGAGATCATCACTGTCAGCCAGCAGGAAGGTATGGAAGGCGCTCGTGATCTGGCGGCCCAGATGCAGGAGGCCGGCGAAGGACTGGTGCTGGATCAGTTCAGCAACTCCGATAACTCCCTGGCCCATTACCAGACCACCGGTCCCGAAATCTGGGAACAGACCGAGGGCCGGATCACGCACTTTATCAGCTCCATGGGCACCACCGGCACCATCATGGGCGTGTCCCGCTATCTGAAAGAACGCAACCCGGAGGTGCAGATCATCGGATTGCAGCCGAACGAGGGCTCATCCATTCCCGGCATCCGCCGCTGGCCGGAAGAATACCTGCCGAGCATCTACGACCCGAGCCGTGTTGACCAGGTCATGGATATCAGCCAGCAGGATGCAGAAGACACCATGCGGTCCCTGGCCCGGGAAGAGGGCATCTTCTGCGGCGTCTCGTCGGGTGGCGCCGTTGCGGCAGCCCTGGAGATCTCCCGGCAGGTTGAAAACGCCATAATCGTAGCCATTATCTGTGATCGTGGTGATCGGTATCTGTCCACTGGCGTGTTTCCCGGCGCCTGATCCTGACTGAGTTAGAGAGCAGTTTATGAGTCGCAGACGCAGGAAAGCACTTCCCAGCGAACCCTTGCCGTGCTCCATTGAAGCCCTGAGCCATGATGGGCGCGGTATCGCCCGGGAAGAGGGCAAGACCCGCTTTGTGGATGGGGCACTGCCCGGCGAGCGGGTAATGGCAAAAATGGTTTCCAGCCGCCGCAAATTCGATGAACTGCGGACCGAGGAAGTGCTCGAAGCCTCACCGGAGCGGATCACCCCGCCCTGTGATTACGCCGATCTCTGCGGGGGCTGCAGCCTCCAGCATATGGCGCCAGATGCCCAGATACGGTTCAAGGAAAACACCCTGCGGGAACACTTTGCCCATTTTGGTGGCATCGAACCGGCTCAATGGATTGCACCCATGACGTCGCCATCGCTGGGTTACCGGCGCAAGGCCCGACTTGGGGTACGTTTCGTCCACAAGCGGGATTCCGTACTGGTGGGTTTCCGGGAAAAGCGCAACAGTTTCCTGGCGGATATTAACCGCTGCGTAGTGCTGGACCCGCGGATCGGTGAGCGCATTGAACCCCTGCGGCAACTGATCCGGGACCTGGACGCCTACCCGCATATTGCCCAGGTCGAGGTTGCCTGTGGTGATGATGGGGCCGCGCTCATTTTCCGCAACATGATCCCCCTGAGTGACCACGACCAGACCGCACTGGTGGTGTTCGGTCAGGCACAGGATCTGCATATCTACCTGCAGCCCAAGGGGCCGGATACCGTGCACCGGATCTGGCCGGAGCAGGGAGAAGAAAGGCTCAGCTACCGATTGCCGGAATTCGACCTGACCATGAAGTTTCATCCCATGGATTTCACCCAGGTCAATGCCGATATCAACCAGCGGATGGTACATCGTGCGATCGAATGGCTGGATGTCCAGCCCGGGGACCGGGTGCTGGATCTGTTCTGTGGTCTCGGCAACTTCACCCTGCCGCTGGCTCGCAAGGCGAAGCAGGTCGTGGGGGTTGAGGGAGACGACGCCATGGTGGTGCGTGGCCGTGAGAACGCTGAACTGAACGGGCTTTCCAATGTCTCTTTCCACGGCGCCAATCTCCAGGGCGACTTCACCGGAGAAAGCTGGGCATCGGAAGGGTTTGACCGGATTCTGATCGACCCGCCCCGATCCGGCGCGCTGGAAATCTGTGAGCATCTGACGGCCTTCGGCGCCAGGCGCATTGTGTATGTGTCCTGTAATCCGGCCACCCTGGCGCGGGATGCAGGTGTCATCGTAAGTAAAGGGTACCACCTGGTTCAGGCCGGTGTGATGGATATGTTTCCACACACAACGCATGTGGAGTCCATCGCGCTGTTTGAGAAAAACTGACAGCACAGGGCGAGGCCTGGTTAACCAACACGAACGGCAGCGACGACATGGTAAAGGTACGGGAAGACTACGCGGTTACCGCAGACGGACAGGTGGATATCGAGAGCTGGATACGGCATATCGAGGCCCAGACCCGCCTGGAGAACCCGGACCAGTTTCATCGGGCCTGCGAGCTCAGTGCGGAAATCGACCGCCGGGCAGTAGAGGAAGACCGGCTCTGGGCGCCCGGCGCCAGCAGTTTTCACACCGGCATCGAGATGGCCCAGGTGCTGGTGGAGCTGCACATGGACCAGGCCAGCCTGGTTGCTGCCATCCTCTACCGGGCGGTTCGGGAAGGGCGCGTCGAGCTGGAAGAGATCCGGCGGGAGTTCGGTGATGAAGTCGCCGGCCTGATCCAGGGTGTGGCGCAGATGGCGGCCATCTCGGCCATCCATCACCCGCTCAAGGGCAACGTGCTGGGCCAGACCGAAGGCCAGCTGGACAACGTCCGCAAAATGCTAGTGACCATGGTGGACGATGTTCGGGTCGCGCTGATCAAACTGGCGGAACGGACCTGTGCATTGCGGGCGGTCAAGAATGCCGCCCATGAGAAGCGTATGCGGGTCGCCCGGGAAGTTTTTGACATTTACGCACCGCTTGCCCATCGCCTGGGTATTGGCCATATCAAGTGGGAGCTGGAAGATTTGTCGTTCCGCTACCTGCACGAAACCGCCTACAAGAAAATCGCCCGCCAGCTGGACGAGAAACGGCTGGACCGAGAAAGCTACCTCAAAAGAGTCCTCAAGGACCTTGGTGACGAACTGCGCCGGGCCGGCATTGAGGCGGAACTGGCCGGTCGGGTGAAGCATATCTACAGCATCTGGCGGAAAATGCGCCGTAAAGGCATCGATTTCTCACAGGTGTACGACGTGCGGGCGGTTCGCCTGCTGGTGCCGGATGTGCGTGACTGTTACGCCGCCCTGGGCATCGTCCACAGCCTGTGGCGCCACATTCCCAATGAGTTTGACGACTACATCGCCAACCCCAAGGAGAACGGCTACCAGTCCCTTCACACAGCGGTCATCGGTCCCGAAGGCAAGGTGATGGAAGTGCAGATCCGCACCCACAAAATGCACGAGGAAGCGGAGCTGGGGGTCTGTGCCCACTGGCTCTACAAGGGCACCGACAGCGCTAACCGGTCCAGTGGTTACGAAGCCAAGATCAACTGGCTGCGGCAGGTGCTGGAGTGGCAGGAAGAGTTGGGCGACCTGTCCGGGCTGGCGGATCACCTTAGCGGAGATATCACGTCCGATCGGGTTTACGTTTTTACCCCCGAGGGCCACGTGGTGGATCTGCCCCAGGGCGCCACCTCCGTGGACTTCGCCTACCGGGTTCACACCGAAGTGGGGCATGCCTGTCGTGGTGCCCGGGTGAACGGTCGCATTGTGCCGCTGACCTATCCGCTCAAGACCGGCGATCAGGTGTATATCCTTACCGCCAACAACCAGGCCCCCAGCCGTGACTGGCTGAACCCCAGCCTGGGCTATATTCAGACCTCCCGAGCCCGGGCCAAGGTGACCCACTGGTTCAAACAGCAGCACCGGGATCAGAACATTGTAGACGGCCGGGCTATTCTGGAAGACGAATTCAAGCGTCTGTCACTTTACGGGGTGGATCTGGACGAGCTCGCCCGCAAGGTGAATTACCTCAATGCCGAAGACATGTTCGCCGCTGTGGGTGCTGGTGATCTGCGCCCGGCCCATGCGGCCAACACGGCCCAGGAAATGCTGGAGCCGCAGGAAAAACAGCTCAACCTGAAACTGCTGGGCAACCGCAAGGGCCAGTACGAAACCGACTCGGATATCCAGATCCGTGGCGTTGGCAAGCTCAAGACCCAGGTGGCCAAATGCTGTAAGCCACTGCCGGGGGACGCCATTGACGGTTACATTACAGTGGGCAGGGGAGTCACCGTACACCGGCAGGACTGCCTGACCCTGCTACACCATAAAGAGTTCGAGCCCAACCGAATCATCGAAGTGAGCTGGGGCGGCCGGCCCGAAGCGACCTATCCGGTAGATATCGAGATCCAGGCTTACGATCGACACGGGCTGTTGCGGGATATCACCCAGGTGCTGACGGCTTCCCGCAGCAACGTGCTGGCCCTGAACACCCACTCCAATGTGGATGAGAACACGGCGACCATGCTGGTCACCGTGGAAATCCGCGGCCTTGAACAACTGGCACGCCTGCTGGCCCAGATCCGTAACCTGCCCAATATCATTGAGGTAAGGCGCAAGCGCTCATGAGTTATACCGTCGAGGACCTGAAAGCCCTCATGGCCAGGCTGCGGGATCCGGAAACCGGTTGCCCCTGGGATACGAAACAGACCTTCCGGTCCATCTTGCCCCATACCCTGGAAGAAGCCCATGAGGTGGCCGACGCCATCGAGCGTGAAGATTACCAGCACCTGAAGGAAGAACTGGGCGACCTGCTGTTTCAGGTCATCTTCTACGCCCGGATGGGCCAGGAGCAGGAATATTTCGACTTCGATGACGTCGTCGACACCCTGGTCCGCAAACTGCTCCGCCGCCACCCCCATGTGTTTCCCGACGGCACCCTCGAAAGCCGGGTCGACCCCGATAACCGTCCCACGGACGAATGGATTGGGGCCAGCTGGGAGCGGATCAAGGCCGAAGAGCGGGCAGAGAAAGGCCCCGGCACAGACCAGAAACCGGAAAGCCGGCTTGACGATATCCCCGGCGCCCTGCCTGCTCTGGTCCGGGCTGAAAAACTGCAGCGGCGGGCTGCCCGCTATGGCTTCGACTGGCCCGACATAGAGCCGGTGTTCGACAAGTTGCAGGAGGAAATCGGCGAGCTGCGAGAAGCCTGGGAAAACGCCCGGCACGACCCCGCGGCCCAGGACGATGTGGAGGACGAGCTGGGCGATCTGATGTTCGTCTGCGTCAACCTCGCCCGCTTCCTGAAAGTAAACCCTGACCAGGCTCTGCGCCGCACCAACCGCAAATTCGAAGCCCGCTTCCGGGCGATCGAACAGACCCTCGCCGAACAGGGCCGGGTCATGGAGGACGAGACCCTGGAAGCCCTGGATGCCATCTGGAACCGCGTTAAAGGTGTGGAGCGGTCAGCGGAAGAATAACGGTCGATCCGCCGCCAGCCGGCCCTAGATCTGTTTGATCTTCAGAATATGCTGGTCGCGTTTACGTCTGGGGACAGAACGGGCAGGGACGGCGATGCCGCACACCGTAATGCCAAGCTTACGCATTTTATGGCGACTGCCGCTTTTCAGCGGATGCCATTCGGGTAGTTTTTCACCGCGGTAAACCCGCCGGTAACTGCATGACTCCAGCAGCCAGCTGTAGTGACGAATATTTTCCGGTGTCAGCTGGTGGCAGGACGGAACTCTACTGAGGCGATTGGCGTAGTCACTACAGCGGCTCTGTTCGATATCCAGCAGTTGGCACGCTATGTTATGTACCGTTACCTGATTACCTTCGATTTCCCGTACCAGACAACACTGTCCGCAACCATCACACAGGGCTTCCCATTCTTTCCTGTTCAGTTCGCCCAAAGAGTAACGCTTCCAGAATTTTTCACGCATGGTACTGATTTAATTTAAATAAATCGGGGGTTTCCACGCTTGCCGTGGCTGGCAGT
>CAZHAY010000101.1:0-8893 GCA_964530545.1 uncultured Marinobacter sp.
ACTTTATTGAGGACAGGATCAGTTTCTATCGCGCGCAGATGACCCAGGACGAGACGCTGGTAGAGGTTGTGGTGCCGAAGGAAAACCTCAAGCGAGGCACGATTGTGACCTCTCAGGACTTCGCGCTTCGCGAATTTCCGCAAAGGTATGTCGATACCAATACGGTGTCCTCTTCCAGCTTTAACGTCGCGGTAGGGCAGCGGCTGAACTTCGATATCGATGGAGGCAAACCCTTACTGTGGGCGCATCTTGAAGGCGGTTTGACCCCTACCTTCTCGGGCCGCATTGGCGATGGGCTCCGGGCATTAACGGTGCCGGTCGATGAGATCAACTCCATTTCGGGTTTCCTGCAGCCGGGGGACAGGATCGACCTGCTGCTCACCTACGAACGCCCGGATTCAGACCGTGGTAAAGAAACCTTCCCGTTTCTGCAAAATCTTCATGTGCTGGCGACCGGTGTCAACACGTCGGTTGATAAGACGGGGCGGGCTTCCCAGCAACGCTTCACGACAGTGACTGTCCACGTGGCGCCTGAGGATGCGAAGAAAATCATTATTGCTCAGGCCAGTGGAAAAATTACGGCCATGCTGCGACACCCGGACGACGGGCTGCCTTTAGAGGGGCGGGTAACAACGATTGCTGATGTTCTTAATGACAAACCGGTAGCCAGAAAGGCACGCCCAAAGCCGGCCCCGAAGCCACGGATTGATCTGATCATCGGTGGCCGCTGACCCGGCCCTGATTCTGGCACCTGTTACAGGATTCAATGAATGAAGTACGAAGTACGTTTTGTGTTTGCCGTATTGGCACTTTTGTTATCCATTTTTGCTCACGCTGAGCCTGAAAATATCGACATGTTTACTGGTGAGGTCAAGGTTCTGGGCCGGTTTGATGCCAATCGGATTGCGATTGGCAATGGGAAAGTACTGAGGCTCGAGACCCGTGACGAAGGGGAGCTGATTGTCATCGGCGAGGGCGCGGGAAGTTCGTCGCTTCGCATCTGGTCCAGGAATGGCTCTCAGCAGAACTTCAATATTCGCGTATCGGAGACGGATCCCGAAAAACGGGTCCGCATGGAAAACATGATACGGATGAAAGTGAAGATGATAGAAGTCCGCAAGAGCGCTCTGACCGATATCGGCATCGATTGGGCAAGCAGTATTAATGGCCCCGCTGCATCGGTTGTCGGCGACTTCGCCTCGTCCAGGCATTTTCGCAGCCCGTCGCCCAACAGTGGCATTGAAGAAACGCTGCCGCTGAAAGTCAGCCCCTTTTCAACCCATTTCGGGCTGGCGACGTCGATCACTTCCCAGATAAACATTCTGGCATCCGGGGGTGACGCCACCATCCTGGCCGAACCGACCCTGAGCTGTGTTAACGGCGGCACGGCAAATTTCCTCGCAGGGGGCGAAGTGCCCTATCCCGTGATCGGCAACAACGGCCAGACCTCCGTTGAGTTCAAGGAATACGGGATAAAACTGGACGTCAGCCCGGTAGCCGATGCGAACGGCCGTATCTATACGAAAATTCTCACTGAAATCAGCCAGATAGACTCTGCGGTAACCGTGCTGGGCACACCTGGCCTGCTCACCCGGCGGGCCCAGACGGAGGTCAATGTGCTGTCGGGTCAGACCATTGTCGTCTCCGGACTGTTGAGCCGCTCCACCAGCAAGGATGCCAGCAAGGTGCCGTTTCTTGGGGATGTGCCGGTTATTGGCCGTCTGTTCCGCAATGAGAGCATCAACACACAGGAAACGGAGCTGGTCATTTTCGTAACGCCGGAGGTGGTTGCTCCTGAGGATATTGTCATGGATGACCGTCAGCAGTCCTGGCTCGAATTTGCCGAGCAGCAAAGTCAGAGCACTCGCAGCAGTCTCGATATGCACTTGATGGATTAGGGGTGTAACCCATGTTCGACATCATCTATCAGGAGAACGGAGGACGGCGTAAACGCCTCGACTTCAGTGGCATCCAATGCAGCATCGGCAGAGACCGGAAGAATGATGTTGTCATAAGGTCGCGGGCCGTCTCCCGGTTCCATGCAGAAATCGCCTTTGATAAAGATGCCGGGTGTCGTCTGCGGGACCTGGGCAGCAAGACCGGAACCTGGCTGAACCAGACCCGTGTCGAGCGGGACACGTTCATCGGGGAGAATGATGAGATTGTCATCGGCGACCTCAAGCTCTGGGTATATGTCGATGAAAGCCACAAGCTGCCGCCAGCGTCGGCTGTGCAGGAGGTGACTCGGCCAGCGCCATTCGCAGAGCAACCGCCGGCGGGTGAGGCGCAAAGTCAGATCGTAGAAACCCCGGATTTCATGCACTGGAGCAGCGTGGTCCACAGTGCGCTGATCGAGCAGATGGATCTGAGGCGTAAAGACGTCCATAACATGAGCGACGAGGTGCTGCGGGAGGAAGCCGAACAGCTGGTGAAGGACATTCTGCAGAACCTGGGTGGCACGCTCCCCACGACCGTGGATCGGGATCGTCTCAGGCTCAGTGTCCTGAATGAGGCCATCGGCCTTGGCCCGCTGGAGAAGTTCCTGGCTGATGAAAGCATCTCCGAAATCATGGTGAATAATTTCTCGGAGGTCTTTGTTGAGCGGCAGGGCCGCCTTGAGCGCAGCGATTACAATTTCAGCAGCGATCAGGCTGTGCTTTCCGTTATAGAGCGGATCATCACCCCCATCGGCCGCCGCATTGATGAAAGCAGCCCCATGGTAGACGCCCGGCTCAAGGACGGGTCGCGGGTCAATGCCATTATTCCGCCGCTCGCTCTGAAAGGCCCCTCGCTGACTATTCGTAAGTTCCCCAAGCACACGCTGGATTTTGACCGGTTGATGGAGTTCGGGTCCGTCAGTAGGGAGATGGTGGAGTTCCTACGTATCTGCGTGGAAGCGCGTAAAAACATCATTGTCTCCGGCGGTACGGGTTCGGGAAAAACCACGCTGTTGAACGTACTGTCGGGCTTTATCCCCGACGGAGAACGGATCGTCACGGTAGAAGACGCGGCGGAGCTGAAGCTCAGCCAGCCCAATTTGGTTTCCCTCGAATCCAAGCCGGCCAACGTTGAAGGCAAAGGCCAGGTGTCGATTCGGGATCTGGTGAGGAACTCGCTGCGTATGCGGCCCGACCGCATCGTGGTGGGCGAATGCCGGGGCGGCGAAGCCCTCGATATGCTCCAGGCCATGAACACCGGCCACGATGGCTCGCTGACCACCGCCCATGCCAACAGTCCCCGTGACCTGATTTCCCGCCTGGAAGTCATGGTTCTGATGTCCGGCATGGCGCTTCCGGTTAACGCGATCCGGGAGCAGATCGCCTCGGCGGTTGACGTTGTTGTGCAGCAGACGCGCTACCCCTGCGGGTCGCGCAAGATAAGTTCCATTACTGAGGTGGTCGGCGTCGAGAGTGGCGTTATCCAGCTGCAGGATATTTTTCGCTTCTCCCGGAAGGGTTACGGTCCAGACGGGAAAGTGATCGGCAATTTTCACTCGCTGGGGTTTATTCCCTCGTTCTACGAAGAGCTGGTCAGCATCGGCAACGAGCTGGATACCTCGATATTCCGTAACCGCGAGGTGGAGGAATATGGTAACCATTAACGTCATTCTGGGTCTCGTATTCAGCGTTGTAGTGCTGCTGACGTTCGCGCTGCTGGTTCTTGGCAAAGGTGCGTATAACACCTACGAGCAAAAGTTCACCGAAGACACGGAATCAAACTTCGAGCGACTCTTTCTTTTCGTGGACTACCGTAAGGTCTTTCTGACGAACGTAGCCCTGCTTATTGCCATACCGGCCGCCGCCTATTGGGTCACGGGCACTTTTTTCTTTGCGATTGGATCCTTTGTTGTCGTCCTGCTGCTGCCAAAACTGCTGGTAAAGATGCTGCACGCCCGGCGCCGAAAACAGATTGCGGAAGCCTTGCCCGATGCGCTGGCTCAGATTGCGGGCTCCATGCGCTCCGGCGCCGGTTTTACATCGGCCATCAGTACCATGGTGAAGGAATCCCGAGGACCTCTCAGCCAGGAGCTGGGCCTGCTGTTAAAAGAACAGAAAATGGGCATTTCATCTCAGGAGAGCCTCGAGAACCTGGCCGAACGGGTGGATCTGGAAGATATCGACCTGCTGGTGACGGCGGCGCTTATCTCGCGGGAAGTGGGCGGTAATCTGGCGGAAACTCTGGAGCGCCTCTCCCTGACCCTCAGGCGAAAGCTGGAAATGGAAGGGAAGATCCGGGCGCTGACATCGCAGGGAAAACTGCAGGGCTGGGTGGTTGGCCTGCTGCCGTTCGGGATCATCATCGCGCTAATCCAGATTGAGCCGGAAGGCATTCTTCCCATCTTCAGCACGTATCTGGGATGGGGATTTCTTACGGCGATCCTGCTGCTGCAACTGATGGGCGCAACAATGATCCGCAAAATAGTCTCTATCGATGTCTGAGCCATGGCGATAATCTTTCTCAGCCTGCTTATCGGTGCATCCCTGGCAATGGGCGGGTGGTGTCTTCTGCGACTGGCCACAGAGGTCCCGGTTGAGGATCGCTCCTATCTCGACAAGCCGCCGGTTGGTTTCCGACTGACCTGGGGGCTGGTCAATCTTCTCGTGCATTACCTGGGGCGTTATCTGTCGCGCAGTTATATTGACACAACCCGGTCGCGCCTGCAGAAGGCAGGCGTTCAGTACTCCCTATCGCCTGAACAATTCTTTGCCGGCAAGCTGATCGCCGCCATGGCCGCCGGGAGCTTTGTTTTCCTGTTACAGGTGATGCTGGACAAGCACTCTCTCATTTTTGTTCTGCTTGGGGCCGTCGGTGGTTTCTTTTACCCCGAGATCTGGCTTAAGGAAACCATGGACACACGGATGAACAAGATATTTAAAGCCCTGCCGTTTTATCTTGATGTGATCACGCTGGCCGTAGAGTCGGGGCTCAACCTGACCAGTGGACTCAACCAGGCGGTTCAGAAGGCGCCGGAAGGTCCGTTACGCACGGAGTTCAGCCGTACGCTGCGTGATATCAGGGCGGGCAAGGGGCGCACAGAGGCCTTGCGCCAGCTGTCTGACCGGGTCGATAACATTGGATTAAGCAATGTTGTCAGCAGCATGATCCAGGCGGATAAAACAGGTGCCAGCCTTGGCCCGGTGCTACGGGCCCAGTCCGATCAGCTTCGCTCAACCCGGTTCCTGAGAGCAGAAAAGATGGCCATGGAAGCGCCGGTAAAACTGTTGGGTCCCCTGGTCGCCTTTATCTTTCCGACCACCTTCCTGGTCATTATTTTCGTGATTATGAGCAACGCTCTTGCCAGCGGCGTGATTACCTGGGAGCCACTGGTGTGGGCGTTTTCCAACCCCGGACAGGGTTAGGGGGCCGGTGAATGGAACGTATACCCGTCCATGTTCGAACGACCGCAGAGGCTCGCCTGGTGGCCTCGGCTGTTGGCAAAGCGGACCGGTTTCACCTCCGCCTCAGGGGCCTGCTCGGCCGGCCCGAGCCGGACCGCCACGGCGGGATACTGATCATTCCCTGCCGCAGTGTTCATACGGTGGGAATGAGCTACAGCATTGACGTGATATTTCTCTCCAGAGAGCGACGCGTACTGCGCATTATTTCTGAATTGCCGCCGCGCCGGTTCGCTGGGGTCCGGGGAAGCAGGTTCGTATTGGAGTTACAGCGGGGGGCGGCGACTACCGCTGGCCTTTCGGTCGGAGATTACCTCGAATGGTGACGCGGAATATGGCTGGAAATGCCGTCTTTAAGAAGAAGTGGGGCCTGTGTCTGGCCATGGTTGCGGCCATGGCAGCGGCAGGATGTGCGTCAGAGCCGCCCCGCAAGCCGAACGCGCTTATTGCGCAGATGGCGCGGGCTGATCAGGCGTATCAGCAGGGTCACTGGTTACAGGCCGAGCAGGGTTACCAGGCTGTCGTGCAGGCCGTACCGGAAGATCACTACGCCTGGTTCCGCCTGGGAAACACCATGCTCAGGCAGGGCCGGGTAGAGACCGCCATTGTCCATTATCATCGGGCTATCGAGAACAATCCGGACGAGCCCAAGGCCCATTACAACCTTGGTATTGCCTATCTGATCAATGCCCTTGAGTCTATGGAGCGTTCCTACCGCGCCATGCGAGAGCGGGACCCTGGGCGGGACATCGTGTACGACCGCATGATGGAAGTGCAGCGGCTGATCGGACAACCGCTTGAGATTGAGTCTGCAGGTATTGGCAGGGGCTCTGCCGGGCCGGTGCCAATGCGTAGCGTAGATCACCAATAACCCCGTCGGCACCAGTTACGGCTTTACTGGCAACGGGCTAACAACAACGCTTTCACGGGAAATAAAGCCATGCAGGGAACGCAGGACCTGACTTCACCGGTCGGACAAGCACGCCGTAAGCCGTCCGCTCTGTCTTTTCTTCATTTTTGCCGGTTCCTGCTGAGTACCGCGTTCCGGAAGTCAGCCTTTTCGGTACGCTCATCCGGCTCGGTTGCCAGGCGCCAGCGTGGCGCCGCCATGTCAGAGATGCTGGTGGTCATACCCGCCTTGTTACTGCTAGGCCTGGGTACGATGCAGGCCGCCCTGATGTACAACGCCAGGAATACGGTTGACTACGCAACCTTCGAGGCGGCCCGCAAGGGCGCAGTCAGCAATGCGCAGACTGCGAATATGCGCCAGGAGCTCGGCGTTCGCATTGCGCCGCTGTTTGGGGGCGACGGCACGCCGGCGAAAGCGGCAGATGCCATCTCCAAGGGTATGCTGGAAGCCAGCGATCCGGCATTCACCCGTATCCGGATACTCAATCCCACCGCCGCTGCTTTTAATGATTTCGGTGTCGAAAACGACCAGGGCATTATTGAGATCCCCAATACCCACCTGCGTCATCGAAGCCGCCAGATTGAGCCAGCCAGCCTCGTCAATATTCAGGACGCCAACCTGCTGAAGATTGAAGTCACCTATGGCTACCGCCTCAAGGTGCCGCTGGTGAGCCGGGTGATTCCGGCCGTGATGAAGCTGGCCGATCCTGAAAATGCCGACTTCTATGCCCAGGGCCGGATCCCCATAACCTCAGTGGCAACCGTACGTATGCAAAGCCCGGCCTGGGTGGACGCCGCAGCGGTCCCAGGCGGGGCCGGGGTCACGGACAGCGGGGCGATGCCGGGCTCCCCGCCCGGCTTCAGCACCACCACTGAAAAGGTCCAGGCCGACGGCTCAAGCACCCGAACCACGACCACGATTGATCGCGATGGCACCACGACCATTACCGAGGAAACGACCCGGCCTGACGGAACCGTACATACCGTGGTCAGAACGACGACCCCAGACGGTACGACTACCGAAACTCAGGACCAGACGGACCATGGTTCAGACGGGGACGGCACCGAAGGCTCTGAGGACACTGGCGAAGAAGAGACTGAATGCGAGACTGAGTGGACCGACGAGGAATATCAGTTCGTTGAATCTGATGGCATATGGGAAAGCATTAAAAATCTGCCTAAAAATCTGACAGCAGCCGTCAACGTCATCAAGTCTTTCTTTGAAGGGATCATCGAAGGCGTCGGCGACCAGGTCAAGGATCTGGTCGAGGTGCTGCTCGACCCAGGCATTCTTCTCGATATCGCCAAAGCCGCCATCGAAGACCCCATAGGTTTTATGAAAAGCCTGATCGAGGGGCTGGTGGATGACGTCAAAACCGTCATGCAGTGTGGGCCGGCGGACATCGGCCGCATTATCGGTCAGAACGTTCAGCCTGCGGTCTTCCTGAAGGCGGTGGCTGTGTTGGCAAAGTCTGCACGGCTGGCGAAGTATGCAGATGACCTTGACCCGGGCTCCAACAAAAAAGACGGGGATAACGAGAACAATGACAAGCCCGATGACAGCACGAGCTGTCGCCTGGTCAGCAGTTTCGTTGAAGGGACACGGATCAGAACGCCGGACGGCTCAGCGCTGATCGAAGAGCTCCAGGTCGGTGACCGGGTTGCGTCCCGGGATGAGCATACGTTCGAATCCGCCCCCCAGGGGATTACGCAGACTTTCCGGCGTCTCGCCCCGTTCTACCACCGGTTAACCACCGATGCCGGCGAGGTCGATGTCACGGCAGAACACCCGGTCTGGGTTCAGGGCAAAGGCTGGACTCCCGTTGACGAAGTGGCCAGTCAGGATCTCATCGCCACCGCTGACGGCGATGCGCTGGTGCTGGTCAACCGGCGGATTGACGAGCCGGTGCAGGTATACAACTTCAGTGTGGCTTCGACGCCAAATTACTTCGCTGGCGACGGTTGGTTATGGGTCCACAACCAGAGCTGTTCCAACACGGCCAAAGATCTGGAGGAAATACGGAAACTTCTCGACGACTATCCGAACGGGGATAATTACGTTGTCTACCACAGTAACGGATTGCCCGTTATCCGCCGCAAGGACGGGAGCGTAGGTGACCGTCTGGAATGGCATAACGGCGCCGTGCAGGTATACAGACCACACGTTGATATACCGGCGAAAGTGACCCCGCTGCCACCGGTAAAACATTCGGATATGGGCACTGGCGCCAATGCAACCCGTGTTGAGATTGACGGAAACAGGTCCACCAATGGTCCGAGGGAAACGGTAGACTTTGATGTTGAGATGAACAACCTCAATGCCCGCCGTGCCGACGTCGTCGCCCGGCGCGATGAGGCTATTACCATGCCCGACGGACCCGAGCGCGACGCTCTGCTGAACAATGCTCATGCCGAGCTGCGCGAAGTCAGTGAACAGATGGGCGAGCTGGCGGCCGGGGGCTACATCGCGAAAACCTACCCCGACGCAACACGACTCGAAAGCCGGCTGCCAGGTAACGGCCGTCAGGGAGAATTTGACCAGATCTACCTGGATGGCGACCAATTGATTCTTGTTGAGGCAAAAGGCG
>CAZHAY010000102.1:0-8887 GCA_964530545.1 uncultured Marinobacter sp.
CCAGGTCGCGCATCTCCCCCACCAGGATAATGTCCGGGTCTTCCCGCAGGGCGGAGCGCAGGGCCTCATTAAAGCCCAGCGTGTCCCGGTGCACTTCCCGCTGGTTGATCAGGCATTTTTTCGATTCGTGAACGAACTCGATGGGGTCTTCAATGGTCAGCACGTGCTCGTAGCGGGAGTCGTTAATATAGTCGAGCATGGCTGCCAGGGTGGTGGATTTACCGGAACCGGTAGGCCCGGTCACCAGCACCAGGCCCCGGGGAACCGAAGCAACATCCTTGAAGACCTGCCCCATGCCCAGATCTTCCATGGTGAGCACTTTCGACGGAATGGTCCGGAACACGGCGCCAGCGCCCCGGTTCTGGTTAAAGGCGTTAACCCGGAAACGGGCCACGCCAGGTACCTCGAAAGAGAAGTCGGTTTCGAGGAACTCCTCGTAATCCTTCCGCTGCTTGTCGTTCATGATGTCGTAGATCAGACCATGGACTTCCTTGTGCTCCATGGGCGGAAGGTTGATCCGGCGTACGTCACCATCGACCCGGATCATTGGCGGCAACCCGGCCGACAGGTGCAGGTCAGACGCGCCCTGTTTGGCCGAGAAGGCCAGAAGTTCGGTAATATCCATAGGGTTCCTCGGAAGGCGGTTCTTTTGTACTCTGGCCAGCTTGGTTTTTTTCCTGACCGGGGGTAACGTGAGCCCCTTATCCGCTCAGCCAGTGACCATCAGCAAATACCATGAGCAGCATATCAGACAACATCCGGAGCGTAACCCGACGCATTCAAAAAGCAACCCTGGCGGCCGGTCGGGCTGACGGGAGTGTGCGCTTGCTCGCAGTCAGCAAGACCCGTCCGTCAGCCGATGTGCGCCAGGCCGCTGCCGCAGGTCAGCTCGCGTTCGGTGAAAATTACGTGCAGGAAGCGCTGGACAAGATCCAGGAGTTAACGGACCTGCCCGAACTGGAATGGCACTTTATCGGACCCATCCAGTCCAACAAAACCCGGGCCATCGCCGGGCATTTTCATTGGGCTCACAGTGTGGACCGGTTAAAGATTGCCCGCCGTCTGAGCGAGCAGCGCCCCTCCACCCTGCCGCCGCTGAACGTCTGCCTGCAGGTCAACATTGACCAGGAAGACAGCAAATCCGGCTGCCTGCCTGATGAGGTAATGGCGCTGGCCACTGATGTCAGTAAGCTGTCGGGCCTGACCCTGCGAGGCCTGATGGCCATTCCGGATCCCCACCAGAGTGAAGATCAGCTGCGGGCCAGCTTTGCCCGGCTCGCCGCTCTGCTGGCTGAAATGCGGCAGGTGCCCGCGATGGCTGACACCGTTGATACGCTGTCCATGGGCATGTCTGCGGACCTGGAACTGGCCATTGCCGAAGGCGCCACCATCGTCCGGGTGGGAACCGCCCTGTTCGGCGCCCGGGACTGAGTCAGTCAATGGAATCACATCATCATGTCCAGCGGTAAGCGCAGGATTTAGCTGGTATGATTTGCCATCACAACTTCTGACGCGGAGTAAACTGTGAGCACTTCACCGACGATAGGCTTTATCGGCGCGGGCAATATGGCCAGCGCCATTATCGGAGGCATGCTGGATAGCCGCTTCCAGGCCAGCAACATCTGGGCCAGCGCTCCCGATGACGCACAACTCCAGGCCCTCCGCGATAAATTCGGGGTCAGTGTCACCAGCGACAACCGGCATTGTGCCCGGCAGGCGGATGTGGTGGTTCTTGCGGTCAAACCCCAGGTGATGGCCGATGTATGCCGCGATATCGCCCCGGTGGTCCAGAACACGCGTCCGCTGATGGTGTCCATTGCCGCAGGCCTCAGCTCTGGGACCCTGGACGAATGGCTCGGCGGCGGACTGCCGCTGGTCCGGGTCATGCCCAATACGCCGTCTCTGGTGCGCCGGGGCGCTGCCGGGCTCTACGCCAACCAGGTCGTTTCCGCACAGCAGAAGGACACGACGGCATCCATTTTCAGCAGTATCGGCAAGTCCGTGTGGCTGGAGGATGAAGACCAGTTGCACGCCGTTACGGCGCTTTCAGGCAGCGGGCCGGCCTATTTCTTTCTGATGCTGGAGGCGCTGGAAGCCGCCGCCATTGGTGCCGGCATCAACGCCGATACCGCCCGCGAGCTGGCTATCCAGACCATGGCCGGTGCCGCTGAAATGGCCGCCCGCAGCGACGACGACCCTGGCCAACTCAAACGCAACGTGATGTCGCCCGGCGGCACGACTGAGCAGGCCATCCTGACCTTTGAAGACGGCGGTATGCGGTCGCTGGTTGAAAAAGCGTTTCAGGCTGCCATGGCCCGTTCCCGGGAGATGGCCGTGGAGCTGGCGGACGCGCAACGCTGATTCTTTTCATTCATACATAGCCCTAACGGAGACACTGCCCTGATGCTGGCCGACATATTTATCACCGTGCTGCAGTTTGTAACCATGTTCTATCTGACCGTGGTTCTGCTCCGGTTCCTGCTGCAACTCGCACGGGCGGATTTTTACAACCCCATTTCCCAGTTCGTGGTCAAGATAACCAATCCACCACTGCGGCCCCTGCGCCGGGTCATCCCGGGCATTGGCGGTGTTGACGGTGCAGCGCTGGTGTTGGCCGTTCTGGTGAGCGCCCTGTTCTTCGCTCTGCTGTGGGTTGCCAGCGGCTATCCTGTGACCGCCCTTAATCCCATAGCGCTGCTGGCCTGGGCCGGGGTGCATGTGCTGGGGCTGATTATCGAAATCTACTTCTGGGCGATTCTGGCGGTGGTCATTATCAGCTGGGTCGCACCACAGAGCAGCCATCCGGCGATCATGCTGGTGGCCCAGATTACCGAGCCGGTAATGCGCCCGGTACGGAACATTGTGCCAGCGCTGGGTGGCCTGGACCTGTCACCCATCTTTGTCTTCCTGATCCTTAATGTGCTCCGGGTAATGGTCGGGCACCTCGGCGCCGCCGTCGGCCTTCCGGTCTGACGGCCGGGCCTGTCGCCGGAATACCGGATCACAGAAGCTGAAACTGCACCTGTCCTGTGATCCGGTTAACAGACCTGACAACAGAATCGACATACCCTATCGTGGACTTTTTGTAATTACCGAAACCACCCAACAGAAGCAACTCCCCCTGACCATTTCCGGGACGGACTCCCGGCGGCAAGTCAACAGGTGCAGTAGCATGAACGGACCAGCCGTCCTGGCCAGCCAGGTCGAAGCCTACCATCAGTGGAAGAAAGAACTTATCCGGCAAGTCAGCCGTTACCGGCTGTGGCTGCAGGATAACGATCTGTACTCCGACGACGTGAGCGAGCGCATTCGCCGCGGTGTTGAACTGCTGATTGAAGACGAACTCACCATTGCCTTCGTGGGCGAATACTCCCGGGGCAAGACCGAGCTGATTAACGCCCTGTTCTTTGCCGAGTACGGCCAGCGCATGCTGCCTTCGGAAGCGGGCCGCACCACCATGTGCCCCACCGAGCTGTTCTTCGACCGCGCTACCGGCAGCAATTACCTGCAGCTTCTGCCCATTGAAACCCGGGAAGATGAACTGTCATTGCAGGAACTTCGCCGCCAGCCCCGGTACTGGGTTCGCCACGAACTCGACGAAGACGACCCGGAAACCATGCGTACGGTACTGGCAGAAGTCGCCCGTGTACGCAGCGTCAGTCCGCAGACTGCCCGGCGTTACGGTTTCAGCGAAGCCATGCTGGAAGTGGACCGGCAGAACCCCGGCCAGGTTCTGATTCCGGCGTGGCGCTATGCGCGCATCAGCATCCGCCACCCTCTGTTCGAGCGTGGCCTGCGCATCCTCGACACACCGGGGCTTAACGCCCTTGGCTCAGAGCCGGAGCTGACCGTCAGCCTGCTACCGGCCGCCCACGCCATCCTGTTTTTGCTGAGCGCCGATACCGGCGTCACTGCCAGCGACATGACCATCTGGCGGGAGCACATTGATACGGAAGATGCCGACCATCGGGCAGGCCGGTTCGCGGTACTGAACAAGATTGACACCCTTTGGGATGAGCTTCGTCCAGAGGCCGAAGTGCGAGAGAATATTGACCGGGTACGGCATACCACCGCCGCTCACCTGGGGTTGCAGGACGACGAGGTCATCCCTATTTCTGCCCGTCAGGGACTGACCGCCAAGGCACGCAACGACGATAAACTGCTGGATCGCAGTGCGCTACCAGGGTTGGAACGACTACTGGTTGATCGCATTCTGCGTCAGAAAGAAGAGCTGATCACCCACAGCCTGATTAGCGATCTGCTGGGCATGCTGCAGAACAGCCAGGCTGCCATGCAGGCCAGGCTAGCGAGTCTCGAGGAAGAATATCAGGCCTGTTCAGGGCAGTCGGTCGATCGCGCCGCCCTGCGTCGGCTCGCGGACCGGGCCCAGACCGATTACGACTTCTACTACCGAAAGCTGATCACCCTGCGCTCCAGCCGGCGGCTGATGCAGTCCCAGGGTGAGATTCTGATGAACATGGTCAGCGAATCGCGCTTCAACGCCCATACCGCTACGATTCGTCAGATGATGAGTAAAAGCTGGACCTCCGCCGGCATGAGCCAGGCCATGGACCATTTTTTTGAACTGCTGGAAAGCGATCTACAGAATCTGCTGGCCGAAGGCCGGCTGGCGGACCGGATGGTGGACGCCATCTATCGCCGCTACAACGAGGACTCCCGCGCCCGCCATCTGGAGCCGATTCCCCTGCGAGCCGGCCGCCATGTGATTGCGATCCGGGAACTGCGCAAGCGGGCAGCCCGCTTCCGCCGTGCGCCGGGCAACCTGCTGCGGGAACAGAAATGGCTCACCCGCCGCTTCTTCCAGGTCATGGTGACCGAGGCCCGCACCCTGCATGAACGGGTACGCCGGGACGTGGAGCGCTGGCCAGGCGAGGCGCTGCTTCCCATCATGCAGTTCTCCATGGAGCAGAAGCAGCTGCTGGAACACCAGGTACGCCGGATCCGCGATATGGTCCGCAACGACCGGGACAGCAAGGCCGAGCGGGAGCGTCTGAGTCATACTATCGCCGATCTTCGGCGTCAGCTGGAACTGGCCGACGCCATGCAGCGACAGATACGACGGCCGGCCCCTACGCTCAGCCAGCAGAAAGTGGTCAATATTTCGGGCATTGCCTGAATCGTTCCACGCCTCGGGCAGTCTTCCAGCGGCCGGCACCTCGCCGGCCGCTATGATCCAGGCGGTGTTCCTGACGCCCCCTTCGGTTGCAGCTCTCACGGCCCCCCTTTAAACTGCATGGCCTACACCAGTCCCGTTGGGCTGGATTCTGACGAACGATGACTGATCAAGGATTCCACTGCGTCGATGCCCGACTCCCTGCCTCCGGACTCTGTGGGTCTGGTTACTCCGCAAACTCTGCATTTTGATGAGCCGCTGCAGCTCGCCTGCGGCCAGACCCTGGAAAGCTGGGACCTGGTGGTAGAAACCTACGGCACCCTGAACGAGAGGCGCACCAATGCGGTGCTGATCTGTCACGCCCTCAGCGGTAACCATCACGCCGCCGGCTACCATTCCATGGACGACCGCAAGCCCGGCTGGTGGGACGCCTGTATCGGACCCGGCAAGCCCATTGATACCAACCGTTTTTTCGTGGTCAGCCTCAACAATCTCGGCGGCTGCCACGGCAGCACCGGTCCCAATACGGTCAATCCTGACACCGGCGAACTTTTCGGGCCGGACTTTCCGGTGGTCACCGTTCAGGACTGGGTGAACAGCCAGGCCATTCTTGCTGACCGTCTGGGCATCGATTGCTGGGCCGCCGTCGTCGGCGGATCACTGGGAGGCATGCAGGCGCTACAGTGGAGTCTCAGCTACCCGGACCGGGTAAAACACGCGGTGGTTATTGCGTCGACGCCCCGGCTCACGGCCCAGAATATTGCTTTTAACGAGGTGGCCCGGCAGGCCATTACCTCAGACCGGGAGTTCCACGCCGGGCGCTACTACGAGCACGACACCCTTCCCCGCCGTGGCCTGATGCTGGCCCGGATGGTGGGGCACATCACGTATCTGTCGGATGCTTCCATGGGTGAGAAATTCGGCCGGGAACTGCGGGAGCAGGCTTACCAGTTCGGTTATGACGCGGAATTCCAGGTTGAGAGCTACCTGCGCTATCAGGGCGAGCGCTTTTCCGAAAGTTTTGATGCCAATACGTACCTGCTGATGACCCGGGCGCTGGACTATTTTGACCCGGCCTACGAAACCGGCAACGACCTGGTCAAAGCCATGGCCCGGGCGGAATGTGAGTTTCTGGTGGTGTCGTTCAGTACCGACTGGCGGTTCTCGCCGGCCCGCTCCGAAGAAATGGTGAACGCCATGATCGCCGCCCGGCGCAAGGTGAGCTACGCTGAAATAGACGCGCCCTGGGGTCACGACGCCTTCCTGATTCCCACCCCCCGGTACAATGCCGTACTGGGCACTTACATGGCCCGCGTGGCCCGGGAGGCGGGGGCATGAGAGCCGACCTGGAAATTATCCAGCAGTGGATCAGGCCCGGCAGTCACGTGCTGGACCTGGGCTGTGGCGACGGTACGCTGCTGCATTACCTTCACCACGAGCGGCAGACCACCGGTTTCGGACTGGAGATCAACCCGGACCACATCACCGAGTGCATGAACAAGGGTGTGGCGGTGATAGAACAGAACCTTGACACCCAGGGCCTGTCGAACTTTGCGGACGCCAGTTTTGACACGGTGCTGATGACCCAGGCCCTGCAGGCGGTACGGCGGCCGGATGTAGTGCTGGATGAGATGATGCGGCTGGGAAGGGAGGTGATCGTCACGTTCCCCAACTTCGCCTACTGGCGTCTGCGCTGGTACCTGATGCGCCGGGGCCGGATGCCGGAATCCGAAACCCTGCCCCATAAATGGTACGACACGCCCAATATCCACCTGTGCACGTTCCGGGATTTTGAGGCGTTGTGCAGGGAGAAGAACTTCCGTATCTGCAATCGTACGGTTGTTGACGGTCAGCACCGGGATCACTGGTTCAGCCGTCTGTGGCCCAACATGCTGGGCCAGATTGCCATTTATCGAATCACCCGGGGAGACTGACCATGAAGCCTGTTGCACTGCTTGTGTGGCTCAGCCTTGTGCTGGCGGGTTTCTCCGCGCCAGCCATGGCCGAAGACCGCTACGTTCGCTTTGGCGATTACGAAATTCACTACAACGTTTTCCCCAGCACTTTCCTGACACCAGAAGTCGCTGCCGCCAATAACCTTAATCGCAGCCGGGGTATCGGCATCGTCAACATCGCGATTATGGAGCGCAACGACGACGGCACCCTGACCACCCGGCCCGGCCAGGTAGAGGGACAGGTCCTGAACGATATCCGCCAGGCCCGCTTTCTGGCGTTCCGGCGCATTCAGGAAGGGGACGCCGTCTATTTTATTTCCGAGTACCAGTACCGCGACGCTGAGCTGATGACCTTCCAGGTTACCGCGCGGCCCAGCGGCCATAGCCAGGATCTGCCGATACGTTTTTCCCAGGCGCTGTTTAATGACTGATTCGGGAACAGAGAACGCTCGCAAGCTGGTCCTCGCCAGTAACAACCAGGGCAAGCTGGAGGAGCTGGCGGCGCTGCTGAATCCGCTGGGGCTGCAGTTGATGTCCCAGGGCGAACTGGGCGTCAGCGAGGCGGAAGAGCCCGCCGTGACGTTTGTCGAGAACGCCCTGCTCAAGGCCCGCCATGCATCGCGGCAGACGGGCCTTGCGGCACTGGCCGATGATTCAGGACTGGCGGTCGATGCGCTGGGCGGCCAGCCCGGCGTACGCTCTGCCCGATACGCAGGTGCAGGCGCCACCGATGCCGACAATGTGAATGCCTTGCTGGAAGCCCTGCAGAGCGTGCCCGAAGCGGATCGGTCGGCCCAGTTTCACTGTGTGTTGGTGTATCTGCGCCATGCCGACGACCCGACCCCGATTATCTGTCACGGGCAGTGGTCCGGCCGTATTCTGCAGCAGCCTCGCGGTCACGGCGGGTTCGGCTACGACCCGGTGTTTTACGCTTCCGAGTTTGATTGCAGTGCCGCCGAACTGAGTCGCGAACAGAAAAGCAGCGTCAGCCACCGGGGCCGGGCACTGCGTCTGCTGGTGGAGCGCCTGAGCGCCCACTGATGGCCACCTCTGTCCCTGATGAAGCCAGCGCACCGTGCCCGCCCCTGAGCTTGTATATTCACGTGCCCTGGTGCGTGCGCAAGTGCCCGTATTGCGACTTCAATTCCCACACGTTCAGCGGTGAGCTGCCCGAGCAGGCTTACCTGAACGCCATGGTCGAGGACCTGCAGCAGGATCTGCCACTGGTCCAGGAGCGAACCATTGAGACCGTCTTTATCGGAGGCGGTACGCCCTCACTGATGTCGGCACCGTTCTACCAGGACCTGTTTCAGCAGCTTCGGCAACGGTTATCCTTCAGCCCCGAGGCCGAGATCACTCTGGAAGCCAATCCCGGCACCGTGGAGCAATCCCGCTTCCAGGGTTACCGGGAAGCGGGCATTAACCGCCTGTCGATCGGTATCCAGAGCTTCCAGGCGGAGTTCCTGCAGAAGCTGGGCCGCATCCACGACGGGGACGAAGCGCACCGGGCCATCGAAGCCGCGGTGAATGCCGGTTTCAGCAACTTCAATCTGGATCTGATGCACGGGCTGCCGGGGCAGACGCCTGAACAGGCGCTGGCTGATCTGGACGCGGCGCTGGCCTGGCAGCCGCCCCATCTGTCCTGGTATCAGCTTACCCTGGAACCCAATACCGAGTTCTACAGCCGGCCACCGGCCTTACCGGAGGATGACGCCTTATGGGCCATCTGGCAGGCCGGACGGGAAAAACTGCTGACCTCGGGTTTTGAGGATTATGAGGTATCCGCCTGGGCCCGCCC
>CAZHAY010000103.1:0-8564 GCA_964530545.1 uncultured Marinobacter sp.
AGCGGCGGTCTCCAAAACCGCAGGTTGGGGGTTCGATTCCCTCCTGGCCTGCCATTTATAAACGTCTGGATACATAAGCTGATTCCCATGGAGTCAAAAGCCCAACAGTCGACCAATCGCTTTGATGCTATCAAGTGGTTGGTTGTTTTTATTTTGATTGCCGTCGGTGTTGTCGGTAATCAGTATTTCAGTGGCGAATCGGTACTCTATCGGGTGCTTGGTTTGGTGGCGCTAGCCCTGGTTGCGGGGTTTGTTGCGCTCCAGACCGATCGCGGACGCCGTTTCGCGAGTCTGCTGAAGGAGGCCAGGGTAGAGATCCGCAAGGTCGTCTGGCCTACTCGTCCGGAGCTGATTCAGACCACGGCAATCGTTGTTGTTTTCGTGCTTGTCGTGGCACTTATCCTGTGGGGTATGGATTCGCTTATCGGCTTCCTTGTTCAGGGTTTCATCGGATAAGCGAGGGCAGGCAATGGCTAAGCAGTGGTTTGTGATTCAGGCGTATTCCGGTTACGAAAAGCATGTCCTGCGTTCCCTAAAAGAGCGTATCGCGATCAGCGGCATGGAAGACCGGTTCGGTGACGTCCTCGTGCCTACCGAAGAAGTCGTCGAAATGCGTGACGGTAAGAAGCGCAAAAGCGAGCGGAAATTCTATCCGGGGTACGTGCTTGTCCAGATGGAAATGGATGATGCAACGTGGCACCTTGTGAAGGATACCCCCCGCGTTCTCGGATTTATTGGTGGTACCAAGGACAAGCCCGCTCCCATTACCCAAAAAGAAGCCGACGCAATTCTCCGCCGTGTCGAAAGTGGAGCCGATCAGCCGAAGCCCAAAACGCTGTTTGAGCCGGGTGAGGTTGTGCGCGTCGTTGAGGGGCCGTTTGCCGATTTCAATGGCGTTGTGGAAGAAGTGGATTACGACAAGAGTCGTGTGAAAGTGGCCGTTCTGATCTTTGGGCGTTCCACGCCGGTTGAACTGGAGTTCGGCCAGGTCGAAAAAGACTGAGTCACGTTTCTAACGAAGGGCTCGCTCACCAAGGTGAAGCGGGCTTTTCGCGTCTCATAACCGGGGAGCCGAAAGGCGCTAGCACCCATAGGAGAAACTCATGGCAAAGAAGATTGAAGCCTATATCAAGCTTCAGGTGGCGGCCGGTCAGGCCAACCCAAGTCCGCCTGTTGGTCCCGCTCTGGGTCAGCACGGTGTCAATATCATGGAGTTCTGTAAGGCATTTAATGCGGCCACACAGAACATGGAAGCCGGGCTGCCCACGCCGGTCGTCATCACCGTATACAGCGACCGTAGTTTCACTTTCGTTACAAAGACTCCGCCTGCGCCGGTTCTGCTGAAAAAAGCAGCCGGCGTCAAGAGTGGTTCTGGCCGTCCGAACACCGAGAAGGTTGGGTCCGTGACTCGCGAACAGCTGGAAGAGATCGTTAAAACCAAGGAACCGGACCTGACGGCTGCTGACATGGAAGCCGCCGTCCGCACCATCGCGGGTACTGCTCGCAGTATGGGCCTGACTGTGGAGGGTCTTTGAGATGACTAAGCTGAGCAAGCGCCAGAAGCTGATTCGCGAAAAGGTCGATCCGATTCGCGCCTATACAGTAGAGGAAGCCGTTTCTCTGTTGGTGGAGCTGGGTAGTTCCGTCAAGTTCCGTGAGTCCATCGACGTGGCCGTTAACCTTGGTGTTGACGCACGGAAATCCGATCAGGTAGTTCGCAGCAGTACCGTGCTGCCCCACGGCACCGGTAGAACCGTTCGGGTTGCTGTCTTTACCCAAGGCGCGAACGCAGACAAGGCCAAAGAGGCCGGCGCTGACATCGTGGGTATGGACGATCTCGCGGAAGAAGTTAAAAAAGGCAACATGGACTTTGACGTTGTCATTGCGACGCCGGATGCCATGCGTGTCGTTGGTCAACTTGGCCAGATCCTTGGTCCTCGCGGTCTGATGCCGAACCCGAAAGTGGGCACGGTAACTCCGGACGTGGAGACCGCCGTCAAGAACGCAAAGGCCGGGCAGGTTCGTTACCGTACTGACAAGAACGGTATCATTCATGCTCCGCTGGGTAATGTTGAATTCTCTGCACAGGCGATTCAGGAAAACCTGGAAGCCCTGCTGGCAGACCTGAAAAAGGCCAAGCCTGCCTCGTCGAAGGGTGTTTACCTCAAAAAGGTATCCCTCTCCTCAACGATGGGGCCTGGCCTGACTGTTGATCAGGGGTCCCTGAACATCTGATCCCTGGTCAGCAGTACTTTGTAGTCTAGGCGGAAGCCAGGCTGTCAAAGACCGCAGGCCCCTGAGGCCTGACCGAAAAGGTCAGGCCAGAGGGGTTAAAGTACTGCCTGCGCAGACGGTGTACGACGTTCTCTCTGAACCCAAGCACCGTGAGGAGCCCGACTCGGGGCGCGATAAACGCAACAGGCGAATGTCGCATCAGGCCCCAGGGCGATAATGGGTTTGCCGGAATTCCGGCGAAATCGAGGAGAAATCCAGTGGCAATTAGACTCGAAGACAAGAAAGCGATCGTCGCTGAAGTCAACGAGACTGCTGGTACTGCTCTGTCTGTTGTTCTGGCTGACTACCGTGGTGTCACCGCAGGTGATATGACGGCGCTTCGTGCCAAAGCCCGGGCCGAGAACGTGCGCTTGAAGGTTGTTCGTAACAACCTTGCCAAGATCGCGGTTCGTGGTACCGAGTTTGAGTGCATTAACGAAGCTTTGGTTGGTCCGACCATTCTGGCCTTCTCTATGGAAGATCCTGGTGCGGCAGCTCGTCTGCTGAAGGATTTTGCCAAAGAGAAAGAGGCGTTCGAGATCAAAGGTCTGGCTGTCGGCGGTGAGCTGATGGGTGCAGAGCATATCGATCGTCTTGCCAAGCTGCCGACGCTGCATGAAGCGTTGACCCAGCTGGCAATTGTCACACAGGCACCGGTTACCAAGTTGGTACGCACTCTGAACGATATTCCAGGCAGAGTCACACGCGTAGTAGCTGCAGTCCGAGACCAGAAGCAAGAAGCTGCTTGATTCTGTTGAAAACCATTTTTATTTTTTTGGGAGAAAGTCATGGCTCTGTCTAAAGACGAGATTTTGAATGCAATCGCCGAAATGAGCGTCATGGAAGTTGTTGACCTCGTAGAAGCAATGGAAGAGAAGTTCAACGTTTCTGCGGCGGCTGCCGTAGCGGCTGCACCGGCTGCTGCTGGTGGTGATGCCGGTGCTGCTGAAGAGCAGACTGAGTTTGACGTTGTTCTGACTGCCGCAGGCGAGAAAAAAGTAAACGCCATCAAGGCTGTTCGCGAGCTGACAGGCCTGGGCCTGAAAGAAGCGAAAGAGCTGGTTGATTCTGCTCCGTCCACCGTTAAAGAAGGTGTATCCAAGGACGAAGCTGAAGAAGCCAAGAAAAAGCTTGAGGAAGCAGGCGCTTCTGTTGAGCTTAAGTAATCGCCGATATTGGATCGGTTCCATGCTTTAGCATGGATAGGCTGGTGGCCTGGCGCCACCGGCCTTTTTCTGTTGTATATGCTATAGAGATGGATGCAGTTGCTATAGTTAAGGGCTGCTTCTGTCACCTACAGCCAGAGTCTTGTTCAAGACAGCGCAGTACGCCGAGCAACTCGGCCCCGAAGCAGGTAAATGGTTGCTTCTTGATACCAGGTATCAGGTCTAAAGCTGGGGAATGCAGATGACTTACTCCTACACTGAGAAAAAGCGGATTCGCAAAGACTTCAGTAAATTGCCTTCCGTGATGGGTGTCCCCTATTTGTTGGCTATTCAGCTGGACTCATATCGGGACTTCCTGCAAATGGAAGCCGACGCTGCCGAACGCCGGGAAACCGGGCTTCACGCAGCTTTTAAATCCGTATTCCCGATTGTCAGCTATTCTGGCAATGCGGCTCTTGAGTATGTGAGCTACCGTATCGGCGATCCGGTGTTCGATGTCAAGGAATGTCAGCTCCGGGGCGTAACCTATGCTGCACCCCTGCGCGTAAAAGTTCGTTTGATTATTTACGATCGCGAATCTTCCAACAAGGCGATCAAGGACATCAAGGAACAGGAAGTCTACATGGGCGAAATGCCCCTGATGACTGAGAACGGTACCTTTATTGTCAACGGTACCGAGCGGGTTATTGTGTCCCAGCTCCACCGTTCGCCCGGTGTGTTCTTTGATCATGATAAGGGCAAGACCCACTCTTCCGGTAAGTTGCTGTATTCTGCCCGGGTGATTCCTTACCGTGGTTCCTGGCTGGACTTTGAGTTCGACCCGAAGGACTCGGTATTCGTTCGTATCGACCGTCGGCGTAAGCTTCCCGCCAGTATCCTGCTGCGTGCTCTGGGTTACACCTCCGAGCAGATGCTGGAAATGTTCTTCGACACCAGCAAGTTCACCGTTGGTGAAGAAGTCTCCCGGCTTGAGCTGGTACCCAGCCGGCTGCGGGGCGACATCGCGACCTTCGATATCAAGGACAAGGAAGGTAATGTCGTCGTTGAAGAAGGGCGTCGGGTCACGGCACGCCATATCCGTCAGTTGGAGAAGGCCGGCATCACCGAGCTGGAAGTGCCCACGGTATACCTCCACGGCCGGGTCATCGCCCACGACATGGTAGATACCAAGACCGGTGAAGTGCTGGTTGAGTGCAATACCGAAATCACCGAAGAGGTGATTGAAAAGATTCTTGCTGCAGGGATCACTGACGTTGAGACCCTGTACACCAACGATCTCGACTGCGGGCCGTTCATGTCCGATACCATTCGTATCGACCCGACCCGTACCCAGCTTGAAGCGTTGGTTGAAATCTACCGGATGATGCGTCCGGGCGAGCCGCCGACCAAGGAATCCGCCGAGAACCTGTTTAATAACCTGTTCTTCTCGGATGAGCGTTATGACCTGTCCGCGGTTGGCCGTATGAAGCTGAACCGTCGCCTGGGCCGTGAAGAGAGCACCGGTGAAGGCACCCTGACGAACGAAGACATCGTTGATGTGCTGCGTACGCTGATCGCGATCCGTAACGGTACCGGCAACGTCGACGACATCGACAACCTGGGTAACCGTCGTATCCGTTCTGTTGGCGAAATGGCTGAAAACCAGTTCCGTGTGGGCCTGGTACGGGTCGAGCGGGCGGTGCGTGAGCGTCTGAGTCTGGCCGAAAGCGAAGGCCTGATGCCGCAGGATCTGATTAACGCCAAGCCGGTTGCGGCGGCGGTCAAGGAATTCTTTGGCTCGAGCCAGCTGTCCCAGTTTATGGACCAGAACAACCCATTGTCCGAAGTTACGCATAAGCGTCGGGTTTCAGCACTTGGGCCGGGCGGTCTGACCCGTGAGCGGGCCGGATTTGAAGTCCGCGACGTGCACCCGACCCACTATGGTCGCGTATGTCCGATCGAGACGCCGGAAGGTCCGAACATTGGTCTGATCAACTCCCTGGCGACCTATGCCCGTACCAACTCTTACGGCTTCCTTGAGAGCCCGTACCGGAAGGTCATCGAAGGCAAGGTAACCGACGAGATTGTCTACCTGTCTGCCATTGAAGAGAGCAATTACGTCATTGCTCAGGCCAGCGCTGCGATGACCGATGACGGTCGTCTTGCGGATGAGCTGGTTACGGTGCGTCACCTGAACGAATTCACCGTTACGCCACCGGAAAACGTCAATTTCATGGACGTTTCTCCCCGTCAGGTGGTCTCGGTTGCGGCATCCCTGATTCCGTTCCTGGAGCATGACGACGCTAACCGTGCACTGATGGGATCGAACATGCAGCGTCAGGCAGTACCGACCCTGCGTGCTGACAAGCCCCTGGTAGGCACTGGTCTCGAGCGGACCGTGGCCCAGGACTCTGGCGTTTGCGTAACCGCACGCCGGGGCGGTGTCATCGAAGACGTGGATGCGGCCCGGATCGTTGTGCGTGTGCACGATGATGAGACCGAAGCCGGTGATGCTGGGGTGGATATCTACAACCTCACCAAATACACCCGCTCTAACCAGAACACCTGCATCAACCAGCGTTCCATCGTGAACCAGGGTGATGTGGTGGCTCGCGGTGATGTGCTGGCTGATGGTCCGTCTGTTGATCTGGGTGAGCTGGCGCTCGGGCAGAACATGCGCATCGCGTTCATGCCCTGGAACGGCTACAACTTTGAGGATTCCATCCTGATCTCCGAAAAGGTGGTCCAGGAAGATCGCTTCACCAGTATCCACATCCAGGAGCTCACCTGCGTGGCCCGGGATACCAAGCTCGGCAGTGAGGAAATCACCGCTGATATTCCCAACGTGGGCGAGAGCGCGCTGGCGAAGCTGGATGAGTCCGGCATCGTGTATATCGGTGCTGAAGTTGGCCCCGGGGACATCCTGGTGGGTAAGGTGACGCCCAAAGGTGAAACCCAGCTGACACCGGAAGAGAAGCTGCTGAGAGCAATCTTTGGTGAGAAAGCCTCTGATGTTAAAGATACCTCTTCGCGGGTATCCGCGGGCACCCGGGGTACGGTCATCGATGTGCAGGTATTCACCCGCGATGGCATCGAGAAGGACGAGCGTGCGCTGGCCATCGAGCAGTCGCAGCTCAACCAATATCGGAAAGACCTGAAGGACGAGTACCGCATCGTCGAAGGTGCTACCTTTGAGCGCCTGACGGCATCGCTTCGGGGCCAGGAGGTGATCAGCGGCCCGGGTCTGAAAAAAGGCGCTATCCTTGAGGATGATTACCTGCAGGAACTGGGCCGCGACCAGTGGTTCAAGCTGCGGATGAAAGACGAGTCGCTCAACGAGCTGCTTGAGAAGTCCGAGCAGGGCCTGGAAGACCGGAAGAAAGAACACGAAGAACGTTTCGATGACAAGAAGCGGAAGCTTCAGCAGGGTGATGACCTTGCGCCGGGTGTTCTTAAGATCGTTAAGGTGTACCTGGCGATCAAGCGCCGTGTACAGCCTGGCGACAAAATGGCGGGTCGTCACGGTAACAAGGGCGTTATCTCCGCGGTTATGCCGGTTGAAGACATGCCCTATGACGCCGAGGGCAACCCGGTTGATATCGTGCTCAACCCACTGGGTGTACCGTCGCGTATGAACGTCGGGCAGGTGCTGGAAACCCATCTGGGAGCAGCCGCGAAAGGTCTGGGTCGCAAGATCGAGCGCATGCTGGAAGAGCAGCGCAAGGTGACGGAGATCCGTGAGCTGCTGGGCAAGGTGTACAACCACAGCGATGAGGTACCGACGGCAGACCTGGACAGCCTAAGCGATGACGAGATCATCCAGCTGGCTGACAACCTCCGTGGTGGGGTGCCGATGGCTACTGCGGTCTTCGACGGTGCGGAAGAAGCCGAGGTCAAGCACATGCTGGAGCTCGCTGATATGGATACCAGCGGCCAGATCACTCTGTACGATGGCCGTACCGGTGACAAGTTTGATCGTCAGGTGACGGTCGGCTACATGTACATGCTGAAGCTGAACCACCTGATCGACGACAAGATGCACGCCCGGTCGACCGGTTCTTACAGTCTTGTTACCCAGCAGCCGCTGGGTGGTAAGGCGCAGTTCGGTGGACAGCGGTTCGGTGAGATGGAAGTGTGGGCACTGGAAGCCTACGGCGCAGCGTACACGTTGCAGGAAATGCTCACCGTCAAGTCTGACGACGTGAATGGCCGTACCAAGATGTACAAGAACATTGTCGATGGAGACCACCGGATGGAGCCGGGCATGCCCGAATCCTTCAACGTTCTTGTCAAGGAGATCCGCTCGCTGGGTATCGACATCGAGCTGGAATCCGAGTAAGCCGAATCGTTTTTTTTGGCAGCGTGAGCGGGCACCCCGGTGTCCGCCCGAGATTAACGCCATCCGGAGCTGTTACTGATGAAAGATTTGTTGAATCTTCTCAAGAGCCAGAATCAGAGTAAGGAATTTGACGCCATTCGAATTGGTCTGGCGTCACCCGAGATGATCCGCTCCTGGTCTTTCGGGGAAGTAAAAAAGCCCGAGACAATTAACTACCGTACCTTCAAGCCTGAGCGCGATGGTCTTTTCTGTGCCAAGATCTTTGGCCCGGTAAAGGACTATGAGTGCCTGTGCGGCAAGTACAAGCGGCTCAAGCATCGCGGTGTGATCTGCGAAAAGTGTGGTGTTGAAGTGGCGTTGGCCAGTGTCCGCCGTGAGCGGATGGGGCATATCGAGCTGGCCAGCCCTGTTGCCCATATCTGGTTCCTCAAGTCACTTCCGTCCCGTATCGGCATGATGCTGGACATGACCCTGCGTGATATCGAGCGGGTTCTGTACTTTGAGTCCTTCATTGTGATCGACCCGGGCATGACGACCCTGGAGCGTGGTCAACTGCTGAATGACGAGCAGTACTATGAGGCGCTGGAGGAGTTCGGTGATGAATTCGACGCTCGCATGGGCGCCGAAGCCATCAAGATGCTGCTGGAAGATATCGACCTGCAGTCAGAAGTTGACCTGCTGCGGGAAGAAATCCCCCAGACCAACTCCGAGACCAAGATCAAGAAGTTCACCAAACGGCTGAAGATTCTTGAGGCGTTCCTGCATTCCGGTAACCGTCCGGGCGACATGGTCATGACCGTGCTGCC
>CAZHAY010000104.1:0-8342 GCA_964530545.1 uncultured Marinobacter sp.
CTTCCATGCCCACTTCCATGCCCAGGCCGCCAAACTCGCCACTGGTGCTTTCTTCCAGGGCTTCGTATTCCATGGGCTCCAGGTAGGCCGAGTGGGGGTCCAGTCCCGCCAGCATGCCTTTGATGGCGTTCTCCAGCAGTACCTTGTCGGAGACCTCTTCCACATAGGCTTCCTTGATGCGGCTGAACACCTCGGTGAACTTGCGCAGGTCATCCAGTGGCAGGGCGGTTTCGACCGGGGCAAGACCGGCCGGCGCAGCGTCCGTCTCTGGCGGAGTCTCCTGTGCGGTGGCGAGACCACCGCTCAGGCAGGAAGCGACCAGCAAGCCGATTAGCGTGTTTTTATGAGCCTGGATAACCCTTTTCATTCCGCGTTCCTGTAGTCAATGCCATCGACTGCCACCCAGCACCGGGGTCTGAGTTACGCCGGTCAGTATGGCGTTATGAGCGTCGTTTGTCAGCCTGCCATTGGCACCCGTAGTGGTTGTTTTACCGGCGTTTCAGCCAGCTTGCCGGGTTCTGCGGCTTGCCGTTGTGACGAAGTTCAAAATACACCGCGGGGTCGCTGGTTCCGCCGGTCCGGCCCGCTAACGCGATGGTCTCGCCGGCCTGCACCCAGTCTCCCGGACTGGTCAGCAGGCTGGAGCTGTGACCATAAAGCGTCATGTAGCCCCCGCCGTGGTCAATGATCGTCATCATGCCGAAGCCCCGCAGCCAGTTGGAGAACACCACGCGGCCATAATGCACGGCCTTTACTTCGGCTTCTTCGGCGGTATTGACCAGAATGCCGTTGCGACGCAGGTGGCCCTGGGCCATGGCACCGCCAAAGGCTGCGGCCAGGCGCCCGTCCGCCGGCCAGTCCAGCTGGCCGCGGAGATTGCTGATAGGACCAGTACCGGTTGGGGTGGGAATATTGACAATGGCGGCTTCCACTTCCTTGAGGAGTTTTTCAAGACGCTGCTGGTCTGCTTCAAGCCCGCTGCGCTCACTGCGCCGTTCGGCAATGTCTTTTTCCAGGCTGGCGAGGGTTTTCTTCCGGGATGCCTTTTCTGTTTCCAGGGCCTGCTGACGCTCGCCAACCTCTTCCTCCAGACGAACGAGTTTCGCCTGGGACTCCAGCTTGCGCTGGCGGGTAGCCTGAAGTTCGGACAGGGTCTGATGGAAGGTTTCCAGCCGTTGCAGGTTGTCGCCGCTCAGATATTCGTAGTAGGTCATCGTGCGGGCAATTTCCTGGGGATTGGCCTCGTTCAGCAGAACTTTTATGGCCGGTGCCTGACCTTCCATCCAGGCATTGCGAAGCTGGTGTTTCAGAGCGGTGCGTTGCTTCCGGAGGTTCTGCTCCAGCTCCGTTTCCCGGGTCTGGATCTGCTTCAGTTCTTCGGCCTGCTGCTGGCGTTGAGACTGTAACTCCCGACGTTCCCGGGTCAGCCGGCTGATTTCCTTGTCCGTTCGCGCCAGGGTCTGCTCCAGCTTCGAGCGGTCCTTTTCGGCGCCAGACAGCCACTTGTCGATCCTGGAGATCTCTTTTTTCAAAGCCTCAATCTGAGCGGGGGTGACCTGTTCCTGGGCCTGGGCAGTCACCGCCGTCACTGCTGTCAAAAGCGCAAAAAGCGCCAGCCGGACCAGGCCGGCGGCGCTTGCTCGTGATCGGATGATGGCTCTGACCACCACAGGACTGTCAGCTCTGACCGAGTTCGACCAGGCTCTGGCCGGTCATTTCGGCCGGCTGTTCCAGGCCCATCAGGGTCAGCAGTGTCGGTGCAACGTCGCTCAGGGCACCGTCGTCCTTCAGGGTCACTTGGCGATCACCGATGTACACCAGTGGCACCGGGCCAACCGTGTGCGCTGTGTGGACCTGGCCGGAGGTGGGGTCCGTCATCTGCTCCAGGTTGCCGTGATCTGCGGTGACCAGCGCCTCGCCACCGACTTCAGCCAGCGCTTCAGCGATCCGGGCAACGCAGGCATCGACACACTCAGCCGCTTTAATGGCCGCGTCCAGCTTGCCGGTATGGCCGACCATATCCCCGTTGGCGTAGTTGCAGACCACCAGATCGTATTTACCACTCTTGATGGCCTCCACCAGTTTATCGGTGACTTCGGGGGCACTCATTTCCGGCTGCAGGTCGTAGGTTGCCACCTGGGGGGAGGGCACCAGGATTCTGTCTTCGCCTTCAAAAGGCGTTTCGAGGCCGCCGTTGAAGAAGAAGGTGACGTGGGCGTATTTTTCGGTTTCTGCGATGCGTAGCTGGGTCTTGCCCAGACCAGAAACGTATTCCCCGAGGCCGTTCTTCAGTTGCTCCGGCGGGTAAGCGCAGGAGGTTTTGATGTCGGCGGCGTACTCGGTGAGCATGACAAAATCCGTCAGCGCCGGGTGCTTATCGCGCTCGAATCCGTCGAAGTCGGAATCGACAAAGGCGCGGGTTATTTCCCGGGCCCGGTCGGCACGGAAGTTCATAAACAGCACCGCATCGCCATCGTTGATGGTAGCGTCTGGCTCGTTGCCGCCCTGAATGCGGGTAGCTTTGACGAACTCGTCGTTTTCACCGCGCTCATAGGCTTCGTCGAGGGCGGTCAGCGGGTCGGCTGCGGTGAATTCCGCTTCGCCCAGGGTCAGCAGGTTGTAGGCCTGCTCAACCCGGTCCCAGCGGTTGTCACGGTCCATGGCGAAGTAACGGCCCACGATAGAAGCGACCCGGCCGACACCGAGCGACTTCATTTTCGCGGCGGCTTTTTCCAGGGATGGGCGTGCGCTGCGGGGCGGCATATCCCGACCATCAAGAAAAGCATGGATATAAACCCGGCTGGCACCGCGGCGGGCGGCTATTTCCGCGGCCGCCAGGATGTGGTTTTCATGGGCATGAACACCGCCCGGAGACAGCAGGCCCAGCAGGTGAACGGCGCCATCGTTGGCTACAGCTTTGTCGATAGCGGCAATCAGGGTGGGGTTGTCGTTAAGGGTGCCATCTTCCAGATCCTTGTCGATCCGCGTGAGGCTCTGGTAAACCACCCGTCCGGCGCCCAGGTTCATATGGCCAACCTCAGAGTTGCCCATCTGGCCCTTGGGCAGACCAACAAACATGCCCGAGGTATTGATCAGGGTTTTAGGCTGTTCTGCCCAGGCTTTGTCCCAAAAGGGGGTGTTGGCCAGGCTGATAGCATTGTCGTCGGCAGGGTCACGGTGGCCCCAGCCGTCCAGGATGATCAGGGCCGTGGTCTTGCGAGTGCTGGTCATTACGCTGTCCGGTGTGGTTGATGGAAGCCGGGTGCGGATTCCGGTCAATTCGGAGCCGAATCCCGGGCCTTCAGGAAATTTGAGGGTGAATTCTAACCCGAATCTGGTCTCCCGGGCTATGGACGCTGCCTTCTGTCCGCGGGGGAGGGTGTGTATAATCCCGCCAAATTAATATTGCAGGACAGGTTTATGGAACGGTTGTTTGAGTTCGTCGTAAATCACTACATTCTGGTGTCCATCTTTGTCGCCCTGTTACTGGCACTCTTCTTCCTGGAGAGCCGACGCGGTGGTAAAAAGGTGTCAGCGCAGCAGGCTGTGAACCTGATCAACCGCGACGAAGCCATAGTGGTGGACATTCGGGATCGTAAGGAATTCAATGAAGGACGCATTACCGGCTCCATCCATATTCCGTTGAATGCCATCAAGGAACGCTCCGGAGAGCTGAAGAAGCACCAGGACAAAACAGTCATCGTGGTCGACAAAATGGGCCAGCACGCGGCCATGGCCGTCAAGCAGCTTAACGCCGAAGGCTACAGTAATGTGGTCAGGCTCAGCGGTGGTATTGGTGACTGGAGGGGCTCTAACCTTCCCCTGGTGAAGAAATAACAAACGAACGCACAAGCAAATAAGGAAAGACCATGGCTGAGAATGATCAGCAGGCTGCCGCCGGCAGCAATCAGAACGACAACCAGAACCAGCCACAGTTCGCACTGCAGCGCATTTATCTGAAGGACCTCTCATTTGAGTCCCCCAATGCGCCAGAGGTTTTCCAACAGCAGTGGAAACCGGCGGTGAACATGGACCTGAACACCTCGCACAGCAAGGTGAGCGACACCCAGTACGAGGTGGTGCTGTCTATGACGATTACCGCAAAGATCGACGACAAGGTTGCCTATCTGGTGGAAATCCAGCAGGCCGGCGTATTCCTGCTCAACGGTTTCCCCGAGCAGCAGATCCCGCCGATGCTGGGCGCCTACTGCCCGAACCTGCTGTTCCCCTACGCCCGTGAGACCATCGATAACGTCGTCAACAAGGGCAGCTTCCCATCGCTGATGCTGGCGCCGGTGAACTTCGACGCTATCTTCGCGCAGGCAGTCAAACGCCGTCAGGAAGAACAGGGCGAGCAGGGTGCAACTCAGGAAACCCCGCAGACCCACTGAAGCCCTGATTGATCAGTACAGAAAAGCCGGCCCATCGAGCCGGCTTTTTTGTGTCTGCCTGATCACTAGGTGGCGCTGGTGAAATCCAGTTGCCGCCAGGCCTCATAAAGCACCACTGCCGTCGTATTGGACAGATTAAGACTGCGGCTGTGGGGCAGCATGGGTACGCGCAGCCGGTACTCCGGCGCGAGGCTCTCCCGTACGGCTTCGGGCAGACCGCGGGTTTCAGGACCGAACATCAGATAGTCACCAGCCCGATAATGGACCTGATGGTACGGACGGGAACCCTTGGTGGTCAGGGCGAACAGCCGCTGTGGTTGTTCCGTGCTGAGAAACGCCGAGTAGTCGGAATGGACTTTGACGCTGGCGTACTCACTGTAGTCCAGCCCGGCCCGCCGCATCTGCTTGTCTTCCAGGGTAAACCCCAGGGGCTCAATCAGATGCAGCTGGCAGCCGGTATTGGCGCAAAGCCGGATGATATTGCCCGTATTGGGCGGTATCTCCGGCTCATACAGTACGATATGGAACACCCGTCAGGCCAGCGGCATCAGCGTTCTACCGCCAGGGCCACACCCATGCCGCCGCCGATGCAGAGGGTCGCCAGGCCTTTCTTCACATCCCGGCGCTGCATCTCATGGAGCAAGGACACCAGAACGCGACAGCCCGAAGCACCAATCGGGTGACCCAGGGCGATGGCGCCACCGTTGACGTTCACCTTGCTGGTGTCCCAGCCCAGGTCACGGCTGACGGAAATGGCCTGGGCCGCGAAGGCCTCGTTGGCTTCAATCAGGTCAAGATCGTCCACGGTCCAGCCGGCCCGCTGCAGACAGCGCTGGCTGGCAGGGATAGGGCCAGTGCCCATGATGGCGGGATCGACCCCGGCGCTGGCGTGGGCCCTGATGGTTGCGATCGGGGTGAGTCCCAGTTCCTGGGCCTTGCTGGCGCTACAGACCAGAACCGCGGCCGCGCCATCGTTGAGGCTGGACGCATTACCTGCCGTGACCGTGCCGTCTTTTTTGAACGCAGGCCGGAGCTTGCCAAGTCCCTCTGCAGTGGTACCGTCCCGGGGGCCTTCGTCCTGACTGACCACGATCGGGTCACCTTTGCGCTGGGGGATGCTCACCGGCACAATCTGACTGTCAAACCGGCCCTCTGCCCGGGCAGCGGCGGCCTTCTGCTGGGAGGCAGCGGCGAACTCATCCTGTTCTTCACGGCTGATGCCGTACTTTTCAACGATATTCTCAGCAGTAATGCCCATATGATAGTCGTTGAAGGCGTCCATCAGGCCGTCGTTAACCATGGTGTCGATCATGGTCCAATTGCCCATACGCTGGCCGTTACGGCTGTTGGGCACCACGTGCGGCGACTGGCTCATGCTCTCCTGGCCACCGGCCAGAATCATCTCGGCATCGCCATTACGAATCGCCTGAACCGCCATATGAACAGCCTTAAGGCCAGAGCCGCAGACCTTATTGATGGTCATCGCCGGAACCGACGCAGGAATACCGGCGTTGATCGCCGCCTGACGAGCCGGGTTCTGGCCACAGCCGGCGGTCAGAACCTGACCGAGGATGACCTCATTGATCTGATCGGCCGCAATGCCGGTTTCTTCCAGCAGCGCCTTGATAACGGCGGTACCCAGTTGGTCAGCCCTCAGGCTGGAGAGAGCGCCGCCGAAAGAACCGATGGCGGTGCGCCTGGCTGCTACTATGACTACGTCTTGCATTTTGGGGGGTCTCCGGTTATTTGTTTTGGCTTTTTCAGCCCCCTTTTGCGATCAGGTTTGGGGGGCGTGGTACCCGGTAGGGGCGTGCTGTCCTCGATGAGCAAGAGAACGATTCTAGCCGAATTGGCCCAGTCGTCCTAATTGAAGACAGTCAGAAGAAAACCACATGCAGTCTTTTGTCAGACCAAACTAACAGACAACTGAACACACCGTTCTCGATAGAGGTATTGGGTGGTTTTGTTTTCGGAACAGCGCCATGGATGGCGCGGAGCAAGGTCGGTACAGGACGTACCGTGAATTGCGGTGGAGAAAACAAAACCACCCAATGCCTCACCACCAGTACCAGCAGGCTGGGCGGCTATTGGACAGAGACTCGCAGATGCTCTACTTAAGAGTTTCCCCAATCATTTGAAGCCGCTCCCGCCCAATGGCTTCCCCAAGCTCCCTGCCCGTATAGCCCGCCGCCACAAGGGCCCGGGCATCCACCTGCCGCGCCGCCTCCAGCGCCACCTCATACAACCGGTGAGTCTCGGCATCCAGCCTTTCCGGCAAACAGGCCAGAGCCGCCAACAACAACCGAAAACGATCCGGTCGCCGCCAGGCATCGGCGCGGTCAAACACTTCAAGCACCCGCTCAGCACTTAACGGCCGCTGCAGAACCAGAGGGGCAAGCTCAGCCACCAGACGAGCCAAGTCCCGGCAGTCGTTGGGCGCTTTCAGCGCTGCCGCCCGCGCTTTAACCGAAACCGGTGACAGCGGGTGCAGCAGGGCAGCGACGCGGCACTCCGTTGGCAGCTCCCGTTCGGCCGCAGTGGCAAGAGCCGCCATGGAAGGCGCCAGCCATCGCTTATCCCCGGTCAGTTCGGGAATAAGAACCGCAAGAGCACCGGCCTTATCCAGTACCTCAAAGAAAATCGCCGGGCTGACTTCATGCAAGGCCCGCTGGATTTCCTGCCAGACCCGCTCCGGCACCAGATGTTCCACTTCGCCATCCGCGGCCATGCCCTGCATCAGGGCCATGGTCTCATCGGCAACCCGGAAACCCAGGTGATGAAATCGTGCGGCGAATCGTGCGGTCCGCAGGATGCGCAGCGGGTCTTCCTGAAAGGCTTCGGAAACATGTCGCAACTGACGGTTGTCCAGATCGCTCTGACCACCGAAAGGATCAGCCAGAGTGCCGTCTTCGGCCCTGGCCATGGCGTTGATAGTCAAATCCCGGCGCCTGAGGTCTTCTTCCAGGGTGACGTCGGGCGCGCTGTACACGGTAAAGCCATGATAACCACGCCCCTGTTTGCGCTCAGTGCGTGCCAGCGCATACTCCTCGTGGGTTTCCGGGTGCAGGAAAACCGGAAAGTCAGCGCCTACCTGCTGATAGCCCAGGGCAAGCATTTCGTCGGGGGCGGCACCTACCACCACCCAGTCCCGGTCCTTGACAGGAATGCCGAGTAGCTCGTCCCGGACCGCACCGCCAACCAGATAGATTTCCACGTTTGATCATGCCCTGCAGGGTGATTCTGGATGCCGGTTATTATGCGTGGCTGCCAGTGAACAGGCAAAAGAAAGCCCGCACGGTGGCGGGTTTCGATAAGCGGCGTGACAATGGCTCAGAACGCCATTCCCAGCTCGATGGCAGCACCCACTTCCGCATCGCTGACCATGCCGGAAACATTCAGGCGTGCACCAAAGGGCGAAAAGCCCAGGCCTGCGGTGAACTGGGTTTCTTCTTCGATACCCCGGTTGTCGTCATTACTGGCGATGTTGTGGCGGGCGCCCAGTCGTAGCTGCGCGAAGTGGAACGCATCAAATTCGGCTCCTACCGAGAGCCACTGGGTATCGTCCGCGTAACCAAATCCTTTTTGTTCAGTCAGCTCGGCTTCTGCTGTGAGAACATGATATCGACCACTATGAGCAATTCCGGCGGATACCACCGGGTTCAGTTCGAAGGTCTCTTCCCGCTCACCCCGGGCGGTGTGAAATTTCGTATCCAGCTTCATGGGAATCAGGTTACGTACGGCGACCCCGGCGGTCCACTGCTGCGTATCACCGAACGCATAGGCAGCGCCAAGATCGACGTTGAACCCGCTCTTGCTGGATTCGTAGTCGCTGCTGTCGATGTCGTCCTTATCAAAGTCGTCAACCAGTGCGGTGTACTGGTAGGTGCGAAGCTGAACGTACTTGGGCGAAATGCCGAGCTGAAGCGGATGATTCAGACCAACATCAAAGGA
>CAZHAY010000105.1:0-8190 GCA_964530545.1 uncultured Marinobacter sp.
TGAGCCACCGGTGAGCTGTCTTCCCGGAACCGGACGCCAACACCCAGCAGTCGCACCGGCCGATGCTCGTCGGTAATCAGCTCATCAAGCAGCGGCAGAAACTCCCCCGCCTCGGGTTTCAGCCCGGGACCGGGCTCCCGCACCCGCTCCAGGGTATGAGTAGAGAAGTCACTATAGCGAACCTTGATAAACAGCTTGTGCAGGGGCTTGCGACCACCCTTTCGCTCCAGCCGCAGATGCAGGTCGTCCACCAGCCCTGCCATCACCTGCCGGCACGCCTCTTTGCCCGGCAGATCCCGGGAAAAGGTCCGCTCGACACTGACCGATTTTGCGACCCGGGTGACGACCACCGGACGGTCATCCCGGCCGTGAGCCATATGCCACAGGCGGTAGCCCTGCTTGCCAAACTGCTGTACCAGCGCAGGCTCACCGGCGGTGCGCAGATCACTGCACAGATGCAGGCCACGGTCATGGAGTTTGCCCGCCGTGACCGGGCCGACACCGGGGAGCTTGTCTACCGGCAGGACTTTGACAAACTCATCCACCTGCTCTGGCGCCACCACAAAAAGTCCGTCGGGCTTATCCCAGTCGCTGGCGATTTTTGCCAGAAACTTGTTCGGCGCCACACCGGCAGATACGGTGATTCCAATACGCTCCTGCACCTGCTCCCGGATATGCCGCGCCATCAGTGTGGCACTGCCCTGAAAGGCCTCTACTTCGCTCACATCCAGAAAGGCCTCATCCAGCGATAGGGGCTCGACCAGATCGGTCAGTTCGCGAAAAATGCCCATTACTTGCCGGGAAACCTCCCGGTACCGGGGCATATCCAGTGGTACCATCACCAGATCGGGGCAGAGCCGGCGGGCTTCACCTCCAGGCATGGCAGAGCGCACGCCGAACGCGCGGGCGCGATAGTTACAGGTCGTGACCACGCCACGCCCACCCAGGCCGCCCACGGCGATGGGAAGATCCCGCAGTGACGGATCGTCCCGCATTTCTACGGCGGCGTAGAAACAGTCGCAATCAATATGGATGATCTTGCGCTGCATACCGGAACCGCTTAACCTCTGTATGAACGTACAGCCTTGTATCTTACGCGCTGTTGCCGAGAATGTCAGACGTTCGAAGGACACCCATCTGCACAGGATCGCCTCTATCATGAACAGTGAGTTTTCCGGCCAGACCCGTACCGAAATCGAAGCAGCGGCGTTTCGCCGGCTGGTCGAACATCTGCAGACCCATACGGAAGTCCAGAATATCGACCTGATGAACCTGGCAGGCTTCTGCCGCAACTGTCTGTCGAAATGGATGAGGGCCGAAGCCGAAGAGCGTGGCGTCACCCTGACCGACGGGGAGGCCCGGGAACATATCTACGGCATGCCCTACGACACCTGGAAAGAACGCTACCAGAAGGGCCCGCGCCAGTCCCATGGCGGAGCAGACCACGGATGACTGTCAACGAGGCTGTCCGGATTCACCTCGCCTCACTGGAGGCCGGCCACTCGGACTTTGAAGATTCCATCAACCTGGTTGCCCGGTATTTTGATTACTTCCCCACAGGCTTTCGCAACGGCCCGCTGTACAATGCTGCCGGCGAGAACGAGGGCTCCTGCCGGATATTCGCCCTTGCCCAGTTCAGCAACCTGAACGAGGCCCAGACGCTGACCCTGTTCGGTCGCCATTATCGCGACGTACTTGCTGACGCCACCGGTACCAGTCATGGCAATATTCGCCAGTTCATGACCAGCGGATGGTCCGGTATCGCTTTCGACGGCCCGGCCCTGAGGCCCCAGCCCTCTGCAACGCCACCATCTACGTCCCTATCTGAAACCCAGGACTCGCACGCATGAGTAACCCGCCGCCGGCCAGTGAACGGCCCGCTTTCCAGCTCAAAAGCACATCGGTATCCCTGACGGCCCTTGAGCTGGCCTATTTTGACGACCACGCCTTCGAAACCGCCCTGCGCGAAAAGATCCGCCAGGCGCCTGGCTTCTTTCGGGACATACCGCTTATCATCAGCCTGGACCATTACGAAGGCCCCACGTCCGAGCTGGATTTTTTCAAACTGCTCGGCATCTGCCGTCGCCATAGTATCTATGTGGTCGGCGTTCGCGGAGGTGATGAGGATCAGCGACGGCTGGCCCGCCATGCCGCCATTGCCTGTTTGCCAGACGGCGGACGAGCTGCAAAAGCCGCTGCCCCGGACGAGCCCGCAGAATCCGACACTCAGCAGGAAGCACCTGTCGAACCTGCGACCAGTGCCCAGACTGCCGCCGCACCAGCACGTATCGTTTCCCAGACCGTGCGCTCCGGCCAGCAGGTCTATGCCCCTGAAGGGGATTTAATTATCCTCGCTCCGGTTCAGGCTGGCGCCGAAGTGCTGGCGGCAGGTAACATCCATGTATATGGCCCGTTGCGCGGCAGAGCGCTTGCCGGCGTCCATGGTCAGGAAAGTGCACGGGTATTCTGCCAGTCTCTGGAAGCAGAGCTTGTGTCCATCGCCGGCCACTATAAAATCTCGGAAGACCTGCAGGAACGTGGCTGGAAAGCCCCGGTGCAGATTCAGCTCAGGGACGACCTGCTGGTGGTCACACCACTGGATGGCTCCCCGGGCTGATGCCCCCTGACCCAATACCAATCATTAGCAGACAGGAACGCAACCTTGGCTAGAATCATCGTTGTCACATCAGGAAAAGGTGGGGTCGGCAAGACCACCACCAGTGCTTCCATCAGTACCGGTCTGGCCCGTCGCGGTCACAAGACCGTGGTGATCGATTTTGACGTGGGCCTGCGTAACCTGGACCTGATCATGAACTGTGAACGCCGGGTGGTGTATGACTTCGTTAACGTCATCCAGGGTGACGCCAGCCTCAACCAGGCCCTTATCCGGGATAAGCGGGTAGACACCCTGTACATTCTGCCCACTTCCCAGACCCGGGAAAAAGAAGCCCTGACCAGGGAAGGCGTAGAGAAAGTCATCAACGAACTGTCGGAAACCTTCGAATATATCGTCTGCGACTCTCCCGCCGGCATCGAGCATGGGGCCCAGATGGCCCTGTATTACGCGGACGAAGCCATTGTGGTGACCAATCCCGAAGTGTCCTCGGTGCGGGACTCTGACCGCATCCTTGGCATCCTGCAAAGCAAGTCCCGCCGGGCGGAAATGAACCTGGAGCCCGTCAAGGAGCACCTGCTGCTCACCCGGTACAATCCCGGGCGCGTCGAAAAGGGCGAAATGCTCTCGGTCGCGGATGTTGAGGAAATTCTTGCCATCCCGTTGCTGGGCGTGATTCCGGAATCCCAGGAGGTGCTGAACGCCTCCAACCAGGGTACGCCGGTCATTCTCGAGGAGCAGAGCGACGCCGGCCAAGCATACGACGATGCGGTTGCACGACTGCTGGGCGAAGAGCGGGAACACCGCTTTATGAATGCCCAGAAGAAGGGCTTTTTCGCACGGATGTTCAAGGGGTAAACAGGATGAGCTTCCTCGATTATTTCCGGTCCCGCAAGAGCACCGGGTCCGCCAACGTAGCCAAAGAAAGGCTGCAGATTATCGTGGCCCATGAACGGGGTAAACGTGACCAACCCGACTATCTGCCAGAATTGCAGCGGGAACTGGTTGCAGTGATTCGTAAATACGTCCAGATTGAAGATGATCAGGTTCAGGTGGAGGTAGACCGTAACGATGACTGCTCCGTGCTGGAGCTGAATGTTACGTTGCCTGAACGTCGCTAGATCCCAGGGCCCGGCGTCGCCGGGCCGGTCGTTCGCAGGAGAGGTACCGCACCCTATGCCCAGAACACCGCAAGCTCGCCGTATCATGTACGTTCTCGATACGAATGTTCTGATTCACGACCCCAACGCCCTCCTTAATTTCGAAGAACACGATGTCATCCTTCCGATGACGGTACTCGAAGAGCTCGACAGCCTGAAGTCCGGCAAACAGACCGTGGCGGCGGACTGCCGTCAGGCGATTCGCAACATTGACAAGCTGTTGGGCGATGCCAGCCCAAAGGATATCGAGAAAGGCGTTCCCATCGTACGGGGCGAGAAAGCCGAGCCACTGGGCACTCTGTCCATCCTGATGACCACGGGCAAGATAGACACCCATTCCCTGCCCGAGCACCTGAACGACAACAAGATCATCAACTCCCTTGCCGAATTGCAGGCCCGCTATAAAAGCCGCGACATCATCCTGGTAAGCAAAGACATCAATATGCGGCTGAAGGCCCGGGGTTTCGGTGTTGAAGCCCAGGACTACCACAACGACCAGTTGCTGGATGATATTGACCTGCTGCCCAAGGGTTACCACCACTTCCCCGGCTCCTTCTGGGACCGGATCGAGAAGGTCGAGACGGTACAGCGGGAGGCGGTGACCGAGCATATCCTGAAGCGGGAAAACGAACTGACCAAACTGCATATCAATGAGTTCGTTATTGACGAGATGGGGTTTCTCGGCCGCGTCGTCGATCTGGACGATGACACGATTGTGCTACAGGACCTGCACCGCCAGGACCTGATGGAAGAGGAAGTCTGGGGCCTGGTCCCGCGGGACATTTACCAGGCCATGGCCCTGCACCTGTTGCTGGACCCGGACGTACACCTGGTGAACCTGACCGGCTCTGCAGGCTCGGGAAAAACCATTCTGGCCCTCGCCGCCTGCATTGAGATGACCGTGGCCAGCAAGCTGTACAAGCGCATTATCGCCACCCGCTCCACCCAGGGGCTGGATGAAGACATCGGCTTCCTGCCCGGTACTGAAGCGGAGAAGATGGAGCCCTGGCTGGGCGCCATCGTCGACAACCTGGAGGCGCTGCACGAAGACGATGAAAACATGACGGCCAGCGTGGATTACATCCTCAGCAAGGTTCCGCTGCACTTCAAATCCATGAACTACATTCGTGGCCGCAGCTTTCAGCACTCCCTGATCATCATCGACGAGTCCCAGAACCTCACCCCCCACCAGATAAAAACCATGATCACCCGGGCCGGTAACGGCTCGAAAGTCATCTGTCTGGGCAACCTTGCGCAGATTGATACCCCCTATCTGAGCGCCCTGAGTTCCGGCCTGACCTATATGACGGAAAGGTTCAAGACCTTCCGCCATGGCGGTCATATCCACCTGCAGGGCGTGCCCCGGTCGGTGCTGGCGGAGTTCGCGGAAGCCAACCTGTAGCAGCGGGGGTCAGCGGATAGCAGAGCCGCTGCCCCCCGCCCTCATCTTTCTCCCCGATCTCCCCTGGCGGAATTTCGCCCAGCCTGATTAAACTCAAGGTTTTTGCGTCAGCAGCAGTTGACCTGCTGAAGCCATTCGCCTACTTTCGAATAGCCTACTAACAACTATAGCGGTACCGACGATGAACGCCCCTGCTCGCCCTCCTATTGCCCTGATGATTGCTACGGGAATGATGTGTACGGTCACACTGGTGGTCTTTGCCCGCCTGGCCTACGGGCTGGTAGTGCCGGGCATGAGGGAAGGTATGGGATTCACGTACTCCCAGACGGCCAATATGGGTACCGTTACGGCGCTGGGCTACCTGTCACTGCTGATGGTGGCCGGGGTATTTGCGGCACGTTACGGTGGCAAGCAGGCGATTCTTATCGGTCTCGGCTTCGCCATTACCGGCTTTACCGGAATGGCGTTATCGGAAAGCTACTGGTTCAGCCTGGTGATGATGGCCTTTCTGGGCTTTGGAACCGCCTTCGGCTACACCCCGCTGATTTCCCTGCTCGGGAGCTGGTATCCCGAGAAGCGCGGCGCGGTGATCGGCTTCGCAAACGGGGGCGTTGGCCTGGGCCTGTTCACCGCGGGCATACTGGTGCCCTGGCTGACCACCACCTGGCCGGAAACCGGCTGGCGCATGGTGTGGGCTGTTTTTGCCTGTACCGCGGTGGTCGTCGCCGCCGCAGTGGCCCTGTTCCTGCGCAACCCTCCAGTGGCCGCCAGCGAGACCACGAACAGCCCGGCTCCCGCGGCCCGATCCGGGGTTTACCGCAACGCCCACGTCATCAATATCGGCCTGGTCTATGGCATCGTCGGGATGACGTTTATCGTGCAGACAATCTTCATGTTCAGCTTCGCTGTCGAAGCCGGAGTGCCGGAGCTGACCGCCGGCCGGCTGGCGTCGGCCATGGGCTTGCTGGGGCTGGTGGCGGGCCCGTTCTGGGGCTGGATGTCCGACCGCATTGGTCGTTCAAACTCGCTGGTCGTGTGCATGTCACTCAGTGCCACCGCCACGGCCTTACCGGCGATGTACCCGACGCTACCGGCATTTACCGCTCACTTCCTGATCCTGGGCATGTGCGTGTCCGGCCTGTTTACGTCGGTACTCGCCGCTTCTACGGAAACGGTTCATCCCCGGCTCGCGCCGGTAGCCGTAAGCTTTGTCACGCTTTTCTTCGCCGTGGGTCAGCTGATCGGCCCGGCTGCCGCTGGCGTAATTATCGAAACCACCGGCGGGTTCACCCGCGTATTCACCATTACTTCGTCCCTGATGGTCTTCGGCATCGTGCTCTGCTGGTACAGCCGGTACAGTCTGCAGCGGGTCAGCTCACTGGCCCGGGCGTAACGGCGGCCGCGCCCCATCCGATACGCTACCGCCGGACCTGCACCTCGGGGCCGGCCAGGTAGGCCATTAACGGATTGGCTTTCCAGACCCGGCTTCGAAGCGAAGCGCCGATGGCCAGGCCAGCGATAAAGCCGCCAATATGGGCCCAGTAGTCAACGCCCTGCTCGCCCATCAGCATGCCGAACAGGTTCAGGCCCAGCCAGATGGCGAAGTACCAGGCCACGGCAAGCTTCTTCTGCCACACCACAAACATAAAAGTGAAGCTGGCATTGGGAAACCACAACAGATACATGCCAAACAGGCCGGCAATGGCGCCACTGGCGCCCACGGAGGGGATCACACCACCCAGATTGGCCAACACGCTGACCAGCCCTGCCAGTACTCCGCAAAGCAGGTAAAGCCCAAGAAATCGCCTATGCCCCAGGGCATCTTCCAGGTTGTCGCCCGTAACCCACAGAAAATACATATTGCCTGCCAGGTGCAGCCAACTGCCGTGGAGAAAGGTGGCGGTGACCAGAGTCCACCAGGAGTTCCCCGACTGTACTTCTGCCGGCGTCAATGCGAAGTGGTCAATGATGCGCCAGGCCAACTGATCGTCAAACGCATAGCCAGCGAAAATCAGAGTATTAATGAGGATAAGTGCCAGCGTGACCCAGGGCGTGCGCCGGGCCCGGAGGTTGTACTCCACCGGCATATGAAGCAGAAACTCGAACACCCAGGTTTTCCAGGAGGGCTGTCGGTTCATAGCTTCCAACGCGTGCTTGATGGCCGAGGAATGCACCACCCGGGACACGGTTTCTTCCGAGGCCCAGGCCCCGGCGCATGTCCGACAGACCTTCAGGTCGACGTGATATTCCTGCAGCAAATGGAAAACCTGTAGCCGCTGACCACAATCGGGACAGTTGCATTTCGCCGGTCGCTGATGGGCACCCAGGTCGCCTGTGTAATCCGCCTCCTCCACCTGATCACATTTGGCGGCAATCAGGTTGTCCAGGTCGCCCTTCTCAAACCAGACACCGCCGCACTGGCGGCAGACGTCCACTTCCTCGCCGTGGAAGTAATGCGCTTTCAAGGGCGCCCGTTCACAAACCGGGCAGTACTTTCTGGCCGCCATAGGCTTTATTCCGTGGACAAGGTTATTCATAAGGTGGATAAGCGAGTGACATTCTGCTGTGAATGAGTCTTCCCGCCAGCTCACCCGAAACAAGGCCAGCGACGATGCTGAGAACAAGCATAAACAGGTAGAACGCGGGCTGACTCCAGACCGCTGCGGCTAGGCCGTCTGCAATGATGAACAGCGTGGTGATACTCAGAGCGCCACTGGTTGCGCCCATACTTTTGAACCGCTCCGGCACCCGCTGTTTGCGATGACACAGCCAGAGCGCCCAGATAGAAAAGATGACGCCGGCAAGGGCGGCAGGTATGCAGCCAATCAGGTAAATAAAGAAAAGAGGCTTCAGGCTGGAGCTGAGTATAAGGATCCAGCAGCCCGCTACAATCGGGCCAAAAACAAGCGCTAACAGCGTAACAAACGACATCGTGAACAGTGCATTTCGTACCGTGAGCGGTCTGGCGGGATGGTATCGAGACCGGGTCGGGAAACGAGCCAGTGCCGCATCGA
>CAZHAY010000106.1:0-8027 GCA_964530545.1 uncultured Marinobacter sp.
TTTGACCAGTCCATCAACCCCTACCGGGGCTGTGAGCATGCCTGCATCTACTGCTTTGCCCGGCCGACCCATGCCTACTGGGATATGTCTCCGGGGCTGGATTTTGAGACCCGGCTGATCGCAAAGCCGGATGCCGCCCGGCAATTGCGGCGAGAGCTGGACAAGCCCGGTTACAAACCTGCCACCATAGCCCTCGGGGTTAATACCGATGCCTATCAGCCCATTGAGCGGGAGAGGGGTATTACCCGGCAGGTGCTGGAAGTATTGCTGGAATACCGCCACCCGGTCACTCTTATCACCAAGGGAGTGCTGATTCTGAGAGACCTGGACCTGATCGCAGAACTGGCCAGCCACGGCCTGTGTTCCGTACGGGTGAGTCTGACGACGCTGGATAACGGGCTGAAACGGATCATGGAACCCCGCACCGCAGCACCGGCGACCCGCCTGAAAATACTGCGAGAGTTATCCGCCGCGGGTGTGCCCACGGGAATTCTGATGGCGCCGGTGATTCCGTTCGTGAACGACCATGAACTGGAGCAGATTCTTGAGGCCGCCGCCAACGCCGGCGCGCGCCGGGCCCGGTGGATCATGCTGAGGTTGCCACTGGAGCTTGACGAGCTGTTTCAGGACTGGTTGCAACGGCACTTTCCGCAGCGGGCTGACCATGTGATGAATCGCATCCGTGACCTGCGGGGCGGTAAGTCCTACCAGAGCGAGTTTGGCAAAAGGATGAGCGGCACCGGCCCCTATGCGGACCTGATCCGCCAGCGGTTCAACCGGCAGGCCCGAGCCTGCGGGCTGAACGCCGAGCTCGAGCCGCCCCTTCGAACTGACCTGTTCCGCCGCCCTGCGGGTGAGCAGATCGGGCTGTTTTAACAACGTCCGTCGGCCCGATGACGTTCAGACAAAGGCCTGCACCAGGCCCGCCACACTGACCGTTAACAGCACCACGCCCAGCACCCGGAAAAATATTGGTGTCTCAGCCTCCAGCATCCGTCGGTGCGCTTTCAGCCCGATCACATGACCGACCGCCGCACAAGGTAGCAACCAGAGGTGGTGAATAAGCTGAAGATCAACATCCGCCAGGATAAACGCCGCCAGCTTGATAAATACCAGAATGAACCAGAGCGCGAACAGCGTATCCCGCAGCTTCTCCTTCGCTACCTGCTGGGCCGCAACCGCAATAACCAGCGGCGCACCAATCAGCGAAGTGCCGCTGATATAACCGCCCACCATCAGAAAGAGAATATCTACAATGCGGTTGTTGCTGCGAAACGGGCGATTGACGATATAGGACAACGAATAGACCGCGACGATAACGAAAATAATAGCGCTGAGTACCCGGGACGGCAGCGTGATCAGCCCGAACACCCCGATCAGCTTGGGCACGATCATTACCGCCAGCAGGAACCAGAGATAGCGCCAGTCAACGGTACTCTCCCGACGCTCACCTGATTGACGCTCAGTCGCGGTAAGGCGGTTGTTGAGCCAGAGGGTAAGGGACGAAAACACCAGCAGATGGACTGCAATAATGGGCAGAAAATCCAGCGGCTGGTCGTGCACCAGCAACAGGAACGGCAGCGACAACACAGCGCCGCCAAACCCGAGGCCCGAGCGCACAAACCCACTCCACACGAAAATCAGCGCAATCAGAACATATTGGTAAGGCGCCAGTGAAGACATCCGATACAGCTCCCGGGTTATACTCGGCAAAACGGGTGGAAATCATACAGGGATTCGCCGGTCCTGACAGGTGGGTCACCCACTCAGCCCCGTCCCATCGCAGGAAAGGACGCCAGCCCATGAGCGATACAGCCGACCGCGAGTCATCAAGATCTTCCGGCCTGCATCGGCTGGGGCGACGCTTGACGGAGTCCCGGCACGTACTCTGGGGGCTTGGCGTCTCCTCATTCCTTGAATCCATTATCGTGCCGATTCCCCTGGAAGCCATTCTGATTCCGCTGATGCAGGCACGCCGCCATCAGATTTTCCTGTTAGCCGGAATTGCCCTGCTCGGCTGCCTGCTCGGCGCTACCCTCGGGTATGCCGTTGGCTACTTCGTGTTCGAAGCCATCGGACAACAACTGGTGGACTGGTTGTCTTCGCCCGAACAGTTCCAGCGAATCGAACAGAAAATGGAAACCGACGGCTTCTGGTTCGTACTCAGCGTTGGTGTTACCCCCATACCTTTTCAGATCGCCATGCTCGCAGCCGGTGCCACAGGTTATTCATTCTCGCTGTTCATGGTGGCTTCAGCGATCTCCAGGGCGATTCGCTATTTCGGTCTGGCGGTGCTGGTGCTGGTTGCCGGTAACCGGGCTCAGGCCCTGTTCGAACGTCACAAGATCGGCATGACCGCGGCGATTACCCTGGTCGTGATTGTTGCCTGGGGCGTATCCATGCTTACCTGACGAGCCTGTCGGATGACCACCATAAAAGCCGCCAGCAATTAAGTTGTGCGCAATCTACTTGCACCAGCGTAGCTGAGCAACTATCGTGTACTGGTCGGCTACCGCCGATAGTTCGCCCTTTTATAAAGATGACAGGAGGTTTCAATGGCACTGGAAAAAGTTGTCTATACCGCGTCGGCAAAAGCCACTGGCGGCCGGGATGGCCGTGCGAAGTCGTCCGATGGTGCGCTGGACGTTGCCCTGAGTGCACCAAAGGAGCTTGGTGGGTCCGGAGGTGAAGGCACCAACCCGGAGCAATTGTTCGCAGCCGGCTACTCAGCCTGCTTTATCGGCGCCATGAAAGCGGTCGCCGGCAAGCAGAAAATAACCGTGCCCGATGACACGTCGATCGAGGGCCAGGTCGGTATCGGTCCGATTGAAGGAGGCTTCGGTCTCCAGGTTGAGCTGCGCATCTCACTGCCCGGCATGGACGATGATCAGGCCAGTAAACTGATCGAACAGGCTCACCAGGTCTGCCCCTATTCCAACGCAACCCGTGGCAATATTGAGGTCAAGCTGACTCGGGTCGACTGACCGGAAACGGCTCGCCAGGACGTCCGGGCCTCTTCATGAGGCCCGTTTCCTGCTTCGATCGGCGCAATCCCAGCGCCCTCCGCAGTGCATACCGATGACGATATCCGTAAACTACCCGTTTTTCCGGAAGAACCCTGCCGAGGATTAAGTCTGATGAGCCTCACCACCTGGCTTGCGGTCGTCACGATCTGTACTCTCGGGGCCATGTCCCCTGGGCCGTCGCTGGCGCTGGTGCTGAAACAGACCCTGGCTGGTGGACGCACAAACGGCATGATTGTGGCCGTGAGCCACGGCGTTGGTATTGGGCTCTACGCGTTTTTAAGTGTGATGGGGCTGGCCGCGGCAATTACTACCTCCCCGACCCTGTTCGCGGTCCTGCAATGGGGCGGCGCAGCCTATCTGGCCTGGCTGGGGTTCAAGGGACTGACCGCACGAAGCCGCCCATCACAACCCCTGCCGGACGTGCCCACCACTGCCAGCGCAGCCCGGGATGGCTTTATGCTCGCGTTTTTAAACCCAAAGGTAGCCGTGTTCTTTATTGCACTGTTCAGCCAGGTGGTTGGCCCCGAAACATCCATGGCCGCCAAACTGATCTATGCGACAACGGCCATGGTGCTCGATATTGGCTGGTATGTCATCGTCGCAGCGCTGTTCTCCAACCCGCGCCTGCTGAACAGCCTGAAGCGGAACGTCATCTGGCTGGAACGTTTTTTCGGCGTGCTGCTGATTGCCCTGGCCGGGCGGCTGGTCGCCGGCATACTTCGCAGCTGAGGCCTGGGGGGTTCAAGCTGCGGTCTGGTCAACAGCGCTACTTCAGCATATTCAGGTACTGTTTCAGCACCACCGCGTTGTTATGCTCTTCATCTTTCGAACTGTAGAGCAGGATAACGGTCTCTTCCCCGGCCCGCTCCGCCAGCGTCCTGAGGCTCTCCCGATGGTCCTTGAGCTCCATCAGGTAGCATCGGCGGAACTCATCCCAGGAAACTTCGCCACTATGGAAGTCCTTGCGCAATTGCGATGACGGCGCCACGTCTTTCAGCCACTCATCGATCTTCAACGCATCCCTGGAAATTCCCCGGGGCCAGAGCCGGTCAACCAGAACCCGGTAGCCTTTCCCGGTCGGTCTGTCATGGGTACGCTCCAACCTGATCGCCATGGGCGCTTCCTCCGTTCATGCCTGCCCCGCCGACTGCAGGTATCCGGCATGGGGTTGCAGTGCTATTTCGCAATTGTAATTCCCTTAACAGCTTTTATTGCTAGGCTTCTTTATAGGATAGGTAGAAAGAATAGTAAGCGGATAGGTAAGTTAAGGGAGAGTTTCGATTGCACGGATGCGCACCAATCAACTTTCACTATGCCAAGGAGCATCTGATGGACCTGATCCGAATTCTCATTGCGCTTCTTCTCCCCCCGCTGGGTGTTTTTCTGCAAGTAGGAATTGGTAAGCATTTCTGGATCAACATCCTGCTCACATTGCTGGGCTATATACCGGGTATCGTGCACGCGGTCTGGGTGATCGCGAAGAAATAGGCCCTCACGCTCCTCTCACTTCCCGTTATTTCGTCCTGATCCCTGACGTGCCATTCGCCCGTCAGGGCACTCCCTGTTCGCAGTACTGCTTCCGGTAAGCCATCTCATTACCCAACCATATGAAACCAGTTGCATACCACCCCGCGCGCTGGTAATTTTATGCAACTGGTTGCACAAAGCTCCCCGTGAGCCCGCCACCTACTCTTATTTATCGCCGCCTGTGAGCTCTCCGCCCACCCCTGCGGCACCCACTACTCAGGAGCTGTCATGTCTTTACCCAATTTCCTCAAGGGCCTGTCATTGCCGGCGGTTGCCTCTCCCCTGTTTATCATCTCCAACCCGGACCTGGTCATTGCCCAGTGCAAGGCCGGCGTGGTGGGTTCTTTCCCGGCGCTCAACGCCCGCCCGGCCCATGTGCTCGAAGAGTGGCTGGAGCGAATCACCACCGAGCTGGCGGAGTACAACGCCCAGAACCCGGACAAGCCAGCGGCGCCCTTCGCGGTGAACCAGATTGTTCACCGGTCCAACGATCGGCTCGATCATGACCTTGAGCTATGCGCCAAATACGAGGTGCCCATCATCATTACCTCCCTGGGGGCCCGGGAAGACCTTAACGACCGGGTTCATCAATGGGGTGGCATTGTCCTGCACGACGTGATCAACAACCGGTTTGCCCGCAAAGCCATCGAGAAAGGTGCGGACGGACTGGTAGCGGTGGCGGCCGGAGCGGGTGGACACGCCGGCACCCAGTCGCCGTTCGCTCTTATACATGAAATCCGCGAATGGTTTGATGGGCCACTGCTGCTGTCAGGTGCCATTTCCAATGGCAACGCAGTGCTGGCGGCGCAGGCGGCGGGGGCGGACCTGGCTTATATCGGCTCAGCCTTTATCGCCACTGAGGAAGCCAACGCGGATCAGGCCTACAAGCAGATGATCGTCGACAGTACCGCGGACGATATCGTGTATTCCAACCTGTTCACGGGCGTCCATGGCAACTATCTGAAAAAGAGTATCGAAAATGCCGGCCTGGACCCCCACGCCCTGCCGGAATCCGACCCCTCAAAGATGAACTTCGGATCGGGCAGCAGCTCCAAGAGCAAGGCCTGGCGCGACATCTGGGGGGCTGGTCAGGGGGTTGGCGCGGTTAAATCCGTCGGCTCCGTTGACAGTCTTGTCACCCGTATGATCACCGAATATGAGCAGGCCCGAAAGCGGCTCGGTTTGAAGGAGGCTAAACCTCAACCCGTGACCGAAACCGCCTGAGCTGTGACTCCGGGGGCCAGTCAGGCCCCCGATTTCCGCCATTTTTATCCGTTTCCTCTAACTGCTTATCAATCTGTCGTTACCACTTTCTGAACTTCCCGTCATCAATATCCCGATCTCCACCGTGCATTTTGTGAGCCTTCGCACACGGAAAGGCGGGATCGTGAAAGCCCGACCCCTGACGTTTGGGTAATGTTCGCCCCGGGTACTGCGATACCCGAGCACAACCCATAATAACGTTTCAGGGAAATTCCATGATCAGAACGACAAAGAACTTGGCATTATCTGCACTGACTGCCGGCTCCATGCTTCTGTCTGCGACCGCTCTGGCCGCAGGTGGCGGCGGCGGTTCAGGACCCGGCGTTCCCGGCTGTGAAGCCGATTGCGGTTTTGAGCGCGGCCCTGACCCCACGGTGTCATTTGTTGAGGGGCGCAGCGGGCACCTTTCCGTCCGTACCGAGCGGGTTTCCGGCCTGGTGAGTGGCTTCGGCGGCGGCACTATTCACTACCCCACCGGTGCCACCGGCACCATGGGAGCAGTTGTTGTGATTCCCGGCTTTGTTTCCGCCGAATCCTCCATTGACTGGTGGGGCCCGAAACTGGCGTCCCACGGCTTCGTTGTCATGACCATCGATACCAATACAGGTTTCGACCAGCCGCCCAGCCGTGCCCGCCAGATCAACGCGGCCCTGGACTATCTGATCGAACAGAACGCCTCAAGCCGCAGCGCCATCCAGGGCATGATTGATGTGAACCGGCTGGGTGTCATCGGTTGGTCCATGGGTGGTGGCGGAACTCTGCGGGTTGCCACTGAAGGCCGCCTGAGCGCCGCGATTCCGCTGGCTCCGTGGGACACCTCCAGCATTAATGCCCGGAACGTGACTGCACCCACGCTGATCTTTGCCTGTCAGGCTGATCTGATCGCCCCCGTTGGGCTTCATGCCTCACCATTCTATAACGCCATTCCGAACTCAACACCCAAGGCGTTCGTAGAGATCCGCAACGGAAGCCACTACTGTGGCAACGGCGGTGGATTGAACAACGCCGTTCTGGGTCGTCTGGGCGTATCCTGGATGAAGGTTCATATGGACAAGGACGCCCGCTACAACCAGTTCATTTGCGGCCCTCGTCATGAATCGGACCGGAACATCTCCGATTACCGGGGCAACTGTCGTTAAGCGCATTCTGTCTTGACATATCGATACCGGGCCTGCCTGTTCAGGGGGCCCGGTTTTTCGTTCAACCATTTGCAGACAGAGCGGTGATCAGGGATGACGATCCACCAACGGCTGCCGGCTGCGCACCGGCCACGCTTCTATGTCTGGCGCCGGGAAATTCTCTATCTTGCAGCCAGCGAATCCCAGCCAGGCCTTCACCGGGTGGCTCACGACAAGCTTATGGTGGCCATTGCAGGCAGATTCCGTATCCGATCGGGCAACCAATGGCACCACACCAGAAGCTGCCTTCTGCTCACGGGGCAATGGCAAGATCCGGATCTGATCGATACCAGCGAGTCGATCACGGCTACCTGGCTGCTGCCTCCGCTGTCACAAACCTGCACAGCTCTGGCCAGTATCATGACGGAGGTGACACCAGAAATTCATATGGATCACCCCAACGAACAGGCCCTTATCTCCGGGCTGTATCAGGCTGCCACTGAACCTTCTCCTTCCGCTGCTGCGGTCCGCCGCCGGCTTATGACTCTGCTGCTGCCGGCAGACCTGCGCGATCGCCAGTTCTGTGCGATCGACCCACGGGTTATCGCGGTAGTACGGCACATCCAGCAAACCGCCACCTGTAACCTGCCTCTGGCCTGCTTTGCACGGAAAGTCGGCCTGTCGGGATCCTATCTGGAGAAGCTCTTCAAGACCCAGACCGGACTGCCCATCACCCGTTACCGGCTGCGCTACCGGATCTATCTGGCCGCTATCCTCCTGGGCATGGGGTATTCCATCACCGATGCCGCCTTACGGTCAGGGTTCTCCAGTTCGTCGCACTTCTCGCGCACATACCGGGCGCTGACCGGCGAGACCGCGTCACGGATGTTATTGAAGTCGGGGGCGGAAATTCTGCTGGAGCATCGGGTGCTAAGGCTGATCCTGCCCCTGGTGCGCGGGGTTGGAGACGTTGAAGAAGAGGATGAGAAAGGCACCACGAGAACGGCCGTCGCGGACTGACGCCGGCGAGAGCCTCTGGGGAATCACTTTCGGAACAGTCAGAAAGCCTGCTTTCGTTCCGAAAGTGATTCCC
>CAZHAY010000107.1:0-7829 GCA_964530545.1 uncultured Marinobacter sp.
TGATGAGTGACTATATCTCCCAGCAGGAAAAAACGGTCTGGATGTATCGCAGCTACCTGGGTGAATGAGTGCCGTAATCCGGCCAGAGCTTCCCGTTTTTTAACGAACACCCCTTCTTGGCGGCCTCCGGGCCGCTTTTTTATTGTCTGCACACTGACACGGGTTTGGCGTCAGATTGTCATAGTCGTGCGTTATGTTACGCCCCGGCGTAAAAACTGCTCCACTAAATAATCACGTTTACTGAGCAGTACCGATATTACGTTCGTTTTGTATGAGCGCGGTATTCTGCTGCGCGCATTATTAAAATCTGCGCCTATTTGATTCCTTCCTGACCAGATCACTCGCCTTGACTTGCTGCAAGCCATCGCCCTTCTTCAGCTTGTTGTTTGTAAATCCCCTGACGCTGTTTTAAAACCTTTATATAAATGCAACATGTCCGTAACAAGGCGATTCTAGGATCGGTGTCAGCTAAAAACTGACACGATTCAAAGGTGCTTTGGTGAAGTCAATATTCCGGACCGTAACACTCCCGCTTCTGCTGACCGCTACTCTGGCCCAGGCTGAACTGCAGCTTGTGCTTGATGGTGATGTGACGCTGCACGTCATTAATGGCGAAGCCTGGAGCAGCCCTGGAATATTTGATGAACGCGACCCCATCGTGCTTGCAAATGGAGTCAATCAGATTGTCGTCAATGCGCTTGCAGAGCTTGGTCGCAAGCGCGATGACAGCGTGATAGAGCGGTCTGAAATCTTTGTTCTCCGGTTTCAGGCAGAGGACACCACGCTGGAACTGAGCACTCCGGAAATCCGCTCACGGAACGAGCTTCGGGAATTTAACGAAGCACCATCCTGGCTGCTTCGTGATCAGCAGGGAAATGCCGTTGATTTCCAGTGGGCTGTGCTGGAGAAAAGTGGTTTTCAGCTGGTTCGTAACTACGAAAAGGAAGTCGATACGTTCAACCGAAATAGTCATTCTGAGGCTGCTATTAAAGTCCCCAGGCAGCCTGATATCTATTACTCATCTTCTCCCCAAACGACACCAGATGGTGACGTCGCTGAAGACCAGCAGGTCGTCCGTCAGATGCTCCGCTACTGGTATTCAAAAGCTGACAAAAACACAAAAAGTGAAATAAAACGCTGGATTCAGTCCGGTGAATAACCAAGACCGCTGTACCCATAAACGGAGTATTTATAAATGAGAAAGATTCTTCTGGCTGCTGCTGTATCTGTTGCTGCTGGTTCGGCCCAGGCCGTTACCATCTATGAGAATGGCGACTTCACTTATAAGATGAACGGTGATTTTCAGATTCAGTTGCGCAAGGACGTTGGCAATAACGACAATGAAAGCGAATACATTGACTATGATGATCTGGAGATTAAAAACTACATCAGCTATCAGCTGAGCGACAACCTGGTCGGTTTTGGCCGCCTGGACTTCGACTTCAAGGATCACGCCAACGGCAAGGATGTGGACGAGCCGATCGAAGAGGCGTATGTGGGCCTGAAGTATGGCGTTACGGCCCTGTCCATCGGTAAGCAGAACTTCGCTTCAGAAGAATTTGGTATTGAGCAGGCCTATGAGCTGTCAACCGTTCCGGAAGACCGGTTTGACGAAATCGCAACCGATGGTGATGACACGATCCGCGTCGACATTGAGCTGGATAACCTGTTCATCGCTGCCTCCCATGAAATGAATGCCCGCAACAAGAACGGTCCGGCCGCCATTGAAGGTGAGTTCTACGACCTGTTCGTCTCTACCGATCTGGCCGGTTTTACCCTCTCTGCCGTGTACCAGAAGCTGAAGCATGCCGATGGTCGCGACGACTGGGACACCTACGGTGTCAGCGCATCCTATGACTTCGGCTTCATGGCCCTGGGTGCTGACTACAGTGAAACCGATGACGTTGCTGAGCAGTACAACCTGGCCGCGGTGTTTCCGGTAGCCAGCACGACGGCCGTTGCCGTGGGTGTTGCTGATCATAGCTGGGATGACCGCTATGCTGCGGCCTTCGGTGAAGAGGACGCGACCGAGTGGTACGCCAACGTGACCTACCAGTTCCCGGCTCACAAGAACGTCAGTGTCTTCGCAGAGATTGCGGACAGTGACGCCGATGACGCTGACCTGGGCTTCCTGGCCGGTATGCGCGTGCAGTTCTGATCGGCAGCTGATCGATTGTTGGGTTGTATCTGACATGAGTTGATGACGCTTTGCCGGCCCCTTGTGGCCGGCTTTTTTGTTTCAGGCCGGGCGCCAGTAAGGGGATTCGCGGCGCGCGGGGGTCGGTGCCGGTAAATCCAGCGGGGGCACCTGTTGATGAAGAAACCAGCGCTCGGTCACCACTTTACGGGTGAACCAGTGGGATTTCATCAGGCTGCCGGCCAGCCGGACCCGGACCCAGTCCGGCATTCGCGTGCCGTTGTCCGGCTGCAGGGAGCGGGTTCCAAAACGCCGGGCGATGGCTTCGCCATAGGGTTGCAGGCTGCGGGCGGTCAGGTCCGGTTCTGCCCGAATCACATTGGCGGCAATCAGCGCAGATTCCACGGCCGGACGGATGCCTTCCCCACTCGGGCCAAACGCCAGACCGGCCGCATCGCCGATCAGCATCAGGCCATCGTCCACGAGGGGGCGCTCGGCCCGGTCATACAGCAGATACGTGTGATTCCTGAAGTGCCTGGGCAGGTCAGCAGGTATTCGCTGCTGTTGCTGCATCAGGGCAACGAACCTGTCCAGGTGGCGGCCCAGATACCGGGGCTCTTCCCGGCCCAGGCCTACGTTCAGGTGATTCCCCTTGCGGAAGATCCAGGCATAGCCCCGCAAATCCCGGCAAAACCACAGCTCAGGGCGGTCACCGCGGGCCTGACAGGCGGAGGCCTGGTGCGCGGTCATCTCGAACTCCATTTCCCGGGTTGTCACCACGCTCTCATGATTGCCAGGGCCGGCGCCGATAAAACGGGCAACCGGGCAAAAATGACCTCCGGCGCCAATCAGTAAGGGTGTCTCCCAGCGCTGATTGATCTCCCAGTTGCCGTTGGCCTGACGGATGGCACTGATCGACGTGTCCAGGGCCAGATCGGTACGGATTCGGCGGATCAGATAATGGTCGAATTCAGCCCGCCGGACGCCATAACTGACGGTTTCACCATGATCATTTTCTACGGCCCGGCGGCCCATCATGCCAATGCGGAAGCCACGGATGGGTTCGAGCGCGTGGTTACTGCCGTAGTCGGTGGGGTCTATCTGCAGGGCATCAAAGACCGCTGGCGTCACCCAGCCGGCGCAGTCCTTATCCCGTGGGAATGTGGCTTTGTCGATCAGCAGGATCCGCTTACCCGTGCTTTGCAGTGCCCAGGCCAGAGTCGAACCGGCTGGGCCGCCGCCAACAATGATCAGATCGTAGTAGTCCATCTCAACGGCCTCCCGGCCTGACGACGCAAGTCAGCATGAGCTGGCCCCAGCCTTATTATTTTTTATTAATCGTCAGTAAGCGCAATCAGTATAGAAAAAGTTCGTAACTTGTCACCTTGCGGTTTCTCTTCGAGAGAACCGGGTCTGGAACTCAACCGGCCGCTCACTGTCGGATGGGGTCTAGAAGAATAAGTTGAGAAGAACAAGCAGAGCACGCACGCAGTGAGCATCTGAGCCGAACTAACGGAGCAAGGACCCTACGCCAAACATGTCGATACTTTCCCAGACCCTTACCCTCGGCCCGCTGGGCCTGACCCTTTCCCAGTTATTGATGTTTTTCGCCATGGCCGTGGCGCTCACGGTGGGTGCGCTGTTTGGACGTCGGTATCAGGTCGTGGTCAGTGATGCCCTGTTTTCGCTGGTGCTGGTCGCTTTCATCGCCGCCCGTCTGGTATTTGTGGTGCGCTATCGGGACAGTTACGACGGTTTGCTGGCGATGGTGGATGTGCGCGATGGCGGGTTCGATATTACTGCCGGCGTAGTCGCTGCGTTGTTGTGGTTATGCTGGCGTAGCTGGCGAAGCCGGACTCTGAGGCGACCACTGGCCGCGGCTGTGTTATCGGCCCTGATCGTCTGGGGCGGGCTGAGTGGCCTGATACTGTTGATGGACAGCGAGGCCCGGCCGGTGCCGGAGCTGGAACTGACCGCGCTGACTGCGGAACCCGTCAGCCTGAAAGAGCTGCAGGCCAGCGAGGGCCGTCCCATGGTGGTCAATCTGTGGGCCACCTGGTGCCCTCCCTGTCGTCGGGAGATGCCGGTTCTGGCCCAGGCTCAGGCAGAACGGGACGATATACAGTTCGTGTTCGTTAACGTGGGGGAGGAGCCGGAAACCATTCAGCGCTTCCTGCAATCCGAGGCTCTTACTCTGGACAACATTCTGCTGGATCGAAACAATCGCCTCGGCGCCATCACCGGAGCGCATGTACTGCCTACAACGCTCTATTATGATGAAAACGGCATGCTGACAGACCGGCACACCGGCGAACTGTCTCACGCCACCCTGAAACAGGGATTACAGAACCTGCAGCCAGCGAGATAGGGTTTACTGTTCTGGTCCGCGACGCGTTCTCCTATGGCAGAGACCTGGGCGTTTCTGCACGGATTTTCGGGGCAACGGGACGGGCGGTTTCCCGGCGCTTGCGCAGGGCGCGGAACCAGCGCAGCGCCGGTTTTTCGATAGCGTAGTGAATTCCGCTCGCCAGGATAAAAGCGGTGGCAAGTGCCAACCCAACACCCAGCCAGGCGGGCAGACCCTGCTGGTAGCTCCAGCCAATCACGCCGTAGCCAACGTTCTGGTGTACCAGATACAGGGCATAGGACAGGCCGCCTAACCAGAGCAGCGGGCGAGTCGCCAGCCAGTCAAGACGCCCCGCGACCGCCAGCGCGAACACGCCGTGACAGCCCAGAACGAAGTAGCTGAAGGGCGCCTTGTAGGCAACCAGTGCGTGGCCGATGGCCAGCGCCAGCAGTACTTTGTCGATCAGCGACAGCTGCCGGTACTGGTGCCAGCGGTACAGCAGCATGCCGGTGACAAACAGCGGGGCATAGCGAACGAACAGCAGGTCTTTCACCAGAAACTCCAGCATTGCCGGAATTTCCTTCCAGAAGAGTACCCCTGAGTAGCTGACCAGCACCCAGCCCCAAAGCAATGGGCGAATCCGGCTCCAGTCCCGCAGGGTATAAAACACCAGCCCGATCCAGCAATAGAACGTGGCTTCGATCACCAGGCTCCAGTAGGCCCCATCCACGTGAGGAAAGCCCAGATACTCGTGGAGCAGGGTGGCGTTCAGGATCGCCGTCGACAGGTCCACGGCCCGGTCCTGTGGTCCAAGTACGGTGACAAACAGCCAGGTAACGATAATGCCGGCCCAGAGCCCGGGTAATAACCGTATGGAACGGGCCATAGCGAACCAGCCCGCAGTGCGGGTGCGCTCCAGGGTCATGAAAATCACAAAGCCGCTAAGAATAAAAAACAGATGGACGCCGTAGCGGCCAAACTCCAGCAGGGAAGGCGGAGTGAAGCTGTGCCCGTACAGCTTGTGGTAGTAGGGCAGGTAATGAAAGAGTACTACGGCCATGGCAGCAATGCCCCGCAGGGCGTCCAGGGCCTGTAACCGTTGCTGAGGGTGACCCATCATCGTTATCCTCTCTGATAGATGCAGTATATCGAAGGCGCTCCGTTAGCCGAACGGCTGGGCTATACCATCCGGTTGCCGCGGGCTTACGCTGCCGTAAGGTGTTGTTTGCAAACATCGTCATAGCGAGCCCGCAAAGCTTGGTTAAAACAGGAAGGCGAAAATGGCCCCAGAGCTGGGAATAATTGAAGGTTTTTTTGGTCCCCTGTGGTCCTGGTCCGATCGTCAGCAGCTGATGGAGCTGCTCCAGCCCCATGGTTACGGCACCTACTGGTATGCGCCCAAGGCGGACCGCTACCTGCGACGGGCCTGGCAGGAGCCGTATCCGGAAGCGATTGCGGCGGAGTTGTCAGCGTTTGCCCGCTGGTGTGATAGTCGCGGCATCGCTTTCGGCGTTGGCCTGAGCCCCTGGGAAGTCTTCCACCGTTTTGATGGGGCGGCCCGCAAGGCGCTGGGTGAGAAACTCGATTTTCTGCACGGGTCCGGGGTGCAGCGTCTTGCCATTCTGTTCGACGATATGGCCGCCGACGTGCCGGATCTCGTTCAGCGCCAGGGTGAAATCATTGACTGGGTGCGCGAGCGTGCCAGGTTCAGTCAGCTGGCAGTCTGCCCTTCCTACTATTCCGACGATCCGGTGCTGGACCGGGTGTTTGGCCAGCGTCCGGAGCGGTATCTGGAAGATCTCGGGGCCGCACTGGATCCGTCCGTGGATGTGTTCTGGACCGGCGAAGAGGTCTGCTCCCGGGAACTGTCGCCGGGTCACCTGCGCCGGGTCGCGAGCCAGCTGGGTCGCAAACCGCTGTTGTGGGATAACTATCCGGTCAACGACGGCGACCGAATGTCCCGTCATCTCCACCTGAGAGGTTTCACCGGCCGGCCCGCGGCCAATGCCGGCCTGATCCGCGGTCATATGATCAACCCGGCCCTGCAGCCTTGGCTGACCGCGATTCCGGCCCTGACCCTGGCCAGGAGTTATCAGCAGGGGGACAGCTACTGTTACGGCGCAGCTTTTCGGGAGGCAGCGGTCAGCGTGGTCGGGGAGCCCATGGCCAGGCAGTTGCTGGCGGACCTGCTGGTGCTGCAGGATGCCGGCCTGCACCGGATCAGCCCGGAGCGGCTTGAAAAATTGAAAGCAACCTACGCCGGGATGGGTCATCCGGCGGGACAGGAAGTGGTTCGCTGGTTGGCTGGCGAGTATCAGGTTACTGACGAAATGGTGCAGACTCAGTAATCGGCCCTCACTGGGTTATTCTATAGGCCATGGTTCCCGGGCAGAGAGTCTATGCTTCCGTTTCGCATTATCGACCGTGTTAAATTCTTCGTCGAGCGCCAGTTGGTCAAGGGCGCCGGCTTCCAGCTGCTGGTGGCGGCGGCGTTTATTGCCCTGATCGCCTTGATTGGCGGGGCCCTGGTGCTTCCGTTGGGGGGCGATTTCGGGCAGGTCGGGGATGCCATCTGGTGGGCGTTTCTGCGGCTGACGGACCCCGGCTATCTGGGCGACGATGTGGGCGCTTGGCAACGGCTGGTGTCCACCCTGCTGACCGTCAGTGGCTATGTGGTCTTTATGGGTATGCTGGTGGCTATCCTGACCCGCTGGCTGATCGCCCGCATGGACGAGCTGGAGCGCGGCCTGACGCCGGTGACGCTAAAAAATCACATCGTGGTGCTGGGCTGGTCCAACGAGACTCTGCCGCTGCTGTCCGAACTGCTGGGGTCTACCGGTCGCATGCGGCGATTTCTTGAGAAGCACGACGCGTCCCGGCTCAATCTGGTGGTGCTGGCAGAGACCGTCAGTGCCAGACAGGTGCACGAACTTCGTACAGAGCCGGGCATCGGACCCCGTGCCCGTCAGGTGATTCTGCGCTCGGGACTGGCCATTCAGCCCGATGCCCTGCACCGGGTCGCCTGTCTGGACGCAGCGGCGGTGATCGTGCCCAGCTCGACCCATGCAGTGAGCAGCCTGGTGACCTCCGATGTGGAAACCGTCAAGGCGCTGCTGTCGATCGCCGCCCAGGCCCGATATCTCCAGTTGCCGTTGCCGTTTGTGGTGGCAGAGCTGCAGGATGTTCGCAAAGTTCCGGTCGTTGAGCGAGCCTATCCGGGTACGGTTGAAGTGGTGGCGGGAGACATCACCATCAGTCGTCTGATGGTGCAGAACATTCTCCATCCCGGCCTTTCGGCCGTGTATAACGAGCTGCTGGCGGGCGAAGGCGACAACAAGATCTATG
>CAZHAY010000108.1:0-3579 GCA_964530545.1 uncultured Marinobacter sp.
GCCAGCCGCAGGGCCGGTTCGTTGGTGAGGACGTTGGACAGGTGCCAGAGCTTTTCGGCCTGTTCCATAAGCGCACCGACCAGTCCGGGATGCGCGTGGCCGAGGCTGGTAACCGCGATGCCCGCGGCGAAGTCCACGTATTCGCGGTCGTCCTGATCCCAGAGTCGTGACCCTTCACCTCGCACAGGAATCATGGCGCCCGGGGCGTAGTTTGGGACCATGATGTCATCGAATAGCTCGCGGGTGATGGGTTCTCTGTTCATACTTTCCTCTCTGAACCTTGCAGGGCTTGGCGTCGGCGCTGGATTGCCCGGGCCGGGACTGAAAAGGTTTATCATACGTCAGAGTAGGAGCGCGAGGAAAATTCAATCGATTTGCGGGGATACCGTCAAAATTTCCGGTTCGCCCACCGGCGGCAGTTCAATAATCTTCAACCCACTGACGCCCTTTCCGGACAGTGCCTTGACCACCAGGCGATAGGAATCCACGTCGAACGTCACGGCGGTACCCCGCAGGCTGAGGTCGTGCAGCTCGTCTTCCGAGTGCACCGTCGCTACATGCATCCAGTTGTAAACGATAAGGATATCCGTGCGACCCGTGACCGGATTGTGCTCGCGAACGCCTACGGGGCCGTGCCAGGGCCAGGTTTTCAGCCGCAGGCTGTGGAACGCGATCTGAACCCGTAGATTGTACCGGGTAACATCTTCTAGCCCTTCACACGCCCCCTTGCAGCGGCCCAGGGTTCGCTGGAAGCACGGGCCGGGCGGTTCTGGCGGTTCCAGGTCGAGCAGCTTGTTGCACAGTTCATTCTTGGCGGCGATCCCGGTCAGTGCACGCAGCGCGTCCTTTTTGCTGCGGAACAGGCCGTAGTACAGCCCCAGTTGATGGGGTTCGATCTGCTGTACCAGGCGGGCCTGCAGATAACCCTGCCCATTGCTGGCGAGCTCGATGCTCCACAGGGTTTTCGCCGGTCGTGAACGGCGGTTGTACATGGGACGCAGGGTCTTGATCTGTCGCAGTTCCAGTAACAGGGCCCCCAGCTCGCCGGCGGTCTCGGTCCACTCCAGCCGGCGCATGCTCTGGGACAGACGAATACCCCTGCTGGTGTTGTGATCGCCGGAAAAGTGCGAGGCAATTCGCTGGGCGATATTGGTGCTCTTTCCCACATACAGCAGCAGATCGTTCTCGCCATAGAAACGGTACACGCCGGGCACGGCCGGCACTTCATCCAGCACATCCGGCGGCATATGGGAAGGCACGCTGGGGCGCTGCAGCAAGGTGCGGACTGCGTCTTCGACCTGGGCTGCCCCATGCTCCGCCAGGGCCCGCTCAAAGAAGCCCATCATCGCAATCACATCACCCATGGCCCGGTGCCGCTGCACGGTCCCCAGATCATGGCGCTGAATCAGGGCATCCAGATTATGCCGCTTGTATTCGGGATACAGGCGTCGGGACAGTTTAACGGTGCATAGTACTTTTGCGGCGAAAGGCCGCATCAGGCGGCGGAACTCGGCCTTTACAAAGCCGTAGTCGAAGCGGGCATTATGGGCGACGAAAACCGTGCCGCGTAGCCGCTCCTCAAACTCATCGGCAATATCTTCGAAGACCGGCGCGTCTGCCACCATGGCGTTAGTGATGCCGGTATAACGTTCGATAAAAGGTGGTATGGAGATGCGGGGATTAAGCAGGGTCTGCCATTCGTCCACCACCTGACCGTCCCGCCAGAAGCGGATGCCGATCTCAGTGATGCGATCATAGGCCGTGGACCCGCCTGTGGTTTCCAGATCCAGGAAGGCGAACGTTGTGGAGTCCAGGAAAGTCATCAGCCGCCCTCTCCCCTTCTGAAGAAAAGGGAGAGGGCAAGGCCAGCGCGGACCGGAGCCATAACGGGCGGCCGTGTTATAACAGCAGCTGCCGGATGTCCCCCAGCAACTGAGCCAGCAGACTGGTAAACCGGGCCGCATCCGCGCCGTTGACTGCCCGGTGGTCATAGGACAGGGACAGAGGCAGCATCAGCCGGGGCTGGAAGGTGTCGCCATCCCAGACCGGCTTCGTTTCCGCCCGGGATACACCCAGTATCGCAACCTCCGGGGTGTTAACGATGGGCGTAAACGCCGTGCCACCGATGCCCCCCAGGCTGGTAATGGTAAAACAGGCGCCCTGCATCTCAGCGGGCTTGAGCTTCCGCTCCCGGGCCTTGTCCGCCAACTCGGTGGCCTCTTCCGCCAGCTGCCACAGGCCCTTCTGGTCGACGTCGCGGATCACCGGCACCATCAGGCCATGGGGCGTATCCACTGCAATTCCGATATGGATGTACTTCTTGCGCACCACCTCCTTGCGCTTCATGTCCAGTGATACGTTGAACTGGGGCAACGCCTCGAGGGCGGCGGCGCAGGCCTTGAGGATGAATGGTAACGGCGTGAGCTTGATGCCCTTCTGTTCCCCGACCTGTTTCTGGCCTTTGCGGAAGGCATCCATTTCGGTGATATCCGCTTCATCAAACTGGGTCACGTGGGGGACGTTCAGCCAGCTTTTCTGCATATTGGCAGCCGTCGCGGTCATCATCCGCGACATGGCTTCCCGCTCCACTTCACCAAACTGGGTGAAGTCCGGCAGCTTGATGCCTGGTATTCCTGCGCCCTCCACCGAGCCCCCTTCCTGGGTCTTGCGGAGGTTCTGGCGAATATAGCTTTCCACGTCGTCCTTGAGGATGCGGTCTTTTGGCCCTGTAGGTTTTACCCGGGTGAGGTCGGCGCCCAGTTCGCGGGCCAGCTTGCGCACTGCGGGGCCGGCGTGCACCTTGCTGCCAGGCGAGGGGACCCGGTAGGTGCTGTCGCCTTCCTGGTCTTCCCGGCCTTCACTGGATTCACCTTCGTCACGATCTTCTGCATCATCACCAGCTTTTTCAGTTTTCTCCTTGCCGGCCTTTTTGTTTTGCTGATCCTTATCTGACTTGCTGGGACGGGGCTTTTCAGCCGGTTCATCGGACTTTTCCTGATCAGACTCCTCGGCCTTTTCTTCGTCAGTATCGTTATCCGCGTCCTCTCCGGCCCCTTCGTCGGTTTCGCCAGACTCGTCGAGAGCAATTTCCACCAGCTCGTCGCCTTCGGAAATCTCATCGCCTTCCTTTACCAGAACCTTTTCGATCCGGCCGGCGTAGGGGGACGGGATATCCATGGCTGCCTTGTCGGACTCCACGGTGACGAGGGAATCTTCCTCACTAACCGTATCGCCTTCACTGACGTTGACCTCAACAACGGGCACTTTATCGAAGCCGTCCAGGCTGGGCACTTTTACGATTTCACGACGGCCGGCGCTGTCGGACTTTTTACGATCCGGCTTATCTGAGGCTTCTTCGTCGTTATCTGTTGCTTCCTCGTCTTCGCCTTTTTCCCCGGCCTTTACCTCGTCTTCATCCTCGTCGTCGCCATCATCCTCTTCCCGGTCATTTTCCTCATCGTCCTCGTCATCTTCGCTGGCGCCCTGCTCCTCGTCATCTTCACGGTCGCCCTGCTCGTCGTCATCCTCAGAGTCATCTTCGGGTCCGTCGTCACTTTCAGGCTCGCCGTCGCGGTCGTC
>CAZHAY010000108.1:3679-7730 GCA_964530545.1 uncultured Marinobacter sp.
GTGCCTACGACATCGCCTTCGTTCAGGCGGTCGCCCACCTTGATGGACAGGCTCGTTATCTTGCCGGCAAAGGGCGACGGAAGCTCTACGGAGGCCTTGTCGGATTCCAGGGTCAGCAGCGGATCCTCTTCAGCCACCGTGTCGCCTTCACTGACCAGTACTTCGATAACCTCGACATCCTCTGCGCCGCCGAGATCGGGAACTTTTATGTCCTGTTCACTCATAGCGGCCTCCTCAGCTCAGCGCCGGGTTGGGTTTGTTGCGGTCGATGTTGTACTTGCGCATCGCCTCCAGCACCTGGTCCTTTTCGATCTCGCCGTCTTCCGCCAGCGCAGACAGGGCGTTAATGACCACGTAATACCGATCCACCTCAAAGAAGTGACGCAGTTTCTCCCGGGTATCACTGCGGCCAAACCCGTCCGTGCCCAAGGTGTAGTAGGTCTTGGGAATGTACGCCCGAAGCTGTTCGGAATGCAGCTTGATGTAGTCAGTGGCAGAGACCACCGGGCCCTTCTGATCCTGCAGACATTTGGTGACGTAGGCGGTTCTGGGTGAATCGTCCGGGTGCATGTGGTTCCAGCGCTGCACGTGCATGCCGTCCCGGGCCAATTCGTTGTAGCTGGTGACGCTCCAGATATCGCTGGCCACGTTCCAGTCACTCTTCAGCAGTTTGGCCGCTGCTCTTACTTCATTAAGAATCGCCCCGGAACCCAGCAGCTGGACCCGTTGGGAATCCTTCTTGCCCTCGGTCTCTACCGAATCGAACAGATACATCCCCTTGATGATCTGCTCCTGCAGACCCTTGGTGTCGGGCATGGCCGGCTGCTGGTAGTTTTCGTTTTCCATGGTGAGGTAGTAGAAAACGCTCCGGTTTTCCTCGAACATTTCCTTGATGCCATGCTGGACGATCACTGCCATTTCATACCCGAAGGCCGGGTCGTAGGCGCGGCAGTTAGGCACCACGTTGAACAGTACATGACTGTGGCCATCCTGATGCTGAAGGCCTTCGCCATTGAGCGTGGTGCGGCCTGCGGTGCCCCCCACCAGGAAGCCCCGGGCCTGCATATCGCCCGAAGCCCAGACCAGATCCCCGACGCGCTGATAGCCGAACATGGAGTAGAACAGGTAGAACGGAATCAGCGGGAAGTTGTTGTTGCTGTAAGACGTCGCCGCAGCCATCCAGCCCGCCATGGAGCCGGCTTCGGTAATGCCCTCCTGCATGATCTGGCCCTTTTTGTCCTCCCGGTAATACATGATCTGGTCCCGGTCATGAGGCACGTATTTCTGGCCTTCGGAGGTGTAGATACCCAGTTGGCGGAACATGCCCTCCATGCCGAAGGTGCGGGCCTCATCCGGCACGATGGGCACCACCCGCTTGCCAATCCTCTTGTCCCTGGTCAGGGCGTTGAGAATACGCACCAGCGTCATGGTGGTGGATACTTCCCGGTCGCCAGACCCGTCCAGTACGCTCTTGAAAATGCTGAGATCAGGCACCTTCAGAGGTTGACAGTCCTTGCGGCGTTTGGGGAAGAAACCGCCCAGTTCCTCCCGGCGTTTCTTCATGTAGACCATTTCCGGGCTGTCCGGCGCAGGCCGGTAGTATGGAACCTCCTTGAGTTCTTCATCCTTGACCGGAATACCAAAGCGGTCACGGAAGGCCTTGAGTGCTTTCTCGTCCAGTTTTTTCAGGGAGTGGGTGGTGTTCTGGGCCTCGCCGGTGGCGCCAAAGCCATAACCCTTGATGGTGTGCGCCAGGATGACGGTGGGCTTGCCGTTGGCCTCGTGGACCGCCTTATGGTAGGCGGCATAAACCTTGTAAGGGTCATGGCCACCCCGGTTCAGCTTGTTGATGTCCTCATCAGAAAGATCTTCCGCCAGCTTGGCCAGTTTCGGGTACTTGCCGAAGAACTCCTTGCGGGTATAGGCGGGGCCCTGACTGATGTAGTTCTGCAGGTCGCCGTCACAGATTTCGTCCATGGCCCGCTGCATCACGCCATCTTCATCCCGCTCGAACAGCAGATCCCACATACGGCCCCAGACCACCTTGATCACGTTCCAGCCGGCGCCCCGGAAGATCCCTTCCAGCTCCTGGATGATCTTGCCGTTACCACGCACCGGGCCATCCAAACGCTGAAGGTTACAGTTGACCACGAAAATCAGGTTGTCGAGGTTTTCCCGGCCTGCCTTGGAAATGGAGCCCAGGGTTTCCGGTTCATCACATTCGCCGTCACCGACGAAGCACCAGACCTTGCGGTGATCCATATCGATCAGTTCCCGGTTGTGCAGGTACTTCATGACATGGGCCTGATAGATGGCCTGGATCGGGCCGAGCCCCATGGACACGGTAGGAAACTGCCAGTAATCCTGCATCAGCCAGGGGTGGGGATAGGACGACAGGCCGTCGCCGTCCACTTCTTCCCGGTACTTGTCGAGATCTTTTTCGTCGAAACGGCCTTCCAGGTAGGAGCGCGCATAGTTGCCGGGGGACGCATGGCCCTGAAAGTACACCAGGTCCGCATCTCGCTTGTCATCGCCGCCGTGGAAAAAATAGTTGAAGCCAACGTCATAAAGCGTGGCTGCAGAGGAGAACGTCGAGATATGCCCGCCCAGATCACCCGGGCGCTGATTGGCCCGCAGCACCATGGCCATGGCGTTCCACCGGATCAGCGAGCGAATCCGGCGCTCCATGAACAGATCACCGGGCATCCGGGCCTCGTCGGTGTCCGGAATGGAGTTACGGAACGGCGTGGTGATGGAGTATGGCAGTTCCGTGCCTTCACGGCTGGCGCGCTCGGACAGGCGCTCCAGAATGTACCGGGCGCGGTCAACGCCTTCATGCTCAATCAGGGATTCCAAGGCATCCAGCCATTCGCTGGTCTCAATGGGGTCATCGTCCTGGTACATCGAACCCTCCTGTTGCAAGGATTGTGCGGGCAGGAGCCGCAAGGTTCAGGCCGGCCCTGGTACGCCGGTCCCGTAAAAACCATCACCACAAGCATAGATCAGGATCACCGGAGAAACCCGTTGTGGTGGGTTTGGCAGAAGTTTTTGGCGTCAAAAACAGCGTAGGACTGACAAGACTATAGAAGTGATGTTGCCAACTTGCGACACCCATCACAAGCGAGCTCTGGGGAGAGGGAATACCTGAACAGACGTTTAGCGTCGGTCCATGTTCCGCACGTCACAATGCTTTTCACCCTAAATAACTTTAGGGTAATCCTCGGCCGGCGCGACGCTCCCTCAAGTCGTTAAAATCTCTGAAAATATCCCCAAAGCCGCATGGACCTTCAGTTAGACGGCAGCAGGCTGGCCGCAACGAGCGAATCAGACGGTCCTGTTTTTCATTAGACCTGAAAATGATCTTACTTTCCTGTATACTTATCTGCCCGTTTTTTGACCAGTGGTGGCTGATACGATCCGGTCGGCCGCTGACCATTTCACACCCAGACAGAGGGCGACCCATGAATTCTATCGTCACCTTCCCGAACCGGATTCCGTCCGTCGAGTTTGAAGAGCGTCGTTTTCAGGTTTACACGGACCGTCAGCTCGACAAGATTGAAATTATCCAGAATCTCCCTGAAGAGACTCTGTTCGAGATGAAAGTGGTAGCCAGCGTGCTGCCTTTCCGTGTTAACGAATACGTGATCAATGAACTGATCAACTGGGACAAGGTGCCCAACGATCCGATTTACCAGCTGGTGTTTCCGCAAAAAGGCATGCTGAAGGACGAACACTTCGACCGCATGGCCAAACTGCACAGGGAAGGCGCGGACAGGAAGCTGATCCAGCAAGTGGCGAAAGAGATTCGCGACGATCTGAACCCGCACCCCGCCGGCCAGATGGAAATGAACCTGCCCATGCTGGATGGAGTTCCCCTGGAAGGCATCCAGCACAAGTATCGCGAAACCGTGTTGTTCTTCCCGGCCCAGGGCCAGACCTGTCACTCTTACTGCACGTTCTGCTTCCGCTGGGCACAGTTTGTTGGGGACAAAGACCTGCGCATGGCCAGCAGTGATGCGAACCAGCTCCATGGCTATCTGAAGCAGCACAC